>NZ_JBNYXM010000031.1:0-61825 GCF_051380665.1 Janthinobacterium lyxosi
GATCTATGTTCTGTCGAAAGACGAAGGCGGCCGTCATACGCCATTCTTCAACAACTATCGTCCACAGTTCTACTTCCGCACGACGGACGTGACTGGTTCGATCGAGTTGCCAGCAGATAAAGAAATGGTCATGCCAGGCGATAACGTGTCGATCACCGTCAAGCTGATCAACCCGATCGCGATGGAAGAAGGTCTGCGCTTCGCTATCCGTGAAGGCGGCCGTACCGTCGGCGCCGGCGTGGTTGCAAAAATCCTCGCATAAGGAAATGTTATGCTACCACCCGGGACGTCTTGGGTGGTAGAATAGCACTCCTCGAAAGTTTTACGTAGGGACGTAGCTCAATTGGCAGAGCGTCGGTCTCCAAAACCGAAGGTTGGGGGTTCGATGCCCTCCGTCCCTGCCACCGTCAAGGTGCAGGGCACCGAAAGTAGAAAAATGTCAAATCAATCCGTGCAAACCGTTAGCACGTCGAGTGACAAGATAAAAGTCGCGCTGGCAATAGTAGCTGCGATTGCAGGAGTAGTCGGGTTTTATTACCTGGCAGGCCAACCAGCTCTGGTGCGTGCAAGCGCGCTTGTGGCTGGTTTGGTTATTGCTGTTGCGTTCTTGTATGTCTCGACGACCGGCCGTGAATTTCTCAATTTCGCCAAAGAAGCTGTGCGCGAAACCAAGAAAGTCGTTTGGCCTACCCGCAAAGAAGCCACGCAGATTACTGCGATCGTGTTTGCCTTTGTGCTGGTCATGGCGATTTTCCTGTGGGGCACGGATAAATTGCTCGAGTTTTTGTTGTATGACGTAATTCTGGGTTGGAAAAAATAATGAGCGAAAATGTGCATGATGAAGCGGCGGACGAGTCCGTTCCGGGCGACGCTCCGGTAGCGGATACTGGTGCAGCGCTGAGCGTGCCAGTGAGCAGCAAGCGCTGGTATGTCGTGCATGCTTATTCCGGCATGGAAAAAAGCGTCATGCGCGCACTGACCGAGCGCATCGAGCGCGCGGGCATGCAAGACCAGTTCGGTCAGATCCTGGTGCCGATCGAAGAAGTAGTCGAAGTCAAGAATGGCGTAAAGTCCGTCACCGAACGTCGTTTCTATCCTGGCTATGTGCTGGTTGAAATGGAAATGACGGACGAGAGCTGGCACTTGGTGAAGAACACCAGCAAGGTTACCGGCTTTATTGGTGGCAAGTCGAACAAGCCGACGCCGATCTCCGCGCGCGAAATCGACGGCATCATGAAGCAGATGCAAGAGGGTGTCGAGAAGCCCCGTCCTAAAACCTTGTACGAGGTGGGCGAGCAGGTACGCATCAAGGACGGTCCGTTCACCGATTTCAACGGCAATGTCGAAGAAGTCAATTACGAGAAATCCAAAGTGCGCGTTTCGGTTACCATTTTCGGCCGCGCTACTCCGGTGGAACTCGAATTCGGCCAGGTCGAAAAAGTTTAAGTTGTATCAGCGCCACCAGGAGCGCCGCGGCAGTCTCAGCGAAATCCGGTCAGAGGAGCCCCGCCAGGGTAGGATCGGCGGGGCGCTACTACTCAATCCAAGATAGGAGCCATCATGGCAAAGAAAATCATTGGTTTTATCAAGCTGCAAGTGCCAGCTGGTAAAGCAAACCCATCCCCACCAATCGGTCCAGCTCTGGGTCAACGTGGTCTGAACATCATGGAATTCTGCAAAGCCTTCAATGCACAGACCCAAGGTCTGGAGCCAGGCATGCCGATTCCAGTCGTGATCACCGCGTTTGCGGACAAGTCCTTCACGTTCGTGATGAAGACGCCTCCAGCAACCTACCTGATCAAAAAAGCTGCTGCGATCACCAAAGGTTCGCCGAAGCCACATACCGACAAAGTCGGTACGCTGACCCGCGCACAAGCTGAAGAAATCGCTAAATTGAAAACCCCTGATCTGACCGCTGCCGACATGGATGCTGCTGTACGCACCATCGCTGGTTCCGCTCGTTCGATTGGTATCACGGTGGAAGGTGTTGTATAATGGCTAAGTTATCCAAACGTATCAAGGCTTTGAAAGCCAAAGTCGACCGTACCAAAGTGTACGCTTTCGACAGCGCTGTCGTTCTGATCAAAGAGTGCGCAACGGCCAAGTTCAATGAATCGATCGACGTATCGGTACAACTGGGCGTCGATCCTAAGAAATCCGACCAAGTGGTGCGCGGCTCCGTCGTGCTGCCAGCTGGTACCGGCAAAACCGTACGCGTGGCTGTCTTCGCGTCGGGCGAAAAAGCAGAAGCTGCCAAAGCAGCTGGCGCCGACATCGTTGGTATGGAAGACCTGGCTGAATCGATCAAAGCCGGTAACATGCCTTTCGATATCGTTATCGCTTCGCCAGATACCATGCGTATCGTTGGTACCCTGGGTCAGATCCTGGGTCCACGCGGCCTGATGCCTAACCCGAAAGTTGGCACTGTTACTGCTGACGTCGCTACCGCCGTGAAAAACGCGAAAGCCGGTCAAGTTCAGTACCGTACCGACAAATCCGGTATCATCCACGCTACCATCGGCCGTAAATCGTTCGCTGACGCAGATCTGAAATCGAATCTGGTCGCACTGATCGACGCACTGAACAAAGCCAAGCCAGCATCGAGCAAAGGCGTGTACCTGCGCAAAGTTTCGCTGTCGTCGACCATGGGCGCTGGCGTCCGTGTTGACCAGGCTAGCCTGGCAGCTTAAGTAAAGAATCAAGTCCTGTGGCGCCTTCGGGCGCTGCGGGCGCATCTTTGGGCTGTCTGTCCGGTGTTCGCACCAGGCAGGCAGGCAATCAAAGACCGTTGGGCCGACTGCGATCGCACATGCAGAAGGTTAATAGGCTTGCCGGCAACGGCAAGTGCCCAACGCAGATGGTGTACCCGAACAAGTTTTGTAGTCCTCATGCTGCGTGAATCCATCCGCTCAGTTTAGTACTTCTTGACTTCGGACGCCGTGTTCGAACCGATGCAAGGCGCTCAACCACTCGGTTGTGATTGCCGAACATCATTTAAGGAGGTTGACCGTGAGTCTCAATCTGAATGACAAAAAGGCCGTCGTTGCCGAAGTTTCCGCACAAGTAGCAAATGCGCAAACGATCGTCGTGGCCGAATATCGTGGCATCCAGGTTGGTCACTTGACGCAACTGCGTGCTAAAGCGCGTGCCCAAGGCGTGTACCTGCGTGTGTTGAAAAACACTCTGGCTCGTCGCTCCGTTGAAGGTACCGCATTCGCCAGCCTGGCAGATGCCATGACCGGCCCGTTGATCTACTCGATCTCGGCCGATGCCGTTGCAGCAGCTAAAGTCATCGCTGACTTCGCTAAAACCAACGATAAACTGGTCATCAAAGCAGGTAACTACGCAGGCAAGCCGCTGGATACAGCTGCTGTCACCGCGTTGGCGAGCATTCCTAGCCGTGAAGTTCTCATTTCGCAGTTGTTGGGCGTTATGCTGGCTCCGGTTTCGGGCTTTGCACGTGGTCTGGCTGCCCTGGCAGCGAAAAAAGGCGAAGGCGCCGAAGCTCCTGCAGAAGCAGCAGCAGAAGAAGCCCCAGCAGCCGCTTAATTGCGCGCGCTTTTTTCTCTCAGTACCAATCTGATGTAACTAACGTAATAAATTTAGGAGTTTCAAAATGGCAATTAGCAAAGACGATATCCTGGAAGCAGTTAGCGCCATGTCCGTAATGGACCTGAACGACCTGGTTAAAGCATTCGAAGAAAAATTCGGCGTGTCCGCAGCAGCAATGGCTTCGGCCGGTCCTGCAGCAGGCCCAGCAGCAGCTGCTGAAGAGCAAACCGAATTCAACGTCATCCTGGACAGCTTCGGCGCAAACAAAGTTGGCGTCATTAAAGCAGTTCGCGAAATCACCGGCCTGGGCTTGAAAGAAGCTAAAGACCTGGTCGATGGCGCACCAAAAACTGTGAAAGAAGCAGTGTCGAAAGCTGACGCTGAAGCAGCACAGAAGAAACTGGTAGAAGCCGGCGCAACCGCTTCGATCAAGTAATATCTGTACCGGCGGCAGTTAGCGCCCGAGTCAAAGTCTGAGGTTTCCCCTCGCAAGGGGGGAAATCCGACTTTGGCTCCTTTGTCGTCTGCATCGTATTTGTCATGTAGTTGTAGCAGCAGTTTTTATTCGATTCAAGCCGGAAAGCAGAGCCTTGAGGTTTCGTCTGTGTCACACGCAGCGGTGCAAACGAACACTTGCAAAACCTGAATTTTCTATCCTTTCTGTCACTCACGGAGTGTCCATGCACTACTCATTTACTGAGAAGAAACGCATTCGCAAATCATTCGCGAAGCGCGCCAACGTTCACCACGTTCCGTTCCTGCTGGCGACCCAGCTCGAGTCTTATCATAGCTTCTTGCAAGAGGACATAGCACCGTCCGGCCGCAAGAATGATGGCCTGCAGTCGGCTTTCACTTCGATTTTCCCTATCGTTTCGCACAATGGTTTTGCGCGTCTCGAATTCTTGTCGTACGTTCTGGGCGATCCTGCCTTTGACGTCAAAGAATGTCAACAACGTGGCCTGACGTTCGCGTCGCCGCTGCGCGCGAAAGTGCGCCTGGTGATCCTGGACAAGGAATCGCCAACCAAGCCTGTCGTCAAGGAAATGAAAGAACAGGAAGTCTACATGGGCGAATTGCCGCTCATGACGACCACCGGTTCGTTCGTGATCAACGGCACGGAGCGGGTTATCGTTTCCCAGCTGCACCGTTCGCCTGGCGTGTTCTTCGAGCACGACCGCGGCAAGACTCACTCGTCCGGTAAACTGCTGTTCTCCGCGCGTATCATTCCTTACCGCGGTTCGTGGCTGGACTTCGAGTTCGACCCGAAAGACATCCTGTTCTTCCGCGTCGACCGCCGCCGCAAGATGCCAGTAACGATCCTGCTCAAAGCCATCGGCATGTCGCACGAGCAAATCCTGGCCAATTTCTTTGTCTTCGACAATTTCAACCTGCGCTCCGAAGGCGCGGAAATGGAATTCGTCGCCGAACGTCTGCGCGGCGAAGTGGCGCGCTTTGACATCGTCGACAAGTCGGGCAAGACTCTGGTGCTGAAAGACAAGCGTATCAACGCCAAGCACGTGCGTGATATCGAAGCTGCCGGCATCAAGCACATTTCCGTACCGGAAGACTACCTGCTGGGCCGCGTATTGGCGAAGAACATCGTCGATGGCGACACTGGTGAAGTCGTCGCCTCCGCGAACGATGAGCTGACGGAAGACTTGCTGGGCCGCTTGCGCGATGCCAACATTTCCGAAATCCAGACCTTGTACACCAACGACCTGGATCAAGGCGCCTACATCTCGCAAACCCTGCGTATCGACGACACCGCCGACCAGATGGCTGCGAAAGTGGCGATCTACCGCATGATGCGTCCAGGCGAACCGCCAACGGAAGATTCCGTTGAAGCGCTGTTCAATGGCCTGTTCTACAACTCGGACCGCTACGACCTGTCGGCCGTGGGCCGCATGAAGTTCAACCGCCGCATTGGCCGCGATGAACTGACCGGCGCCATGACCCTGTCGAACGAAGACGTGCTGGCCGTGATCAAGATCCTGGTGGAACTGCGCAATGGCCGCGGCGAAGTCGACGATATCGATCACCTGGGTAACCGTCGCGTACGTTGCGTGGGCGAACTGGCCGAGAATCAATTCCGCGCCGGCCTGGTGCGTGTTGAGCGTGCCGTCAAGGAACGCCTCGGCCAAGCCGAAGCGGACAACCTGATGCCGCACGACCTGATCAACTCGAAGCCGATTTCGGCTGCGATTCGCGAGTTCTTTGGTTCGTCCCAGTTGTCGCAGTTCATGGACCAAACCAATCCTCTGTCGGAAATTACCCACAAGCGCCGCGTATCGGCTCTGGGACCCGGCGGTCTGACACGCGAACGCGCCGGCTTTGAAGTGCGCGACGTGCATCCGACCCACTACGGCCGCGTCTGCCCGATCGAGACACCGGAAGGTCCGAACATTGGTCTGATCAACTCGCTGGCTCTGTATGCCCGCCTGAATGAATACGGCTTCCTGGAAACCCCGTACCGCAAGGTCGAAGGCTCCAAGATCACCGACCAGATCGACTACCTGTCCGCCATCGAAGAAGGCCGCTACATCATCGCCCAGGCGAATGCGACCATCAGCGATGAAGGTACTTTGTCCGATGAACTGGTGTCGGCCCGTGAAGCCGGCGAAACCATCCTGGTATCCCCGGAGCGCATCCAGTACATGGACGTGGCGCCAGGCCAGATCGTTTCCGTCGCTGCCTCGCTGATTCCGTTCCTCGAACACGATGATGCAAACCGTGCATTGATGGGCGCCAACATGCAACGCCAGGCTGTGCCTTGCTTGCGTCCTGAAAAAGCGCTGGTCGGTACCGGTATCGAACGCACCGTTGCGGTCGACTCGGGCACCACCGTGCAAGCCTTGCGTGGCGGTATCGTCGATTACATCGATGCGGGCCGTGTCGTGATTCGCGTCAACGATGACGAAGCCACCGCTGGTGAAGTGGGCGTCGACATCTACAACCTGATCAAGTACACCCGTTCGAACCAGAACACCAACATCAACCAGCGTCCTATCGTGCAAGTGGGCGACCGTGTTGCCAAGCGCGACGTGATCGCCGATGGCGCATCGACCGACCTGGGTGAATTGGCGCTGGGCCAGAACATGACCGTGGCCTTCATGCCATGGAATGGTCTGAACTTCGAAGATTCGATCCTGATCTCGGAAAACGTCGTCAAGGACGACCGCTACACCTCGATTCACATCGAAGAGCTGTCGGTGGTTGCGCGTGACACGAAACTGGGCGCGGAAGAAATTACGCGCGACATCTCGAACCTGGCTGAAAATCAGCTGGCTCGTCTGGATGAGTCCGGTATCGTCTACATCGGCGCTGAAGTACAAGCCGGCGACACCCTGGTCGGTAAAGTGACGCCTAAAGGCGAAACCCAGCTGACCCCGGAAGAGAAGCTGCTGCGCGCGATTTTCGGCGAAAAAGCGTCGGATGTGAAAGATACCTCGCTGCGCGTGCCTTCGGGCATGATCGGTACCGTGATCGACGTGCAAGTCTTCACCCGTGAAGGCATCGTGCGCGACAAGCGTGCCCAGCAAATTATCGATGACGAACTGAAACGCTTCCGTCTGGATTTGAATGACCAGATGCGTATCGTTGAAGGCGATGCCTTCCAGCGTCTGGAAAAAATGCTGATCGGCAAAGTTGTCAACGGCGGCCCTAAAAAGCTGGCCAAAGGCGCCAAGATCACCAAGGAATACCTGGACGATCTGGATAAATACCACTGGTTCGACATCCGCCCTGCGGACGACGATGCAGCGGTAGCGCTCGAAGCGATCAAGGAATCGATCAACGAGAAGCGTCACCAGTTCGATCTGGCCTTCGAAGAGAAGCGCAAGAAACTGACGCAAGGCGATGAGCTGCAACCAGGCGTGCAAAAAATGGTCAAGGTATACCTGGCCGTGAAACGCCGCCTGCAGTCGGGCGACAAGATGGCCGGTCGCCACGGTAACAAGGGTGTGGTTTCCCGTATTGTTCCTGTGGAAGACATGCCATACATGGCCGACGGCACGCCAGCCGACGTTGTGCTGAACCCGCTGGGCGTTCCTTCGCGGATGAACGTTGGTCAGATTCTCGAGACTCACTTGGGCTGGGCTGCCAAGGGCCTGGGTATCCGCATCGGCGAAATGCTGAAGGCGCAAACCAAGGTCGAGCAAGTGCGCAAGTACCTGACGACGATCTACAACGACAATGGCCGCGCGGAAGATCTGGACAAGTTTGATGATGAAGAGATCATGAAACTGGCCGAAAACCTGAAAAAAGGTGTGCCATTCGCCACGCCAGTGTTTGACGGCGCGAACGAAGAAGAGATCCGCCGCATGCTGGACCTGGCGTATCCGGACGACATCGCCAAGAACCTGGGCATGACCGCTTCGAAAAACCAGGTGACCATGTATGACGGTCGCACCGGTGAAGCGTTCGAGCGCAAGGTTACTGTCGGCGTCATGCACATGCTGAAACTGCATCACTTGGTCGATGACAAGATGCATGCGCGTTCGACCGGTCCTTACTCGCTGGTAACGCAGCAGCCGCTGGGTGGTAAAGCCCAGTTCGGTGGTCAGCGTTTCGGTGAGATGGAAGTCTGGGCACTGGAAGCGTATGGCGCGTCGTATGTCTTGCAAGAGATGTTGACCGTCAAGTCCGATGACGTGAACGGCCGTACCAAAGTGTACGAAAACCTGGTCAAGGGCGACCACGTGATCGACGCCGGCATGCCTGAATCGTTCAACGTGCTGGTCAAGGAAATCCGTTCGCTGGGTATCGATATCGACCTCGAACGCAACTAAAAGACAGCCACCTGTCATTTGGTTTGGGAAACACAAAGCCCGGCTGGGAAACCATGCCGGGCAATGTAGTCTCAGGAATATAGAAATTTAATCACCTCTGGAGTGATACATGAAAGCACTGCTCGATCTATTCAAGCAAGTACAGACCAACGAGACCTTCGATGCAATCAAGATCGGTCTCGCTTCGCCTGAGAAAATCCGTTCGTGGTCCTACGGCGAAGTCAAGAAGCCGGAAACCATCAACTACCGTACCTTCAAGCCTGAGCGCGATGGCCTGTTCTGCGCCAAGATCTTTGGCCCGATCAAGGATTACGAATGCCTGTGCGGCAAGTACAAGCGCCTGAAACACCGCGGCGTGATCTGCGAAAAGTGCGGCGTCGAAGTCACCCTGGCCAAAGTGCGCCGTGAGCGCATGGGCCACATCGAACTGGCCTCGCCGACCGCGCACATCTGGTTCCTGAAATCGCTGCCGTCGCGTCTGGGCATGGTCCTGGACATGACCCTGCGGGACATCGAACGCGTGCTGTACTTTGAAGCATACGTCGTGACCGATCCAGGCATGACCCCGCTGAAGAAGTGCCAGATCATGTCGGAAGATGACTACGCCGCCAAGTACGAAGAGTACGGCGACGACTTCACCGCCTTTATGGGCGCCGAAGGTATCCGTGAACTGCTGCGCTCGATCGACATCCACCGCGATGCCGAAACCCTGCGCGTGGAACTGAAGGAATCGAAATCCGAAGCCAAGATCAAGAAATACGCCAAACGCCTTAAGGTGTTAGAAGCGTTCCAACGTTCGGGCATCAAGCCTGACTGGATGATCATGGAAGTGCTGCCAGTGCTGCCGCCGGAACTGCGTCCGCTGGTACCGCTCGATGGTGGCCGTTTCGCGACCTCGGATCTGAACGATCTGTATCGCCGCGTTATCAATCGTAACAACCGTCTGAAACGCCTGATGGAGCTGCGCGCTCCAGAGATCATCACGCGCAACGAAAAGCGCATGCTGCAAGAAGCAGTCGATTCGCTGCTGGACAATGGCCGTCGCGGCAAAGCGATGACCGGCGCCAACAAGCGTCCGCTGAAGTCCTTGGCCGAGATGATCAAGGGCAAGGGCGGCCGTTTCCGTCAAAACTTGTTGGGCAAACGCGTCGATTACTCCGGTCGTTCGGTCATCGTCGTGGGCCCGCAATTGAAACTGCATCAGTGCGGCTTGCCGAAACTGATGGCGCTGGAACTGTTCAAGCCATTCATTTTCAATAAACTGGAACTGATGGGTCTGGCGACCACGATCAAGGCAGCGAAAAAGCTGGTCGAGATTCAAGAGCCGGTCGTGTGGGACATCCTGGAAGACGTGATCCGTGAACATCCGATCATGTTGAACCGCGCACCGACCTTGCACCGTCTGGGTATCCAGGCGTTCGAGCCAGTCCTGATTGAAGGCAAGGCCATCCAGTTGCACCCACTCGTCTGCGCGGCATTCAATGCCGACTTTGACGGTGACCAAATGGCGGTCCACGTTCCTCTGTCGATCGAAGCGCAGATGGAAGCACGCACCCTGATGCTGGCGTCGAACAACATCCTGTTCCCATCGAACGGCGAACCGTCGATCGTGCCGTCGCAGGATATCGTGCTGGGTCTGTACTACGCGACCCGCGAAGCGATCAATGCGAAGAACGAAGGGATGATGTTCCCTGACGTCTCGGAAGTGATCCGCGCCTACGACAACAAGGAAGTCGAACTGACGACCCGCGTGACCGTGCGTATTACCGAATACCCGAAAAACGCCGAAACGGGCGAATTCGAGAAAACGGTAACGCGTTACGAAACGACGATCGGTCGTGCGATCCTGTCGGAAATTCTGCCTAAAGGCTTGCCGTTCTCCGTACTGAACCGCGCGCTGAAAAAGAAAGAAATTTCCAAGCTGATCAACACGTCGTTCCGCAAGTGCGGCCTGCGCGCCACCGTGGTGTTCGCAGACAAACTGATGCAATCGGGTTTCCGCCTGGCGACACGCGCCGGTATCTCGATCTGCGTCGACGACATGCTGGTACCGCCGCAAAAAGTCACGCTGATCGCGGCGGCCGAATCGGAAGTCAAGCAGATCGAACAGCAATACGCCTCGGGTCTCGTGACCGCCGGCGAGCGTTACAACAAGGTGGTCGATATCTGGGGCAAAACCTCGGATGAAGTCGGCAAGGCCATGATGGACCAGCTCAAAGTCGAAGACGTGATCCGCCGCGACGGCACCAAGTCGACGCAAGAATCGTTCAATGCCATTTACATGATGGCCGACTCCGGCGCGCGCGGTTCCGCAGCCCAGATTCGTCAGTTGGCCGGTATGCGTGGTCTGATGGCGAAACCGGATGGCTCGATTATCGAAACGCCGATTACCGCGAACTTCCGCGAAGGTCTGAACGTTTTGCAGTACTTCATTTCGACCCACGGTGCGCGTAAAGGTCTGGCCGATACGGCGCTGAAAACGGCGAACTCCGGTTACCTGACGCGTCGTCTGGTCGACGTGACGCAAGATCTGGTCGTCATCGAAGACGATTGCGGCACCATGAACGGCGCGCTGATGAAGGCGCTGGTCGAAGGTGGTGAAGTCATCGAAGCGCTGCGCGATCGTATCCTCGGCCGCGTTACCGTGCACGATGTCGTCCATCCTGAAACCCAGGAAACACTGTACGAAGCCGGTTCGCTGCTGGACGAAGACATGGTCGAAGAGATCGAGCGTCTGTCCATCGATGAAGTCAAGGTGCGCACGCCACTGACTTGCGACACGCGCTTCGGCCTGTGCGCCAAGTGCTATGGCCGCGACCTGGGCCGCGGTTCGATGGTCAACGCCGGCGAAGCCGTCGGCGTGGTGGCGGCACAGTCGATTGGTGAGCCGGGTACCCAGCTGACCATGCGTACCTTCCACATTGGTGGTGCGGCATCGCGTGCGGCAGTGGCATCGTCGGTGGAAGCCAAGTCGAACGGTACCATCCGCTTCACGGCAACCATGCGTTACGTGACGAACGGCAAGGGCGCGCAAATCGTCATTTCCCGTTCCGGCGAAGTGCTGATCACCGATGACCACGGTCGCGAGCGTGAGCGTCATAAAGTGCCGTACGGCGCGACCCTGATCGTCAAGGATGGCCTGGTCATCAAGGCCGGCACGGCCCTGGCAACCTGGGATCCGCTGACCCGCCCGATCATTACCGAATACGCCGGTCTGGTGCGTTTCGAGAACGTCGAAGAAGGCGTCACCGTTGCCCGTCAGGTCGACGAAGTGACCGGTCTGTCCACCCTGGTGGCGATCGATGCGAAACGTCGCGGTTCGCTGACCAAGACCCTGCGTCCGCAAGTCAAGCTGATCAACGACGCGAACGAAGAAGTCAAGATCGCCGGCACCGAACACTCGGTGGCGATCGGCTTCCAGGTCGGCGCGCTGATCATGGTGAAAGACGGCCAGTCGGTGTCGGTCGGTGAAGTGCTGGCGCGTATTCCTACTGAATCGCAGAAAACGCGCGATATTACCGGTGGTCTGCCACGCGTTGCGGAACTGTTCGAAGCGCGCTCGCCGAAAGATGCCGGCATGCTGGCGGAAGTCACGGGTACGGTTGCGTTCGGTAAAGAAACCAAGGGCAAGCAGCGTCTGGAAATCACGGACATGGACGGCAACAAGCATGAGTTCTTGATTACCAAGGACAAACAAGTGCTGGTGCATGACGGCCAAGTCGTGAACAAGGGCGAGATGATCGTGGACGGCCCGGCCGATCCGCAAGACATCCTGCGCCTGCTGGGTATCGAAGCGCTGGCACGTTACATCGTTGACGAAGTGCAAGACGTGTACCGTCTGCAAGGCGTGAAGATCAATGACAAGCACATCGAAGTGATCGTGCGTCAGATGCTGCGCCGTGTTCAGATCGTCAATGCCGGCGACACCAACTACATCGTTGGCGAGCAGGTAGAGCGTTCGGAACTGCTGGATCAGAACGACTTGATGGAAGCCGGAAACAAAATTCCTGCAACCTACGAAAACGTTCTGCTGGGTATTACCAAGGCTTCCTTGTCGACCGATTCGTTCATCTCGGCCGCATCGTTCCAGGAAACCACCCGCGTGCTGACGGAAGCGGCGATCATGGGCAAGCGCGATGGTCTGCGTGGCCTGAAAGAGAACGTCATCGTCGGTCGCCTGATACCTGGCGGTACGGGTCTGGCCTTCCACCGCGCACGCAAAGAAAAAGAAGCGTGGGAAGTGGAAGAGCGTCAAGCACTGCTGCTGGCCGAGAAAGCCTCGATGGCCGGCGAAGCTGCCGAAGCGCTGCAAGATATCGAAACCCAGCAACACCACGGCGACGAAGCGTAATCTACGCTGTTAGCTGACAAGAACGGCATCTTCGGGTGCCGTTTTTTTACGCCTGCGCACTTCTCCAAAACATGCGGACAAAACAGCGTGGAACGCGGCAAATCACGGTGGCCCATGTATATCCAGCAGTATCACCATTGCAAAACGTGATTTGCACTGCATTAAAAAGAATGCCACTTCGGCTATTGCTGATTCACGCCTGTCATGTTGTATTGGCAGTATGGATCAATGGAAGACGAACGATGCGTTGAGAGTCCTGCCAAGTCTTACTCCTATTCATGGCCGAGATTAACAATTAAATCGCTACGCCTCCATTCATCGGTTTGCATATCAATATGGCGAGTTACTGTCGCATCAGGAATGCTTGAGTTGATAGGCTAAAACTCTGGTGATGCAGTTGGTGCAAGACTGGCGGATGTGGCGGACTGGAACATCTGGTCGTCGCGCGCGCGAATCTGAAGTGAGCGCTCAGAAGGATGCTTGACTGCCAACTGCCAACTGCCAACTGCCAACTGCCAACTGCCAACTGCCAACTGCCAACTGCCCGCGATGGTGTCATCACCACGTCGCTGCGCATGTGTTAGCCCAATTGCCTGTGACGGCGCATCGTCGCCTTGTTGTGCTGTCACGCAGTATTACCCCCGCCACGCCAGTTTCCAGTTTATTCATGCTAAGATTTGGCGCATGATTGCCCAAGCCCTGTTTACTCCAGCCCAGCAGAAACTGCTGGGGTTGCTCTTTGTCCGCGTGAATGAAGGCTTTCATTTGAACGAGATCATGCGTTTGACGGGGCTGGGCAGCGCGTCGGCGCAACGGGAACTGCGGCGCCTGCATGAATCCGGCCTGATCACCTCGGAGCGGATCGGCAATGTGCGGCGCTTCTGGCCCAACAAGGAAAGCCTCGTGTATCCCGAGCTGAGTGGACTGGTGCAGAAAACCTTCGGCATTGTCGGCGTGCTCAGCGCGACCCTGGCGCCCTTGCGTGGCCAGCTGCACCTGGCATTCGTGTCGGGTGCCACGGCGAAGGGACAGGATATGCCTGGCAGCGCCATCGATCTGCTGCTGGTGGGTGAGGAAGCCAATTATGGCGATCTGTTGACGGGATTGGCCCCGGCCGAGCGAACCTTGCGGCGTAAAATCAATCCCAACTTATATACGCTGGCCGATTATCGCCGGCGTCTGCGTGAAGGCCAGCCATTTCTGCTGCAGGTATTACAGCAACCGAAATTGTTTGTCATCGGCGATGAATCGCTATTGCATGCGCTGGCATTGCCAGATTCTGCAATGCAAGCGAATGACACGCCATCTGTATTCTAAAGGCCGGGTCTGGCATTCAATTTCTGATGTATGAAATTGTTGGCTAGAAAAATATCTGAGGCGGATTGATCGTATGATGAATAAACTACAGGCTTTCGGTTTAATTGTTTCCCAGGCAGTGCGCGGAGAATTAATTTTCCCCACTAGTGTTAATTCTGCGCTGCAATTGCAATTGGCTTTGGCCGAACCGGACTGCCATATCGACCATGCGATCAAGTTGGTACTGGCCGAGCCCTTGCTGGCGGCGCGCACGGTCGCGTTGGCCAACTCGGCCGTGTATAGCCGCGGCGATGCGGCGCCCGTGACCAGCGTGCGCGCCGCCGTCATGCGCATGGGTTACCGCAATCTGTATGCGCTGGTGGCGGCGATGGTGGTGCGCCAGTTCGGCAGCAAGATCATCGACCCCGTCCTGCGCCAGAAGGCGACACAGCTGTGGGAGCACACGGCGCACGTGGCGGCGCTGGCGCACGTGCTAGCCCGCCGCGTCACGCACGTCGATGCCGACACGGCGCTGTTCGCCGGTATCGTGCATGAGGTGGGCGGCTTTTACTTGTTATCGCGCGCCGATGAATTCCCGGGCCTGCTCGACGACGATGCGGATCACTGGATGGAGTCCGCCGAAGAAATCATTTCCCGTGAAGTCATGAAGAAGCTGCTGATCCCGCTGGCCGTGAGTGTAGCCATCGAAGGCTTGCGCGATGGCTTGCTGTCGATCCCGCCCGACTCCCTGCTCGACACCTTATTGTTGGCCAAGCAACTATCGCCCGTGCCGTCGCCGTTGCAAGTGACGTATGTGGAAATGCTCACGCCCTCCGACTCCGTCATCGATTTCATTATCGATAACGAAACCCTGCAAAGCATCCTCGCCGAATCGGCCGAAGAAGTGCGCTCGATGAGTGCGGCACTGCTGGTGTAGCCGAAAACGCTACCGGCAAAAAAAACGGCAGCGCCATCGAGGTGCTGCCGTTTTGCCTTCAGGTGCTGCGTTTTACTGTTGCTGCGCGATCCACCGGTCGACCTTGGCTTCCAGCAGTTTCAGGGGCAGGGTACCGTCGTTGAGCACGACTTCATGGAATTTCGGCAGGCTGAACTTGTCGCCCAGCGCCTGTTGCGCGCGCTGGCGCAATTCGACGATCTTCAGCGAACCGATCTTGTAGCCCAACGCCTGGCCCGGCCAGGCCATGTAGCGTTCCGTTTCGCTTTTCGCCACGGCGTCATAGCCGAGGGTGTCGCGCATGTACTTGATCGTCTGCTCACGCGTCCAGCCTTTGGTGTGCAGTCCCGTATCGACCACCAGACGTACGGCGCGCAGCATCTCGTCGTTCAAGTGGCCGAAATACTGGGCCGTATCGTCGAACAGGCCCATTTCCTTGCCCAGCGTTTCCGCATACAGCGCCCAGCCTTCCGTGAAGGCATTGTTGCCGCCGAAACGGCGGAAGTTCGGCAAGTCCATCTCTTGCACCAGCGCCAGGTGGAAATGGTGGCCAGGCTTGCCTTCGTGCAGGAACAAGGTGGTCATGCCCGTGTCGCCATACAGTTTCGGATCGGTGACGACGGACCAGAACACGCCGGGGCGCGAACCGTCCGCGGCCGGCGCCGTGTAGTGGTCGGCGGCCGTGTCGCGGCTCAGTTCAGGCTCCAGGCGCAAGTCCAGCGGTGCCTTCGGCACCAGGGTGAACAGGGCGGGCAATTTGCTGTCCAGCAGCACGTTCAACTTGCGGTAGACGTCGAGCACTTCCTGTTCCGTCTTGAACGGGCGATATTTCGCCTGTTCCGAGACCCACACGGGCAAGCCGGCGGCCGGGCCGTTGTAGCCCATCTTCGGACCGACGATCGCGTACTGTTCCTGGATGCGCGCCACTTCCTTCAAGCCGATGGCGTGGATTTGCTCCGGTTTCAAGTCCGTGGTGGTGCTGCTGGCCACGCGCGCCTGGTACCAGGCAGCGCCATCGGGCAGGGCGCTCCAGCCGCTGCTCGTGCGACCGGCCGGCAGGTAATCGCTTTCCATGAAGGTGGACAGGCGCTGCAGCGCGGGCATCAGCTTGGCCTCGATGATGACGGTGTAGGTTTGCGTCAGGCGCGCCTTGTCCGC
Source organism: Janthinobacterium lyxosi (assembly GCF_051380665.1). NCBI lineage: Bacteria > Pseudomonadati > Pseudomonadota > Betaproteobacteria > Burkholderiales > Oxalobacteraceae > Janthinobacterium > Janthinobacterium lyxosi. The sequence goes on from NZ_JBNYXM010000031.1 coordinate 16,100, forward strand.
GTCGGAAAAGCTGGCCGGCAGGTTCTTGATGGGCGTGTAGTAAACGCTGTCCTGCGGCGTGGCGCTGACGAGCTTTTTGAATTGCGGCAAGGCCGATTCCGTCAGCGCCTTCGGCAGCACGATGCCCTTTTGCATGCCGACTTTCATGTTGGCGATGGCCTGGTCTATCCAGCCCGGCAACTGGCCGATACGGCTCAGGTAGGCGTCGTACTCCTTGACCGTGGTCAAAGGTTGCGATGCCTCGCCACCCGCATAATTGGCCAGGGTGACGGGCATGCTGTCCATCTGGTTCAGTGGCAGCAGGTAGTCGGGGAAGCGCTCGAAGCTCAGTGCCGTGCTCAGTTCATAGTCGAGGATATCGTAGTTGATCTGGTCCTGGTGCGACAGCTGCTGGCGGCCAATGCTGCGCAGGGTCTTCTGGTACTGGCGGTACAGGGCGAACTGTTTTGCGCGCGCGGCGGGGACGATGGCTGAACCGAGCTGGTCGTCAAAACGGTTGTCGCCGCTCTCGGTGGCATTGATCGGCTCGAAACGTGCCAGCGCATCGTAGTACTGATCGGCCACGACCTGCAATCGCTGCTTGGCTTGCGGCGCGCTGACGGCCACGGTTTTGGCTGCGGGCTGGGCCGCTTGCGCCATGGGGGCATGGGTGAGCAACAGGGAGATGGCCAGGGTGCCGAGGGTGCCGGCGGCAAAACGATGCTTCATGCGCGATGTCCTTTGTAAGGAGGAGAATGAACGGAGGCGTAGCGAGGTCGGGGTGGCCGCTCGCGAAGGAACAGCCGGGGCGTAAGCATACGCCATTGTCCAGTGCGTTTGGATAAATTGTAAGGAGGGAATGTTGCTATTTCGCCGTAGGCGGCAGGGCCGCTTTCATGGCCTGCCAGTGCTTGCTGGTCAATGGGATGCAGGCGGGGCAGGGCGTGGCGGCGATCAGGCTGCGGATTTGCTGGGCGCGCGCCGCCGTTTGCGGGTGCGAGGAAATCCAGCCCGGCGTCGCCTCTTTGTCCTTGTCATCAAGCTTCTGGAAAAAGCGCAGCATGCCGTCGGGACGGATGTGTGCGCGCTGCAAGGCAAGCAAACCGAGCCGGTCCGCTTCCTCTTCCATATCGCGGCTGAAATACAGGGTGCCGGCCTGGTGCGCCAGCATGGCGGCCACGGCGCTGATGTCGCCGATGGTCACGCCCACCAGGGCGCCCCAGCCCAGGCTGCTGATCATTTGCCGCAGCGAATGGCGCTGTTCCACATGCTGCACTTCATGCGCCAGCACGCCGGCCAGCTCGCCCGGGTCGCCCGCCTGGCGCAGCAAGCCCGTATGCACGACGATGATGCCGCCTGGCATGGCAAACGCGTTGACGGTGTCGTCCTGCTTGACCAGCCAGCGGTACTGGTAGCGCGAACCGGCCGTCAGCTTGCGGCCGATCTCCTGCACCGTTTGTTGCACCGCGCCGCTGTCATGGATGCCGCCCTGTGCGCGCACTTGCGACAGGGCCAGTTCGCCCAGCTGCTTTTCCGTCGACAAGGGGATCAATCCCGCCAGCGCGCCGATGGCATGGCCGCCTTGCCACCACAGCAGGGCAGCCGCAACGACGGCTGTGCCCGTCAAACCGGCCAGCCAGCCCGACACTTGCCGTCGGTTGCGCTGGCGCTCCCCCCACAGGCGCTGCAGTTGCGGCTGCAGCGCGGCCGGCGCTTCGTGCAAGACGATGGCGATGTCGCCCGCTGTCAACGGCTTGAGCGACGCTTGCCGGCCTTGTGCGTCGAGCCAGTTCAGGAACAGTTCCGGCCCATCGACACCGCCCACGCTGACGACCAGTTGCGCCACATCGACTGTGGAGCCGGGCGCATCGATGGCCAGCTGCGCGCCGAAGAAATGCGCGCTGACGGGCGTGCCGGCGGCGCCGCCATCGGGGCCAGTCAGCCGTGCCTGGAATGGCGTCATGCAGCCGCCTCGGCAAAACGGCTTTCATATAAGGCCGCCATCAGGTCGGACTGGCTGATGATGCCAGCCAGGCGCTCTTCACCGTCGAGGATGGGAATATGGTGATAGCCGGCGTCGGCCATCAGGGGCACGAGGTCGATGATGGGCGTGCCCAGGCGGGCCGTGTGTGGCGACGGCGTCATCAACTGGCCCACCACTTCGGGCTTGTCGCTGTGGCTGAGGCCGCTGCGCTGCAGCAGGCCGCGCAGGCGCTGGCGCATGCCCTGGTAATCGTCGAGGCCGCCATGGCGCAGAAAATCCGTCTGCGTGATGATGCCGATGACCCGGCGCGCCCGGTTGATGACGGGCAGGGCGCCCACATCGTGCTCGCGCATGGTGCGCCAGGCAACATCGAGCGGCGTGCCGAATTCCACGCTGAGCACGTCCTTCGACATGATGTCGGCGCAGGTGACGACGCCGAAGCGGCGCTGGTAGGCGCGCATTTCCGTTTGCAGGAAGATCGCCTGCAAATCGTCGCGGCTGATGTCGAGCACTTCGCTGTGCTGGCGCAAGACGGCATCGAGGTCATCCGGCGAAAATCCCAGGCGGGTGCTGGGAATGTCATCCTTCGTGGCGTGCGGATGCGGTGCGACCAGTTGCTGGGTATGCGGGTAGCGGCGTCCCGTCAGGTTGTTGTACAGCACGGCGCAGGCGACCAGTACGGCTGAATTGAACAGCACGGTGATGAAGACGAATTCAAAGCCGGCCGCATGCACGCTGGCGCCGCCGACCACGGTGGTCAAGGCCACGGCGCCGCCCGGCGGATGCAAACAGCGCAGGGCAAACATGGCGCCGATGGCCAGACAGGCCGCCAGCGCCGCCACGCCCACGCTGGGCCCCAGCCATTTCACGCAAGCCATGCCCACCATGCCGGAGACGACGTTGCCGCCCACCACGGACCACGGTTGCGCCAGCGGGCTGGCCGGCAGGCAAAACAGCAGCACGGCCGAGGCGCCCATGGGCGCGATCAGGTAGACGCTGGCGCTATCGGGGGCCAGCAGGAAGTGGCAGATGAGACCAGTGAGCAGCAAACCGCAGATGGCACCCGCGCAGGCGCGCAATTGTTCACGGCGGCTGCCGTTGTTCGGTTGCGGCAGCCAGCGTGCCAGGAAAGAAGTCGTCATGGGGGAGGGCGCGTTCGGGCCGCGTTGCTCAGTGTGAGCCCGATATTATCCCATGCGTTCCATTTCGCTGCCGGCGGGCATTAATCCTCGGCACAGACCGCCTGCAAGCCGTGCCGCTGCAGCAGGCGCCTGGTGGCCTCGATGGCGGAAGGCTCCCGCTTGCTGCAGGCGCAGGCATGGATGTCATTGAGGATCGTCGCCGCATCCTTGTGCGTGACGGTGACCATCAGCTCGCTCAGGTTGCGGTCGGAAAAGTGTTCATACAGCAGGCTCAATATGGCCCGATATGCCGTGTCGGGCATGCTGCAGGACAGCGTTGGGGCAAGGTATTTTGCATGCTCAAGCTGCTTCTCCTTGGTGGCGCTCTTATATGTGCTTATACGTTTTCCGCATAAGCACAGTGCAATTAAATGGTGGATATTTCCCACAAGCAGGCATATTCTAGACAGTCACGCCCGCTGGCAATAGGCCAGCTGGCCTCACGATTTCTCTCAGGAGCCCTGCATGCGCCTTTCCCTTTGCGTTTCCCTTTTCCTTGCCAGCCTGCTGCTTGCCGGCACCGCCATTGCCGCTGCCCCAACGCCGAGCACCCCTGTCGCCACGCCGCATTTGGCGTACAACGCGGCAGCCGACGCCAAGGCCGACGTGGCCCTCGCGCTGGCCGAGGCCAAGGCGGCCCACGTGCCTGTCTTGCTGATCTTTGGCGCCAACTGGTGCGAGGATTGCCGCGCGCTCGACAAGGCCTTGAAGGAAGGCAAGAACGCCGAGCTGATGCAACAGCAGTTCAAGGTCGTCAAGGTCGATGTGGGCAACTTCGACCATAACCTGGACGTGGCGCACGCCTATGGCAATCCGCTCAAGAAGGGCATTCCCGCTGCCGTGCTCGTATCGAGCGACAACAATCAGGTGCTGTACGCCACCAAGGGCGGCGAACTGGCGAATGCGCGCCGCATGAGCGAGAGCGGCATTTATGATTTCTTCAAGCAAGCGGCGAGCGTGAAAGCACCGGCGATGTAACCCCTTTAAAACTCTTCCCACGCATCGCTGGCCGGCGCTTTCGGGCGCGCGGCGGGGATCACTGCTTTGGCCGTTGCCGGGCGGGACGGCTTGGGCCGGGCGGGCTTGTAGGTCGGCTGCTGCGCCGCCGCAGCGTGGCCAGCTTCTTCCAGCTTGAAGACGCTGACCACCTGCGCCAGCCTGCCAGCCTGATCTTGCAAGGATTGGGCTGCTGCTGCCGCTTCTTCCACCAGGGCTGCATTTTGCTGGGTCGCATCATCCATCTGCGTGACCGTGGCATTGACTTGCGCGATGCCCTGGCTTTGCTCCTGGCTGGCTGAAGCGATCTCTCCCATCAGGTCTGCGACCCTCTGGACCGACACGACGATGTCTTGCATGGTGGCGCCGGCGGAGTCGACCAGCTTGCTGCCTGCTTCCACCTTGCTGCCCGAATCGACGATCAAGTCCTTGATTTCCCTGGCCGCCGCTGCCGAGCGTTGCGCCAGGTTGCGCACTTCTGTCGCCACCACGGCAAAGCCGCGGCCCTGTTCGCCCGCGCGCGCCGCCTCGACTGCCGCGTTCAGGGCGAGGATATTGGTTTGAAAGGCAATGCCGTCAATCACGCCGATAATGTCCGCGATCTTGCGCGAACTTTCCGTAATCGCGCCCATCGTCTGCACCACCTGGTCCACCACTTGGCCTCCCTTGACAGCGTGGCTCGAGGCCGACACTACCAACTGGTTCGCCTGGCGCGCATTATCCGCGTTCTGTTTCACGGTCGACGTCAGCTCTTCCATGGCCGCAGCCGTCTCTTCCAGGCTCGACGCCTGGGTTTCCGTGCGGGCCGACAGGTCCAGGTTGCCCGAGGCGATCTGGCTCGATGCGCTGGCTATGGCCCCGGTACTGTCGCGAACTTCGCGTATCGTCACGTTCAGCGAGGCGACGAAGCGATTGAAGGCGGTGGCCAATGCACCGACCTCGTCTTCCGATTCGACCGGCATGCGGCGGCTCAGGTCGCCGTTCCCGCTGGCGATCTCGCTGAGCATGTCCGCCGCGCGTGCGACGGGGGCGGCGATGGCGCGGCTGATGACGTAAATGATGCACAGGGCGATGCCGCCACCGACCAGGCCGGCGATCAAGGCGGCGATCAAGGCTGAACGCATGATATTGCCCAGCACTTCCGTTTCCGGCACTTCAGCCATCACATACAGCTTGAGTTCCGGCACGAAGGAGGCGGCGACGAACTGGCGTCCCGCAGGCGCATCGTAGATGGCGTACGCGTATTTGTTGCCCGTCAGCAGGCTCTTGCTCAGGGTATCGCTAAAGCCGGGCAAGTCCTTGAGTTGATGCTTGCCGTCGGCCAGGGTCGGGTCGCGGTGGATCAAGAGGCTGCCGTCGGCGCGCACCAGGTAGACATGACCGGTCTGGCCGATCTTGTAGCTGCGGATGGTGTCGGCCATGGCCTCGACGCTCAAGCCCATGCCTGCAATGACGGCCTTGCCACCCGCCGTCTGGCCCCGCGCATTCAGAAATAGCATGAAACTGCCCGAGGCTGGATCGCGGTCCAGGTTGATCGTGTGCTGTTTGTTTTCGTCGAGCATGCTGAAGAACCAATGATCGGCTGGCTGTTGCTTGTCCAGTGTGCGGATCAGGCCCGCATCGGTCATGTATCTGGAGGCAGTTTGCGAACTCCAGCTGACGACGGCCGCCTTGTTTTTTTCCTTGAGCATTTTGGCGTAGCGCTGGAACGTGGCCAAGCCGTTTTCCGCCAGGTCCGCGTCTTCCCAGTCTTGCAGAAAGACATCATTGGCCATCGTTTGCACCACCGACAGCGGTTGGTTGATCTGGCGCAGCACATCGTTGCGGATTTCGCCCACCTGGGCTGGCAGTTCCTGGCCGACGACGCGCTCGCGCACATAATCGCTGCTCATGCGCACGCTGAGGAAGGATGAAATTCCCATGAAAAGCAGCAGGCATAAACCCATGCTGAACATCAATTTTTTCTGGATGGAGAGGTGGCGAAGCAGATGCATGGACGACCCTGGGAACGGGCCTGCGCGACTGGCAGAGGTTGCCGGACATGCACAGGCAAGTGCGCAGTATAGCGACCGATAGGAGGTATATAGGGATGATATGGCGTATTTAATGCAGACGTGTTGCCATATGGCAACGACCACGATGCATCAACATGCGCATTTTTCATGCGCATCCGTGCCAGGTGGAAAAATGTTCAGGCAGGCAAGCCGTGGGCGATCAATTCCAGCGGCAATTCCGTGCTGCACTTGATTTGCTCCATGGAAAAGGCGGACGACACGCCTGTCAGTTGCACGGCCTTGATGAGCTTTTTATAGAAGGTATCGTAACCCTTGATGTCGGTGGTGACGACTTTCAGCAGGTAGTCGATGTCGCCGCTCATACGGTGAAATTCCTGTACCTCGGGCAAGACAATGACGGCGGCGGCAAAGCGGCGCAGCCATTTTTCATCGTGCTGTCCCGTGCGCACGCTGACGAATACGGTCACGGGCAAGCCCACTTTTTGCCGGTTGACGATGGCCACGCGACTCTCGATATAGCCCTCTTCCTCCAGGCGCTTGACGCGCTTCCAGCAGGGCGTGCTGGACAAGCCGATCTTCTCGCTGAGGGCGGCGATCGACAGGGTGCCATCCTGCTGCAGGGCGGCGAGGATGGCGCAATCAAATTTGTCGAGCGATGTGTTTGGTGAATTCATTTCGTTATTTTGTGTTTTGTGGCATACATATGCTACATATTAACGCGTTTGCAGTGTCTTTTGGCATATCTTCACGGCAGCGTGCCGGTAAACTATCCATACGTTCCAGCCGCCTGCGCTGCGTCCTTTTTAGCTGCGCCCTTTTTATAGAATACTCAGACGGCCATCATGAAAGAAATCTACCTCGACAGCAATGCCACCACTTGTGTGCTGCCCGCCGCCGTTGCCGCCGCCCGGCAAGCGATGGAGCAGGGCTATGGCAATCCCAGCAGCACGCACGCCACGGGATTGCAGGCCAAGGCCATGATGGATGGCGTACGCCAGCGCGCCAGCCGCTTGCTGGGCGTGGGCGATGGCCGATTGATGTTCAATAGCGGCGCTACCGAAGGCATCCAGACGGCCGTGCTGTCGGCCCTGTGCGCGCTGCGCGAGCGGCGCGTTGCGGGCAAGCGCATCGGCAGCCTGCTGCTGTATGGCGCGACCGAGCATAAGGCCGTGCCGGAAAGTCTGGCGCACTGGAACCGTTTATTGGGCCTGAACCTGGAAGTGCACAAGCTGCCTGTCGATGCGCAGGGGCGCCACGATCTGCAGGCACTCGATGCGCTGATCGGCGACGCGGCCATGCTGTGCACGATGGCGGCGAACAATGAAACGGGCGTCATCAGCGATTTGTCCGCCATCGCCCAGCTGCTGCAGGAACGCGGTGCCGATGCGTACTGGATGGTCGATTGCGTGCAGGCGCTGGGCAAGCTGAAACTCAACCTGGCTGCCACGCGCATCGATTACGCGCCGTTTTCCGGCCACAAGCTGTATGCGCCCAAGGGCATCGGCATGCTGTACGTGCGCGCCGGCGCGCCGTTTACCCCCCTGATGATGGGCGGCGGCCAGGAAGCTGGCCTGCGCTCGGGCACGGAGAACATGGCCGGCATCGCCGCCCTGGGCGCCGTGCTGGCGGCACTGGAGGATGGCAAGACCTTCCGCAGCCACGCCGACCTAGCCATTTTCCGCGAACAACTGGTGGCCAGCCTGGAGCGCGCTTTCCCCGGCATCGTTTTCAATATGCCATTCGCGTTGTCGCTACCGACCACGCTCAATTTTTCCGTGCCCGGCCTGTCCTCGAAAGAGCTGCTGGACCTGTTCGATGCGGCGCGTGTGCGCGTCAGCTCGGGCAGCGCCTGTTCCGCCGCCAAGGCCCTGCCCAGCTATGTGCTGGAAGCCATGCACGTGCCGCAATGGCGCGCCAGCTCGGCCATCCGTCTGTCGTTCGGCCCCCTGATTGACGCAGCGACGATAGCCGCCGCCTGCGCGCGCATCGAGCGTTGCGGCGAGGCCTTGCGCAGCAGCTGTTTGCTGCCGTCGGCGCTGGCGCCATCGCCGCAGGACGGCGTGATCCAGCTGAGCGTGGATGGCCAGTGCACCTGGCTGCTCAGCGACGCTGCCAGCGCCAGTTGTGTCGTCATCGATCCCGCCGCCGCGCTCGTGCCGCGCCTGGCCGCCTTCATCCGCTGCCAGCACCTGGCCTTGCGCGCCATCGTGCACACGGCAGCGCCCGCCGACCATGGCGCGGCGCGCCTGGCGTTGCTGCAGGAACTCGCTATCGAACAGGTGGGTCGCATCGATATCGACGGTGAGCTGGAGCTGGGCCAGCAGCGCCTGCGGCGGATCGAGTGCGGCCAAGATCACGCCGCCCACGTGTACCTGCTGGGGCAGCATTTCGCCTTCATCGGCAGCCTGGCGCCCGAGGCGCTGATGCCCTTGCTGGATGCGGCGCTGGTGACGCCGGACACCGTGCTGTGCGCCGCATGCGACGACGGCAGCATCTGCAGCACCGTGCGCACGGTGCAGGACGGCCTCGTGCCTGCCGCCGAACTGCAGCTCGATGCGGCCGGCCTGCCCGCCTTCCTGCGCCAGCATCCCGACGCCATCCTCGTCGACGTGCGTGAAGCGTATGAACACGCGGCTTGCGCCGGCACGGTGTTCGAGGGCTGCGCAGTGCACAGCGTACCGCTGAGCCGCCTGGCAGGACAGGTGGCCGCATGGCTGCAGCAGCCACAGCGCCCCCTGGTCTTTTTCTGCCGCAGCGGCAATCGCAGCGCGCGTGCCGCCGCCTGTCTGCGCCGCCTGGGCCATGCTGCTGCATGGCAACTCAATGGCGGCATGGCGATGGCGGAAGCGACGCATCACCCACTGGCCATCGCGGCTTGACGGGGTTGAGGTTTCTCCTCTGGAATATTGCATCGTGCCATCATTGGCACGGTGCTGGTCGTTGAATTCCTCCTGTTCATTTCCTACAGGCATTTTTCTCCCCTGCACGGGCTGATTTCTTTGCCTGCACGTCCCTAAAACCTCGGGTATGTACGCTAGCGCACGGTCTTGCGGGCAGGGCGCACCTACGATGAAGTTCAGAAAATCTCCCTATACCCTGAGATTCGTCGCAACGCTCCGGCGCTTCGCTTTCCGTCTTCGCCAGTGTCCGATCATGTTCTTCCAGACTGGGCTGGCGTGACGGTGGCCGCCGGCTGCCTGCGCGCACCTAGCGAGGCCAAGTTGAAAGAGTACACCGCAGTAGTCACGCAGCAGATCAAGGAACAGATTTCCAAATTCAAGGAAATCTTCCGCGACCATCCCCTTGCACCGGACAGTTTCGACGCTGCGCGCGACGATGCCTTGCCCCTGCGCTCCGAGTTATTCAGCGCCATGCAGATGGCCGCCCACGGCAAGCATGTGGCCCTCGGCCATGCGGTGGGACGGCATCATGGCCGTGACCGCCTGCTGGCACGCCTGGCCGACAATGCGGCGCTGATCACGGCCACCGTCAATGAACTGACGGCCACCGTCAAGAGCGGGCGCCAGGTCACGCCCGCCTCGGAGTGGCTGCTGGATAATTTTTACCTGATCGAAGAGCAGATCCGCACCACGCGGCGCCATTTGCCGAAGAATTACAGCAAGGAATTGCCGCGGCTGACGTCGGGCGTGGACGCGGGCTGCCCGCGTGTGTATAAAATTGCGTTGGAAATCATCTCGCATGGCGATGGCCGGGTCGACCTGGAAAACCTGTGCCATTTCATCGAGGCCTACCAGGATGTCGCCACCCTGACCCTGGGCGAATTGTGGGCCGTGCCCATCATGCTGCGTCTGGCCCTGATCGAAAACCTGCGCCGCGTGGCCGTGCGCGTGGCCGATGACCGCATGCAGCGCGACCTGGCCAATACCTGGGCCGACCAGATGACGGACATCGCCGAGCGCAATCCCAGCGGCTTGATCCTGCTGGTAGCCGACATGGCGCGCTCGAATCCGCCGATGACCAGCGCCTTCGTGGCCGAATTGTCGCGCCGCCTGCAGGGACAGAGTTCGTCGCTGACCCTGGCCCTGTCGTGGCTGACGCACAAGCTGGCCGAATCGGGTCTCACCATCGAGCAGCAGATCCAGTCCGAGATCGGGCAGCAGGCGGCCGACCAGGTGTCGATCGCCAACAGTATCGGCAGCCTGCGTTTTCTGGGCACCATGGATTGGCAGGAATTTGTCGAGACCATGAGCGTCGTCGAGCAGACCTTGCGGCTGGACCCGGCCGGCACCTATGGCTTGATGGATTTCGCCACGCGCGACAGCTATCGCCACGTCATCGAACGCATCGCCAGGCGCAGCGCGCGCAGCGAAGTGGAAGTGGCCGAGATGGTGGTGCAACTGGCGCACACGCACGGCAACGGCAATGATGCGCGCCGTGGCCATATCGGCTTTTACCTGGTGGGGCGCGGCGTGCTGGTGCTGGAAAAGCAGGCCGGCGCGAAGCTGCCCTTCATCGAGGCGCTGCAGCATACGGCGCGCGCCGCGCCGCTGGCCGTCTACCTCGGCGCGATCTGCTTCCTGAGCCTGGCGACGAGCGCGCTGCTGCTCGAGCGCGCCGTGCGCCATGGCGTGCAGGGTTGGCCACTGGTGGCGCTGGGTGCGCTGGCGCTGCTGGGCAGCAGCCAGCTGGCCGTGGCCGTGGTGAACTGGCTGGCGACCCTGATGACGTCGCCGCATCCGCTGCCGCGCATGGATTACCAGGCCGGCATTCCGTCGGACGGGCGCGGCATCGTGGTGGTGCCGACCCTGATCTACAGCGAGGAAAACGTGGCCACCCTGTGCGAGGCGCTGGAAGTGCGCTACCTGGCCAACCGCGATCCGAACCTGCGTTTCTGCCTACTGACCGACTTTGTCGACGCGGATGCACAAACGATGCCCGGCGACGTAGCCTTGCTGCGCCAGGCGCAGGACACTATCCGTGGCTTGAACGATAAGTACCGCGTCGAGGGCAGCGAGTTCAAGGAAAACGGCGACCCGGCCGAACGCGAAGAGTTGGGCCATATGGGGCCGTTCCTGCTGCTGCACCGCCCGCGCCTGTGGAATTCGCAGCAAAATGCCTGGATGGGGCAGGAGCGCAAGCGCGGTAAATTGTCCGACCTGCATGCCTTTCTGCGCGGCGGCGCGCGCGACAAATTCTCGCTGGTGGAAGGCGAGTTGCGCGGCCTGCGCACCATCAGATATGTGATCACGCTCGACACGGATACGCAGCTGCCGCGCGACGCGGCGCGCGACTTCATCGCCACCATGATGCACCCGCTGAACCGACCCGTGCTCGACGCGGCCGGCACGCGCGTGATAGCCGGCTACGGCATCTTGCAGCCGCGCGTGGCCGTGGCGCTGCCCAGCGCAAACGCTTCACGCTACGAGCTGCTGTGCGGCGGCGAACCGGGCATCGATCCCTACACGCGCACCGTCTCCGACCTGTACCAGGATGTGTTTTACGAGGGCTCCTTCATCGGCAAGGGCATCTATGACCTCGACATGTTCGAACGCGTGCTGGGGCAGCGCCTGCCCGACAATAAAATCCTCAGCCACGACCTGCTGGAAGGCTGCTACCTGCGCGCCGGCTTGCTCAGCGACTCGCAACTGTATGAAGAATATCCTGCCCGCTATGACGCTGACGTTAGCCGCCGCCAGCGCTGGATACGCGGCGACTGGCAGCTGATCGGCTGGTTGCTGGGCCGCGTGCCGGGCCGCGCCGGCAAGCGCGAACGCAATCCCCTGTCGATGCTGTCGCGCTGGAAGCTGTTCGACAACCTGCGCCGCAGCGTCGTGGCGCCGGCTACCACCTTGTCCCTGCTGCTGGTATGGGGTTTCCTGCCGCACGTGGTTTTCTGGAGCGTGGCGGTGCTGGCCATCATCTTCCTGCCGCCCGTCTTTTCCGCACTGTACGATCTGTTGCGCAAACCGCGCGACACCCTGTGGCGCCAGCATCTGGCCGCGTTCGAGCGGCGCTGCGGCGTGCAGTTTTCGCATGCCATGCTGACCCTCGTCTTCCTGCCCTATGAGGCCTGGATCAGCCTGGACGCCATTGTGCGTACCCTGTGGCGCCTGGGCGTGTCGCACAAGCATTTGCTCGACTGGCGTGCCTCGAACCTGCACACGTCTTCCGGTTCGCAGACAGACAGCTGGCGCGCCATGTGGTGCTCGCCGGCGCTGGCGCTGGCCGCCTTTGCTGCCTTGCTGCACTGGCGTCCGGCAGCGTTGCCGGCCGCCGCCGTGGTGCTGCTGCTATGGCTGGCCGCGCCCGCCATCGCCTGGTGGATCAGCCGCCCCATCGAACGGGCCGTGGCGCGCCTGTCGGCCGAGCAGGGGCGTTTCCTGCATGGCGTGGCGCGCAAGACCTGGGCGTATTTCGAGACCTTCGTTGGACCGGACGATCACTGGCTGCCTCCCGATAACATGCAGGAGCATCCGAACCTGGTGGTGGCGCACCGCACCTCGCCGACGAATATCGGCCTGGCGCTGCTGGCCAACCTGACGGCCTACGACTTCGGCTATCTCACCCTGGGCCAGTTGATCGAGCGTAGCCGCGCCACCTTGCACAGCATGGGGGAGCTGGAGCGCTTCCAGGGTCATTTCTACAACTGGTACGACACGCAAACGCTCAAGGCGCTGCAGCCGATGTATATCTCGACGGTCGACAGCGGCAACCTGGCCGGCCATCTGCTGACCTTGCAGCCGGGACTGGTGGAACTGTATGACGCGCCCATCATCGGCGCGCAGGTGGTGCAGGGCATTGGCACGACGGCGCAGGTGCTGCAGGAATTCATCGCCGCCGAAGGCGAAGGCAAGGCCATGCGCGACAGCATGAGCCTGCTGCAGATGCCGGCCGCGCCAGCCAGCCTGCCCGAATGGCATGCCTACCTGAGTGCCGCGAATGGCGCGGCCGACGCGCTGTTATCGCTGACCTTGCAACGCGAGGATGGCGAGCTGTCCATGTGGAGCGGTGCGCTGGCGCGCCAGTGCCGCGCGGCGCTGGCCGAGTTGCTGCAACTGGCGCCGTGGGCGGCGCAGGCGGACCTCGATGCGGCGTGGCTGCGCGTGCCGACCCTGCGCGAACTGGCCAACCTGGAAGCCCCGGAAGGCACCCCGCCGGAGCTGGCCGCCATGCTGGCGCAGGGCCGCGAGCAGGCGGGCCGCCACATGCGCGACATCGCCCATGCCGCAGGCCAGGCGCGCGACTTCGCGCAGATCGAATACGGCTTCCTGTACAACCCGTCGACCAAACTGCTGGCCATCGGCTACAACGTCAGCGAACGGCGGCTCGACCCCAGCTGCTACGACTTGCTCGCTTCCGAAGTGCGCCTGGCCAGCTTCATCGCCATCGCCCAGGGCCAGCTGCCGCAGGAGCACTGGTTTGCGCTGGGACGCCAGCTGTGCATGGTGGCCGGCCAGCCCGTGCTGCTGTCGTGGAGCGGCTCGATGTTCGAGTACCTGATGCCGCTGCTGGTGATGCCGAATTATCCCAACACCCTGCTCGACCAGACGTATCACTCCGTCATTGAGGCGCAGATCGATTATGGCCGCCAGCGCGATGTACCGTGGGGGATTTCCGAATCCGGCTACAACACGGTCGATGCCAGCCTGAATTACCAGTACCGCGCGTTTGGCGTGCCGGGGCTGGGCCTGAAGCGGGGCCTGGCCGACGACCTGGTGGTGGCGCCGTACGCCAGCATGATGGGCCTGATGGTGCAGCCGGAGGCGTCGTGCCAGAACCTGCAGCGCATGCAGGCGGCCGGTTACATGGGCCGCTACGGGTTTTTTGAGGCCATCGACTTCACTACGGCACGCCTGCCGCGCGGGCAGGGCAGCGCCGTCATCCGCTCGTTCATGGTGCATCACCAGGGCATGGGCTTTTTGGCCCTCAGCTACCTGCTGCACGACCGTCCGATGCAGCGCCGCTTCGAGTCCGATCCGCTGCTGCAATCGGCCTTGTTGGTGCTGCAGGAACGTACGCCGCAGGCAGGTGCGTTTTACTCGAACACGGCCGAACTGGCAGTGCTGCGCAGCGGTGCGCCCGAACAGGCCATGCCGATGCGCATCCTCACGCAGGCCAACAGCGCCGTGCCTGAAACGCAGCTGCTGTCGAATGGCCGCTACCACGTCATGGTGAGCAATGCGGGCGGCAGCTACAGTCGCTGGAAAGACCTGTCCGTGACGCGCTGGCGCGAGGACAGCACGCGCGACAACTGGGGCAACTTTTGCTACCTGCGCGACCTCGACGACGGTGCCGTCTGGTCCACCACATATCAGCCGACCTTGGCCGAACCGAAGAAATACGAGGTGATTTTTTCCGAGGGCCGCGCGGAATTTCGCCGTGCCGACCATGGCCTGGACCTGTACACGGAAATCGTCGTCTCGCCCGAGGACGACATCGAAATCCGGCGCACGCGTATCAGTAATAATTCGAACCGCCAGCGGCGCATCGAGATCACCAGCTTTGCCGAAGTGGTGATGGCGCCGGCGGCGGCTGACGCGGCGCATCCCGCGTTCAGCAAGCTGTTCGTGCAGACGGAAATCCTGGCGCATGAAAATGCGATCCTGTGCACGCGCCGGCCCCGCTCGAAGGACGAGCAGATGCCGTGGCTGCTGCATGTGATGACCGTGCACGATATCGAGCACTATGCCGTGTCGTTCGAGACGGACCGCGCCCGTTTCATCGGCCGCGGCAACACGGCGCAGCTGCCGCAGGCGCTGCAGGAGAGTGGTCCGCTCGGTGGCGGCCACGGTTCCGTGCTCGACCCCATCGTGGCCATCCGCTACGTCATCACACTCGAACCCGACCAGGCCGTGACGGTCGATAGCGTCACCGGCATGGCCGAGCAGCGCGAGGCGGCGCTGCACCTGATCGACAAATACCAGGACCGCCACCTGGCCGATCGCGTCTTCGAACTGGCCTGGACGCATAGCCAGGTGGTGCTGCGCCAGTTGAATGCCAGCGAAGCCGATGCGCAGCTGTATGCGCGCCTGGCCAATGCCGTGATCTATCCGAATGCGGCCTTGCGCGCCGAGGCCGGCATCCTGATCAAGAACCAGCGCGGCCAGTCCGGCCTGTGGGCGTATGCCATTTCGGGCGACCTGCCCATCGTGCTGCTGCAGATACGCGACGCGGCCAATATCGAACTGGCGCGCCAGATGGTGCAGGCGCATGCCTACTGGCGCCTGAAAGGGCTGGTGGTGGACCTGGTGATCTGGTACGAGGAGCAGTCGGGCTACCGCCAGCTGCTGCACGACCAGATCATGGGCCTGATCGCCTCGGGCATCGATGCGCAGGCGATCGATCGCCCGGGCGGTATCTTCGTGCGCCTGGCCGAGCAGATTGCCAATGAAGACCGCATCTTGCTGCAATCGGTGGCGCGCGCCATCATCAGCGACTTGCGCGGCACCCTGGCAGAGCAGGTCAAGCGCCCGCCCAGCCCCGTGCTGCGCATGCCGCCGCTGCTGCAGGACCCGGCCCGCGAACATGGCGGCGTGCCGCACCGCGCGCCAAAGCGCGAACTGATCCTGGAAAATGGCCTGGGCGGCTTTACGCCCGACGGGCGCGAATACGTGATCACCACGGGCGAAGGCAAGCAGACGCCGGCGCCATGGTCGAACGTACTGGCCAATGCGCAATTTGGCACGGTGGTGTCGGAAGCCGGCCAGGCGTATACCTGGAGCGAGAATGCGCATGAATTCCGTTTGACGCCATGGCAGAACGACCCCGTGTCCGACTTGTCCGGCGAAGCGTTTTACGTGCGCGACGAGCAGAGTGGCCAGTTCTGGTCGCCCTCCGCCCTGCCGGCGCGCGGCAGCGGCGACTACGTGACGCGCCACGGCTTTGGCTACAGCATTTTTGAACACAGCGAAGGTGGCATCGTCACCGAATTGTGCACCTATGTGGCGCTGGATGCAGCCGTCAAATATTCGGTGATCAAGGTACGCAACGACAGCGGCGTGCCGCGCCGCCTGTCCGTCACGGGCTACGTGGAATGGGTGCTGGCCGACCTGCGCGCCAAGTCCGGCATGCACGTGGCGACCGAAGTCGACACGATCAGCGGAGCGCTGTTTGCGCGCAATAACTACAACACGGAGTTTTCGGGCAGGGTCGGTTTTTTCAACACCGATGCCAGCATCCGTTCCATCACCTGCGACCGCAATGAATTCATCGGCCGCAACGGCAGCCTGGCACGGCCGGCGGCCTTGCGCCGCGTGCGCCTGTCCGGCAAGGCGGGCACGGGGTTGGACCCGTGCGCAGCGATCCAGGTGCCGTTTGAACTGCAGCCGGGGCAGGAGCGCGAAATCGTCTTCCTCCTCGGCGTGGGCGGGCGCCGCAATGCCGACGCCAGTACCATGGTGCAGCGCCATGCGGGCAAGGATGCAGCCCGCATGGCGCTCGACGCGGTACGCGCACACTGGGAAAGCACCCTGGGCGCCGTGCGCATCGAAACACCCGACCCGTCGCTGGACGTGATCGCCAATGGCTGGCTGATGTACCAGACCATCGCCTGCCGGCTGTGGGCGCGTAGCGGCTATTACCAGTCGGGCGGCGCGTATGGTTTCCGCGACCAGCTGCAAGATGCGATGGCCATGATCCACACGGCGCCGCATCTGCTGCGCAGCCACTTGCTGCTGTGCGCGGCGCACCAGTTTGTCGAAGGCGACGTGCAGCACTGGTGGCATCCGCCATCGGACCGGGGCGTGCGCACGCATTGCTCCGACGATTACCTGTGGCTGCCGCTGGCCGCTTGTCGCTATGTGATTGCCACGGGCGACGTCAACGTGCTGTCGGAAGTGGTCCCCTTTATCGAAGGGCGCGCTGTCAAGCCGGAGGAGGACTCGTACTACGACCTGCCAGTACGCTCTGGCGAGTCGGCCGACCTGTACGAGCACTGCGTGCGCGCCATCCGCCATGGCTTGCGCCTGGGCGTGCATGGCTTGCCGCTGATGGGCTCCTGCGACTGGAATGACGGCATGGACAAGGTGGGCGAACACGGCAAGGGCGAGAGCGTCTGGCTGGCCTTCTTCCTGTACGAGGTGCTGCAGCGCTTCGCCGAGGTGGCCATGCTGCGCGGCGACGCGACGTTTGCCCAGTTCTGCCGCGACGAAGCGGTGAAGCTGGCGGCCAGCGTCGAGGAACATGCATGGGATGGCGAGTGGTACCGGCGCGCCTACTTCGACGATGGCACGCCATTGGGATCGCATACGAACGAGGAATGCCAGATTGATTCGATTTCGCAAAGCTGGGGTGTGCTGTCGGGCGCGGCCAACAAGGAGCGCGTCGCCGGCGCCATGCGCCAGGTCGATGCGCGCCTGGTGCGGCGCTGGCCTGGCACAAACCTCGGCGTGATCCAGCTGCTCGATCCGCCGTTCGACAAATCCAGCCTCAATCCCGGCTATATCCGCGGTTATGTGCCGGGCGTGCGCGAGAACGGCGGTCAGTACACGCATGCGGCCATCTGGACAGCGATGGCGTTTGCCCACATGGGCGATGGCGAAAAGGCGTGGGAACTGCTGCGCATGATCAACCCCGTGCGCCATGGCGTTGATGCGCAGGCGGTGGCGCGCTACAAGGTGGAGCCGTATGTGGTGACGGCTGACGTGTATGCCGTGGCGCCGCACGTGGGGCGCGGCGGCTGGAGCTGGTACACGGGATCGTCGGGCTGGCTGTACCGGTTGATCGTCGAATCCCTGCTCGGCTTGACGCGCGAAGCGAATGTGCTGCGCGTGGCGCCTACCATGCCGGCCGAATGGGACCGCTTCAAGCTGCATTACCGCTTCGGTGCCAGCAGCTATGCCATCACGGTGGAAAAGGCACAAGGGCGGCCTGCAGGATTGTCGCTCGATGGCGTGGCGCAGGATGGCACCAGCATCGCCCTGCGTGACGAGGGCCGCGAGTATGCAGTGCTACTGTTGCTTTAATCTTGCCATGTGTCGTGTTCGGGCCGGCGCCGTGCCAGCAGCACGATTACGCCTGCGCCCAACAGCAGCAGGTCGCGCGTGGATACTTCATTCGTGTCGGGGTGGGAAGGGTAGGCGGTGTGCGTAGCCGCCGCCTGGCACTGCGTATGGGCCGCCGCGGCGCCGGCCTGGCTTGCACAAGCGGCCAGGCACAGCGCCGCCATCTTTCCATTCAAATACATACATTCCTCAAGAAAGCGCGGCTGCCCTTCGGTCGCACCGCGCCGGTGTTCATGTTCGCGACATTGCAATTATGAGCATTGGTATTGCAAATGAGAAATTGTTTTCCGGTGTATCAAAACCCCAGGGCTGCGCCCGCGCCCAGCAGGGTTGCCACGCCCAGCACGGCAAAGACCAGCGCCGCGATGCCGTGCACCAGGCGCAGCGACACGCGGTTGGCGATCTTGTCACCCAGGTACACGGCCGGCACGTTGGCCAGCATCATGCCGAAGGTGGTGCCCAGCACGACTGAAACAATGTCGTGGTAGCGCGCTGCCAGCGCCACGGTTGCCACCTGCGTTTTATCTCCCATTTCCGCCATGAAGAAGGCGATCAGGGTGGTCAGGAAGACGCCATACTTGGCCAGCTTCGTCTCGTCTTCATCGAGCTTGTCGGGGATCAGGGTCCAGGCGGCCATGGCCAAAAAGGATACGCCCAGTACCCAGCGCAGCACGTCGGGTCCCAGCATGCTGGTGATCCAGGCGCCGACGGCGGCGGCGAATGCGTGGTTGGCGATGGTGGCGACGAAAATCGCCAGCACGATGGGCAAGGGTTTGCGGAATTTGGCAGCCAGCAAAAAGGCCAGGAGTTGGGTTTTGTCGCCGATTTCAGCGAGACCGACGATGCCGGTGGAGATGAGGAATGCTTCCATGAGATTGCAAGAGGTACGCGGGCCGGACGAATTAACCAATGATCCACGGGCGACTCCGGCCCATGCGGCCGCCCTGGATCAATGGTCTCGTCAAGTTCTTCAACCACCTGCACCATGGCCTGCGGGCCAATCATGTTGATACAGGTTCCCGCGGCAGGACCGCGGGACGACTACTCCCCAATGTTCGAGGCGCATCATACGCCAATGGCCGCGTCCGCGCCAGTGCCGCCGCGGCGCGGCGCGGGCTTGTGTGTGGGACTTCCACAACAATGAGCGATTTGCAAACAGACTCGACTTAGAATGCAGTCTGTTCACGACTCCCAGATGGAATGCGCCATGCCGGTCCTTGTCCGCTTGCTTGCCTTGTGCCTGACCTTGTTTGCCCCCTTGCCAGGCCTGTGCGCCGCGGCGCCCTTCGACGACAAGTTCCGCCAGCTCGAAGAGTTGCTGCCCACGCCCAACGCCTACCGCACCGCGTCCGGCGCGCCGGGCCACGCCTACTGGCAGCAGCGGGCCGATTACGTGATCCGCGCCACGCTGGACGAAGCGCGCCGCGAAATCACGGCCAGCGAACAGATCACCTACCACAACCGCTCGCCTGACAGCCTTGCGTATCTGTGGCTGCAGCTGGACCAGAATGGCTTGCGCCAGGATGCCGACCAGCGCCGCGTCCTGAGCGCGCCGTCGCGCCAGGCCTGGCTCAGCGGCACTGAAGAGGAAGCGCTGAAATTCGAGGACTTGCGCGCCATCCACGCGGGCCGCGAATTTGACGGCGGCATCAAGCTCACCGCCGTGAAAGCGGCCAGCGGCAAGCCGCTGCCGTATGTCGTCAATCAGACCATGCTGCGCATCGATTTGCCGGTGGCGCTGGCGCCCGGCCAGAGCATCAGCTTTGGCATCGACTGGTCCTACAAAATCAATGACCAGAAGGTGCTGGTTGAGCGGTCCGGCTACGAGTATTTTGAAGACGACAAGAACACGATTTTCCAGATTGCGCAGTGGTTTCCGCGCATGGCCGCGTATTACGACGCCGCCGGCTGGCAGCACAAGCAGTTCCTCGGCTCCGGTGAGTTTACCCTGGAGTTTGGCGACTACGAACTGTATCTGACTGTGCCGGCCGATCACGTGGTGGCCGCCACGGGTGAGCTGCAAAATCCTGCGAGCGTGTTGAGCGCGGTGCAGCGCGAGCGCCTGGCGCGGGCGAAAAACAGCAATACGCCGCTGCTGGTGATCACGCCCGCCGAAGCGCTGGCGGCGGAAAAGGGCCGGGCGGCGGGGATGAAAACCTGGCACTTCAAGGCGGCCAATGTGCGCGACGTGGCATGGGCGTCGAGCCGCAAGTTCATCTGGGATGCGCAGGGTTTGAATAGCGGCGGCAAGCGCGTGATGGCCATGTCGTATTATCCTAACGAGGGCAATCCGCTGTGGCAGCAGTACAGCACGCGCGCCGTCGTGCACGCCATCGAGCAGTACAACAAGTACAGTTTCGACTATCCGTATCCGAACGCCATTTCTGTCAATGGCGCCGTGGGCGGCATGGAGTATCCGATGATTTCGTTCAATGGCGGGCGTCCCGTGAAGGACAAGAAGACGGGCGAGCTGACGTATTCGAAGACGGCGAAGTATGATCTGATCGGTGTGATCATCCATGAAGTGGGCCACAATTATTTCCCCATGATCGTCAACTCGGACGAGCGTCAATGGACGTGGATGGACGAGGGCCTCAATTCCTTCCTGCAATACCTGGCCGAGCAGGCGTGGGAAGAGCATTTCCCCTCCTGGAATGGCGAGCCGCGCAAGATCGTCGACTACATGCGCAGCCAGGGCCAGGTACCCATCATGACCAATTCCGAGTCTTTGCTGCAGTTTACGGCGAATGCCTACGACAAGCCGGCCACGGCCCTCAACATCCTGCGCGAGACCATCCTCGGGCGCGAACTGTTTGACTTCGCCTTCAAGCAGTATGCCTTGCGCTGGAAGTTCAAGCGGCCCACGCCGGCCGACTTTTTCCGCACCATGGAAGACGCGTCCGGTACGGACCTGGACTGGTTCTGGCGCGGCTGGTTTTATACCACTGACGCAGTTGATATCAGCATCGACGGCATCAGCGAATATGGCGTGAGCACGAGAAATCCAGAAACGGAAAAGGCGTGGAAGAAGGCGCAGAAGGCCGCGCAACCCATCTCGATCTCGGACCAGCGCAACAAGGCGTTGCCAAAGAAGGTCGATCTGGACCCCGCACTGAAGGACTTCTATAACCGGCATGATGAATTCACGGTCACCAACAAGGACCGCAACAGCTATGCGGAGGAGCAGGAAGCGCTGGAGCCGTGGGAGCGGAAACTGCTTGAACAGCATAACCTGGGCAAGCATCTGTACCTGGTCGACTTTTCGAATCTCGGCGGCCTGGTGATGCCGCTGATCCTGGAGATCGAACTAAAAAGCGGCAAGAAGATCATCGAGCGCGTGCCGGCCGAAGTGTGGCGCTATGCGCCGCACAAGATCAGCAAGGTGATCGTCACCGACGAGCCGATGGTGGGGCTGGTGCAGGACCCGTACTGGGAGACGGCCGACATCGACACCAGCAACAATGCCTGGCCGAGAAAAATCACGCCATCGCGCCTGGAACTGTTCAAACTGGACCGCGACAAGAATAACCTGATGAAGGATTTTAATACGCTGCTCAAGGCGTCCGAGGCCAAGGCCGGGACCAAGCCCGAAGCCCGGCCAGAAACGACGCAGTGAAACAGCGCCGGCCAGTCCGGCGCTTTTTTTCTGCCGGCCTGCGCCGGAAGTGCTATTCTGCGCGACGCCTCGGCGCACACGGACCGGGGCTTTCGCAAATCATTCAAAAGACGACCATGCAAACTTTGACCTTCCTGCGCACCCTGGGCTGTGCGCTACTTTGCCAGGTAACCCTGGCTGCGCACGCCGACCCCCTCAGCTACGCGCGCTACGACCAGGTGCGCACGCGCGACCTGCAGCTGGACCTGAAAGCCGATTTCAAGCAAAAGACCCTCTCCGGCTATGCCGAGCTGTCCTTGAACTGGATCGACCCGGCGGCGCGCACCCTGGTGCTCGATACGCGCGATTTGTCGATCGCGAAAGTGCAGGTGCAGGACAAGCGCGGCGCATGGCAGATGGCGCCGTATCAACTGGACAAGGCCGACCCGGAAAAGGGCCAGGCGCTGAGCATCACTACCACGGGCCAGCCGGGCAAGGTGCGCGTCTACTATCACACGGCGCCCAACGCCATCGCGCTGCAGTGGCTCACGCCGCAGCAGACCATGTCGGGCAAGCTGCCTTTCATGTTCAGCCAGTCGCAAAGCATCAACGCCCGCTCGTGGGTGCCGTCGCAGGATACGCCGGCCGTGCGCTTTACCTACAGTGCGCGCATCGATGCACCAGCAGGCATGCGCGTCGTGATGAGCGCCGAGAATGACGAAAAGGCGACGGGCAAGGGCGGCTGGAAATTCAGGATGCCGCAGCCGATTCCATCGTACCTGCTGGCGATCGCCATCGGCGAACTGGACGTGCGAAAACTCGGTCCCCGCTCCGCCGTGTATGCGGAACCGCCGCGCATCAAGGCGGCCGAATACGAGCTGGCCGACACGGAAAAGATGATCCAGGCCGCCGAGGCGCTGTATGGTCCGTATGGCTGGGGACGCTACGACATGATCGTGCTGCCGCCATCGTTCCCCTACGGTGGCATGGAAAACCCGCGCCTGACCTTCCTCACGCCGACCATGATCGCGGGCGATCGCAGCCTGGTCGACCTGATCGCGCATGAACTGGCCCACTCGTGGTCGGGCAACCTGGTCACCAACGCGTCGTGGAAGCACATGTGGCTCAACGAAGGTTTCACCACCTACGTCACCACGCGCATCGTCGAGCAGCTGTATGGCAGCGAAGTGGCGCAGATGGGCGTGCAGGTCGACCAGGAAGAACTGGCCGCGTCGATCAAGGAATTGCCAGCGGCGAAAACGGCGTTGATCACGCGCGATGCGGATGCCAATCCCGCGGAAACGTACACGGACGACGGCATCATCTACCCGAAAGGCGCCTGGTTCCTGGCTACCATGGAGCGCCGTGCCGGTCGTGCCGTGTTCGATCCTTTCCTGCGCGGCTGGTTCGACCAGCATGCGTTCCAGAGCGTGACGACGGAGCAGTTCATCGCCTACCTGCGCAAGAACCTGCTGGCGCAGCATCCGGAGGTGATGCCGGAAACGGAACTCGATGAATGGCTGTATGGCACCGGCGTGCCGGCCAGCGCGCAACGCGTCGTCTCGCCGCGCCTGGCGTTGCTGGACCAGCACCGCGACGCCTGGCTCAAGGGTGAGCTGGCGACGAAAGAGCTGGGCATGGAAAAGTGGGTCGCCATCGAATCGATGCACTTCCTGAACGACATCAACAACAAGGCCAGCGCAGCGCAGTTGCGCGAACTGGACCAGGTCTACAGCGTGGGCAAGAGCGGCAACAATGAAGTGGCTTACCGCTTCTACCTCGCTGCCGTCAACGCCGGCTACGACGTGCAGCCGCCGCTGCAGGCATTCCTGATGAGCGTGGGCCGCCAGAAGTTCGTCGTGCCCCTGTACAGCGCCTTGATGAAAACGCCGCAAGGCCATGCCTGGGCCAAGGACGTGTATGCGCAGGCGCGCGCACGCTACCACCCGGTGACGCAGGAAAGCGTCGATAAATTGATGGCCGCGCAAGCGCATTGAATCTTCTTTGGACATTCTGACCATGCATACCATGAACCGCCTCGCCGCCGCCATCGTGCTGGCGTTTTCCAGCATCACCATGCCGGCGCTGGCCTTTGACGCCGCCCCCGTCGTTGCTGCCGCGCCGGCGCCCGCGCCTGCCTTTGATCTTGACCGCGACGTCGCCACCGCCCTGAAAGTGTTCGACGTGCCCGGCATGGCGATCGCCATCGTCAAGGATGGCAAGGTTATCACCGCCAGGGGCTTTGGCGTACGCAAGCTGGGTGAACCGGCGGCCGTCGATGCGCAGACCCTGTTCGAAGTGGCATCGAACTCGAAAGGCTTCACGGCCGCCGCGTTGGCCATGCTGGTTGACGATGGCAAGGTGGCCTGGGACGATCCCGTCACCAAGCACCTGCCCGGCTTCCAGATGTACGATTCCTACGTGACGGGCGCCATGACCGTGCGCGACCTGCTGACGCACCGTAGTGGCCTTGGCCTGGGCGCGGGCGATTTGCTGTGGTGGCCGACCACCACGTTCAGCACCGACGAAATTATCGAGAAGCTGCGCTACATCCGTCCGGCCACGAGTTTTCGCAACAGCTATGCCTACGATAACCTGCTATATATCGTGGCCGGCAAGATCATCGCCGACAAGGCGGGGAAAAGCTGGGGCGAGGCCATGCACGAACGCATCCTGGCGCCACTGGGCATGACGGGCACCACCACCAACCTTCTTGAGAACGCGGGCAAGCCCGACGTCGCCAGTGCGCACAGCAAGATCGACGGCAAGATCGCCGCCGTCAAGTCCATGCCCGTGCCGAATGCCGTGGGTGCCGTCGGTATCAACACGAATGCGGAGGATATCGCCAAGTGGATGATGGTGCTGCTCGATGGCGGCAAGATCGCTGGCGTGCAGGACAAGGATGGCAAGGAAGCGCGCCTGTTCAGCGAAAAGCAGGGCCGCGAAATGTGGACGGCGCAAACGCCGATCAAGATTCCCGAGCCGAAGCCGGCGCTGGCAGCGACCAAGCCGAATTTCAGCGCATATGGCCTGGGCTTCCAGCTGCGCGATTACAGGGGCATGAAAGTGGCCATGCACGGCGGCGCGTTGCAGGGATTTTATTCGCGCGTGGTGATGGTGCCGGAAGCAAAACTGGGCGTGGCCATTCTCACCAATGCGGAAAATGGCGGTTCGATGACGGCGCTGCAATGGCGCATCCTCGATCATTACCTGCAGGCGGCGCCGTCGGACTGGCTGGCGCTGGTGGCCAAGGTGGAGCAGGACCAGCATGCCGAGGAAGTGAAAAAGCAGGGCAAGGCGTCGAGCGCGCGCGCGGCGAAATCGCAGCCGTCGCTGCCGCTGGCCGCGTACGACGGCGAGTACGAGGATGCCTGGTATGGCAAGGTCGTGATCAAGCCGGAGGGGAAAAAACACATCCTCAGCTTCACGCGCACGCCGGACCTGACGGGCGAGCTGGAACACTGGCAGCATGACACCTTCATCGTGCGCTGGAAAGAGCGCAATTTCAACGCCGATGCCTACGTGACGTTCTCGCTCAATCCCGATGGCAGCATCGACAGGGTGAAGATGGCGCCCGTGTCGGCCGAGACGGATTTCAGCTATGACTTCCAGGATTTGAGCCTGGTGCCGGTGAAGCAGAAAGAGGGTAAGAAGTAAAACAGGAATCAAAAGGCCACCGCGAGATGGCCTTTTTCACACTATGGCTTGACGAATTTCAAGGTCATGCGGTCGCTCTCGCCGATGGCCGTGTATTTGGCCCGCTCCACATCCTTGTTGGCGTAGGTCGGCGGCAGCGCCCAGACGCCGCCCTGGTGGTCCGCCGTGTCTTTTGGATTGGCGTTGATGTCGGACTTGGCCGCCAGTTTGAAACCTGCGCCTTCGGCCAGCTTGATCACATACGCTTCGTGCATGTAGCCGCTGCTGGCCGTGGCATCCTGCGCCTTGTTCGCTGGCAGGCGATGCTCGACGACGCCGAACACGCCGCCCGGTTTCAGGCTGTCATACACTTCCTTGAACAGGGTCTGCATGCCTGCTTCGCCGATGGGTATCCAGTTGTGGATATTGCGGAAGGTGAGCACCATGTCGGCTGTGCCCTTGGGCGCGATGCGGTAGGTGGCGGGCGGTGCGAAGGCGCCGAGTTCCACCTTGTCGAAAGCGGCTGGATTGGCGTCGAGTTTTTGCTGGAAGCGCGCCGCGCCGCGGCGTGCGCCTTCGCTGGCGGATTGCGGATCGTTGCCGGCGGCGATCAGCTTGCCGTTGTCACGCAGGTAGGGCGCCAGGATCTCCGTGTACCAGCCACCGCCAGGCGCCAGTTCGACCACCGTCATGCCCGGCTTGATGCCGAAGAACGTCAGGGTTTCATACGGGTGGCGGGCACTGTCGCGTAGCGCGTTGGCCGGCGTGCGCGCACTGCCGGCGATGGCTGCCTTCAGGGCTGCGTCGCCTGCATCGGCGGCCAGTGCCGCACCGCTGCCGCCGCAGGCCAGCATGACTGCCAGGGCCGAGGCCAGGGATACTCGCTTCATCATCATATGCTCCATGCGTGATTGGATCGGTTGGTGAGTTGGTGGCGATCGCCATCAATGCCGATCATCGGGCAAGCACGCCGGCCGGTCAAGCAGATTCCGTACTCCATGCGGCGGCATACGCGGGCATTTCGTTGGTGTTGAGCGCATCGGCGAGGGCCGCGCCACGGCCGTGCGTAAACGGCAGTTCGCCCGTCCAGACGGCATGCGCCATGTCGGCCGCGTCGTCAAGCGGGCCGCCTTTGCGCAGCTTGACGGCGCATTCGTCGAGCGCGATGCGCAGCACGGTGGTGGCCGCGTATTCCTTGGCGCTGCCGCCGCGCACGTGCGCCAGGCGTCCCGACGCCAGCTTTTCCATCAACGCATCCATGGCCGCATGCTGCTGGCCGATATCGCTTACTTTTTCAAACTGCCCGTACACCATCGCCGAGCGGTAATTCATCGTGTGGTTGAAGGCGGAGCGCGCCAGTACCAGGCCGTCGAGATGGGTCACCGTCACGCACACGTCGGTGTCGTTGACGAGTTGCTTGAGCATGCGACTGCCATTCGAACCATGGATGTACAGGTGGCTGCCGATGCGCCAGCAGGCTGTCGGGATGCAATGGCTGCCCTTGTCGTCGCGGAAGGCGATATGGCACAGGAAGGCGGCATCAAGGATGTCGTACTGAGTGGCTTGCTCGTAGCTGGCCAATTCGGCGACGCGGCGCACGCGGGTACGGGGGCTGGGAGGCAGGGCGGTAGCGGTCATGGTGGCAGTCCGGTTGGTTGAAGAAGCAGGCCGCACTATAATCGGCATCTGGCTCTGAAAAAAGATCCAGGGATGACAAATAATGTAGAGCCATAAGGAGGCGTATGGATTTTTCTTTGCTGCTGGGTGCGTTCGAGCGCACGCACCGCGAGCGGGGCTGGCCGCGCCAGCGCCTGCTGCATGAATGCTTGCGCGCGGCGATCCGCGGCGGCCAGCTGGCTCCGGGCACGCGTCTGGCCGCCACGCGCGTGCTGGCGGCCGAACTGGGACTGGCGCGCAATACCGTGCTGTACGCCTACGAGCAGCTGGCCAGCGAAGGTTTTGTCTTGCCGGACCGGCGCGGTACCGTGGTCGCTGGCAGCGCCGGCGTGCCGGTGGCGGCGCCGGCGGCCGGCAGCAAGGATGGCTTGTCGCACCGTGCCCGGCATTTGCGCGGCGTGGCGGGACAGGATGTGAATGCGACAGTGGTGTTTCCTGCTGACGCGATGGGCGCGTTCGCGCCTGGCGTGCCTGCGCTGGACGAATTTCCGCTGGCGCAGTGGCGGCGCATGCTGGACCGCGCGTGGCGCGCGCTGACGCCGCGCCAGCTCAATTACGGCGACCCTGCCGGCGAGCCGCAGTTGCGCATGGCCATTGCCGACCATTTGCGCGCCGCGCGCGGCGTCGTGTGCGATGCGGGCCAGGTGTTCATCACGGACGGCACGCAGAGCAGCCTCGATGTGTGCTTGCGCGCCTTTGCCGACCAGGGCGATACCTTATGGATCGAGCACCCCGGCTATGGCGGCGCGCTGGCGGCGGGCCGTGGCGCCGGCCTGCAGGTGACGGGTATTGCGGTAGACATGGATGGCATCGCCCCGACAGACGACGACTGGAACGCGGCGCCGCCGCGCCTGATTTACACGACGCCGTCGCACCAGTATCCGACCGGCAGCGTGCTCAGTCCCGCGCGCCGCATGGCGCTGCTCGAACGCGCCCGTGCCGCAGGCGCCCTGATCATCGAAGACGATTACGACAGTGAATTTCGCCATGGCGGGCCGCCCCTGGCTGCCATGCAGGGATTGGTGGCAGACGCGCCTGTCGTGTACCTGGGTACCTTCAGCAAGACCATGTTTCCCGCCTTGCGCATCGCCTTTATCGTCGTGCCGGCCGCGCTGGCCGGGGCCTTCGCGCAGATGCAGGCGCAGGGCGCCGCGCGGGGCCGCGTGGCCGAGCAGCTGGCGCTGGCCGAATTCCTGCGCAGTGGCCTGTTTGCGCGCCATGTGCGGCGCATGCGCCGCCTGTATCGCCAGCGCCGCGATGCCTTGAGCGAGGCCTTGCAGCGCCATGCATGTGGCGGCGCGGCCATCCATGGCGGCACGGCCGGCATGCACCTGGCGCTGCGTTTTCACGATGGCGCATGGGATGACCTGGCGCTGAGCCGGAGCGCCGCGCAGGATAGCATCGTGGCGCTGGCGCTGTCGGCGCATGGCACGGGCGACAGGGTGGGCGAAGGCGCAGGCTGGAACGGTTTCCTGCTCGGTTATGCGCAGGTGCCGGCCGAGAACATGGATGGCCTGGCGCGCCGCCTGGGCGCGCTGCTTGCACAAGCTGGCGCGGCTGGGCAGGCGAAGCGGGCACAATAGGCCGTTGCCTGGCCGAGGAAGACGATTACCCATGATACTGAGCTGGAAAGCCCCCGTTGATTACAATGACAAACTGACCGGCTCCTACGACAAGCAGCATGGCGCGTATGAGGCGGCACTATCGAATTTCGACTACCTGGCGCTGCTGCAGGGAACAGCGTATCCGTCCGACATGGACAGGCCTCCCGTGTATTTCGTCTGCACCAGGGAAAAGCTCCTGAAGCATGACTGCCTGTGGCTGCTGGGGGACGTGCCGCTGGTCTCGGCTCGCCTGGCCGGGTTTCTCGCCGACGCCACCGGGCAGGATATCGAGCTGATCCCCCCCGCATGCATCATGGCCGGTGGGCAGTTGCTGGAGCAGCCGTTTTACATACTGAACGCGGCTCACCAGGTGCAGGTGGTCGACCTGCAGCGTTCAAAAGCGGAAACCGATGATGCTGGCAATGTCATTTACTTCACGCGGACGTTTTTGCGCGACGAGGAACTGGCGCCCAGGCATATCGCGAGAGATGCGCAGTCGGGCGACCTGTTGATTTCCAGCGAGTTGGCTGGCCTCATGAAGGCCGCGTGCTTCAACGGCGGCAAGAGCCTGGGGTTTTATCGCGCCGCAGGACATTGGCAGCCTGTCCTGGAATGAGATCGCATGGCTTACTGCTGCTCCAGCATCCACTGCTTCAAGCCGTTGACCCAGTTCTTGGCGGGCAGGTTGAACTGCTTCTTGATGGTGGCGGCGCGTTCGTACAAGTCGCTGAAGTCTAGCGATGGCGATTTTTTGAAGGCCAGCACGACGATGTTTTCATCTTCCATTTCCGGTACCCAGACGACGGCGTCGAAGACCAGTTCCATCGCCTGCAAATTCTTGTCGTAGTTGGGAAAGTCGCCGAAGACATTCGTGCACATGATGCCGTCGTCTGCCAGGCAGTCGAAGCAGGCCTGGTAGAACTCGGGCGTGTCGAGCACGGGGCCGCGCGCGTTCTGGTCGTACAGATCCACTTGCAACGCGTCGACTGTGCCATGGTTGGCAGGATCGAGCACGAAGTCGAGCGCATTCATTTCGCGTACATCAAGGCGCGCGTCGTTCGGCGGCAGCGCAAACTGGGCGCCGCAGATGGCGATCACATTCGGATTGAGTTCGATGGCCGTGACCGAGGCGTCGGGGAAGCGGCGGTAGCTGAATTTGGTCAGTGCAGCGCTGCCTAGTCCCAACTGCACGATGCGTTTGGGCTGCGTCTTGAACAGCATCCACATCATCATCATCTGCAC
The DNA here is from genome assembly GCF_051380665.1 of Janthinobacterium lyxosi. Taxonomy (NCBI): domain Bacteria; kingdom Pseudomonadati; phylum Pseudomonadota; class Betaproteobacteria; order Burkholderiales; family Oxalobacteraceae; genus Janthinobacterium; species Janthinobacterium lyxosi. The sequence goes on from NZ_JBNYXM010000031.1 coordinate 45,972, forward strand.
GTATTCGAGCTCGATGGCGTCGGGCTTGTCCAGGCGCATCGCGCCCTGCACCCACTTGGTACCCAGGTGCAGGTAGCGGATGCCGCGGTGTTCGGTGGTGGTGGCCGGCGGATGGCCAGGATGGCTGAAAGCGGTATTGCTGGTGGAGATAAAATCGGTCGTCATGGCGCCAGTGTAGCAGCCGCATGAAAAAAGACGCCGTAGCGTCTTTTTGGTGGTGCGCTCAAGATTGTTTGCGGCGTCGCGCCAGGAAGCCCAGTATGCCCAGGCCGGCCAGCAGCATGCCATACGTTTCCGGTTCGGGGACCGGGGCCAGGTTCAGGTTGAAGGTGCCACCATAGCTGCCGCCTTTGCTGCTGCCCATGACCGTGAGGATCATCGGGCCGTTGAACAGCAGGGTGGTTGGTGCCAGCACTTCGCCCTGGGCATAACCGAAGACGGTGGGGCCGCCAAAACCGGTCAGCGAGATACCGTTCAGATTGGCGCTGGTGAAGTTGATGGAAGCTGGGTCGCTGCCCGTGACCGACAGGTTGGCAAGGAAGGCTTGCGCGGTCGAACCGAAGGTTGCATCCGGGGTGAAGGTGAACGTATCGGTAAAGGCGCCTAGGGGACTGGGGGTGGCGTTGAAGCCTCCCGTCCACAGGTTGCCGGTGGTGTTGGTCAGGTTGATAGTGTACGACGCAGCATATGCGCTGCCGATGGTTGCAGCGCCCAGTACCGCTGCTGCGATGAGTGATTTCAGTTTCATATTTATCCCCGCGAAAAAACGATTAATGTTTCAAAAAAACCGTGCCGCTCAGATAAATTATCGCCAAGACATTTCATTGTCAATCAGCTATTTTTATATCATTATGCAAACTTAAATAGCTTATTTCTAACATACGGGCATGGCGCTCATATGGTTGCATTATTGAAAACTATAATTGTCAATATTTTACTGAAAAATAATCATGCGGTATGTGATCTAAAAATCGTTACATCAGGAACTAATTTCTGTCTAGCAAGGGAAGAATCAAGGTCACCGCCAGTCCACCGCCTTCGCGGTTGGCCAGGGTGATGCGCCCGCCATGCGCTTCGGCAATTTCGCGTGCCAGGGCCAGGCCCAGTCCGGTACCGCTGCGCTTGGTGGAATAAAACGGCACCAGCGCGTTTTCCAGCACGGCACCGCTCATGCCCGGCCCGCGGTCGCGCACTTCGATGCGCAGCTGCCCTTGCGCCTGGCTGACGTGCAGGCCGATATGCTCTTCCCGCGAGCCCGATTCCAGCGCATTCTTGAGCAGGTTCAGCAGCGCTTGCTGCATTTGCGCCGCATCGAACACGGCCGTCTGCGCGGGCGGCGTGCCGTCGAGCGTGAAAGTCGCTTGCGAGGCCAGGCTGGCGAGGAAGGGTTGCCACTCGCACGGCGTCAGGCGCGGTGCGGGCAGCTTGGCAAAGCGCGCATAGCCGAGGATGAAGGTTTCCAGGTGACGCGTGCGCTCCTCGATGGTAGCGAGGATTTGCGGCAGGCGTTCGGTCTGGCCGCGGCGTACCAGCTCGGCGCCGGAATGGGCCAGGGAGGCCAGTGGCGCCAGTGAGTTGTTGAGCTCATGGCTGATGACGCGGATGACTTTTTTCCAGGTTTGCACCTCCTGGCGCCGTAGTTCCAGGGTCAGTTGGCGCAACAGCAGCAGTTCGTGCTTGCGCCCGTTCAGGCTGAAGCTGCGCCGCGCCAGGTGATACACCTCTTCCTGTTCCCCCTCGCCGCTGGTAAACAAGCCGTCGTTGCGGCGCGCCAGCGCTTCGGCCAGGGCCGGTGCCGCCTCGCGCACGATGTCTGCCAGGTGGCGTCCTTCGAGCCGGCGGCCGTGGTGCAGCAACTGGCGCGCGGCCAGGTTGGCGTACACGATGGCGCTGCCCTCGGCCACCAGCAGCATGGCCACCGGCGTGTTTTGCACCATGGTGTCGAGCAGCAGTTCGCGCTGCACCAGGTCCAGGCGCTGCTTGCGCAGCACGTCGCCCAGCGCATTGTGGGCCGCCACCAAGTCGGCCAGTTCATCGTTCTGCGGCCAGCGCAAGCTGAAGCCGAAGTCGCCGTCCTGGTAGCTGGCGACCGTGCCGCTCAAGGCGCGAAACAGCGACAGCATCGCTTGCAGCTGCGCGCGGATGGTAATGATGGCCACCGGCAGCACGCACAGCAGGGTACCCGCCAGCACCAGCAGCGGCTGGCCAGGCAGGACATGCGCCAGCAGCAGGGCGATGACTATGCCCAGCACCAGCAAGGTGACGATCAGCGCCGTCCAGCGCGTGAGCAGGGAGAGGCGCATGGGGCGGTCTGCCATCAGCCGCGCGCGATGCCCAGGCGTTCCATGCGCCGGTACAGCGCCTGGCGTGACAGCCCCAGTTCCTGCGCTGCCTGCGCCACCACGCCGTGCGCGCGCGCCAGGGCGGCGACGACGCTGTCGCGGTCCGGTTCCGTCGCGGCGGCATCCTGCGGCGCGCGCAGCGATGGCGCACCCGCCAGTGGCAAGCCCGTTTCCGGCGCGTGGATTACCGGTCCTGCCGTCAGCAGGCTGGCGCGCTGCATGACGTTTTTCAGTTCGCGCACATTGCCCGGCCAGCCGTGCGCCAGCAGGGTGGCCTGCGCCTGCGCATCCAGCGTTTTTTCGCTGCCCAGGAAATGCCGCGCCAGGACCAGAATGTCAAGCGGGCGCTGGGCCAGCGGCGGCAGGCGCAGTTCGATCACGTTCAAGCGGTAGAACAGGTCTTCGCGAAACGTGCCCGCCTTGATCATTGCCGGCAGGTCGGCGTTGCTGGCGCTGATGACGCGCACTTTCACTTGCCGCTCGCGGTTCGAGCCGAGGCGCTCGAAGCGTCCTGTTTCCAGCACGCGCAGCAGTTTCATTTGTCCGGCCAGCGGCAGGTTGCCGATCTCGTCGAGGAACAGCGTGCCGCCGTCGGCCGCGTCGAACTTGCCATCGCGCGCGCGCGTGATGCCGGTATAGGCACCCGCCTCGGCGCCGAACAGTTCCGCCTCGATCAGCTCGACCGGCACGGCGCCGCAATTGAGCACGACGAAGGGGCCGCTGGCGACCTGCGAATTGGCTTGCACGATGGCGGCGATGCGCTCCTTGCCGCTGCCGTTCGGCCCGGAAATGAGCACGGGCACGTCGGCCCGCGCCACTTGGCACGCCAGGTGCACGACGCGTTCCGTGGCCGGGTCTTGCCACACCATGCCGCGCAAGTCGAAGTCGTGTTCCAGGGCGTGGCGCTGGCGCTGCTCGGCCACCATGCGCTGTCGCAGCGCACGGTTGGCCTGTCCCAGTTCCAGCAGGTTCTGCACGCTGGCGATCAGGCGCCGGTCATCCCATGGCTTGGCCAGGTAGTCGGCCGCGCCGGACTTGATTAGCTCGACGGCAGCGTCGAGCTGTGTCCATGCCGTCAGCAGGATGACGGGCAGGTCGGGGTAGCGCGCGCGGATGGCGTGGAACAGCGCGCTGCCTTCCTCGCCCGAAGTGGTGTCGGCCGTGAAGTTCATGTCCTGCACCACCAGGTCGATGGCGTGGCGTTCGAGCAGGTGCAGGCCTTCCTCGGGCGAGGCGGCGCGCACGGCGTCGATCTCATGCAGAGAGAACAGCACGTCCAGCGCGATGGCCACGGCGGCATTGTCGTCAATAATCAGTACGGTAGGCATGCGTGCAGCATATCACTCAGGTGCGGGCTCAGGTACTGCGGGTGGCAGTGGCCGGCGAAATGCTGGCCGCGCGCCATGCCGGGCCGTACACGGCGCCCAGGCCCAGCAGCCAGAATACGCTTGCGCCGGCCAGCAGGTAGGGCAACGGCAGGCGCGCCATTTCCAGCTGGCTCACCAGCAGCTGATTCAAGCCCAGCGCCAGCAGCACGCCGCACGCCACGCCGACGCTGGTGATCATGAAGTTCTCCATCAGGAAGTAGCGCAGGATGTCGATGCGGCGCGCCCCCAGTGCGCGGCGTACGCCGATCTGCTTCCTGCGCTGCGTCACCCACAAGCTGGCAATGCCGACGATGCCGCTGGCGGTCACCAGCAGCAGCAGGGTCGACACGGCGATCAGCATCCAGGACAGGCCACGGTCGGCCCGGTAGCGTGACGTGCGGTGCTTTTCCAGCGTATCGGTGCGCACCAGCAGGCGCTCGCTGGTGGAAGTGCGGATGGCTTGCTCGGCCTCCCTCATCAGGCGGTCGCGCTGGCCAGGCTCGGCGCGCACGGCGTACAGCAGCGAGTCGCGCGAACCCGTCAGGCGCGCCGGCAGGATCAGCGAATGCTCGCCCTGCGCGCTGACCTGGCCGACCTGTGTCTGCAACCGCTCCACCACGCCGATCACGCGCATCTCGTCGTCATTGTCACCGGTGCCGTTGAGCAGGGTCTTGCCGACAAAGCTGCTTTCGCCAGGCCAGATCTTTTGCGCCGCTGCGAGCGTCACGATGACCACCTTGGGAAAGATTTCATCGACGTTTTCATCGATTTCCGGCACCTCATCGGGATGGAAATCACGGCCTTCCACCAGCTTCAGTCCGTATGTCTTGACCAGCGAGTCAGGCGTGAAATACATCGACGTGGTGGCGCTGGCCGTGGGCTGTCCACGCTTGATGGAGACATTGGTGCTGCTGCCGGAACGCGACAGCACGGCCTGCGAGGTCTGCGCCACGGAGAGCACGCCGGGCAGGCCGCGCAGCAAGGCGGCCTGGCGTTTCTGGTCGGCCAGCTGGCGCTGGTGGCTACCTTTGTCCATGCTCTGGATATTGACATAAAAAATGTCGTTTTCAGCGGCCACGCCGGTGGGGCGGGCGGCGATCGCCTGGCGCAGGTTAACGATATGCAGGGCATTGGCCAGGATGGCCAGGCTGATGGCGACCTGCACGGCGACGAGTACGGCGCCGGTTTTGCTGCGCATCAGTGCCGACAGGATGGGGCGGATTTCCATGTTGAACCTCATTGCGGTACGGTGAATGTCATTGGGATTTGAGCTGTATCGCCGGCGTCACCTGGCAAGCGCGCCAGGTGGGCAGCAAACCCGCCAGCAGGGCGGCCAGCACGGAGACGGCAAACGTCAGCAGCAGCATCGGGACATCCATGTGCGCCACGGTGCCCAGTTCCTTCGATTGCGAACGCACGACGGCCAGCGCGGCATACGCCAGCAGCAGGCCCAGTACGCCGCCGGCCAGGCCGATGACGCCCGTCTCGATCAGGAACTGGCGAAAGATGTCGCGCCGCGTGGCGCCCAGCGCACGGCGGATCCCCACTTCACTGGCGCGTACGGAAAATTTCGCCAGCAGCAGGCCGATGGTATTGACCAGGCATAGCAGCAGGAAGCCGAAGGCCAGCCAGGCCGCCAGCTTGTTGTCGTTGTCGACCACGTTCAGGAAAACCATCCATTCCTTGACGTTGTACAGCGCGTTGGGCGCGTGGCGCGGCATGCGGCCCAGCTTGCGCTGCTCGGCAGCATAGCTGTCGAGATATGCCTGCAGCTCGCCACGCTGGTCGGCGCTTTCCATCTCGAACCAGAACTGCAGCCAGGTGCAGTCCGAGGCCAGGGTGCCCTGGAAACCGGGGCCGCGGTCGACGCCGCTGCAGGCCATACCGCCGTCATGCCGCGTCTCATGGCGGATGGCGCTGGCAAACGGAATGAAGAATTCATCTTCCGTGCCAAAGGCGCCCTTGCTGCCGATGATGCGGTGTATGCGCGGCACGGGATCCCAGTGATCGAGCACGCCGCTGACCAGATATGGCTGTCCCAGCACCATCACACGCCGTCCCACGGGATTGACCGTACCCAGCAGTTTTTCCGCCAGCGATCGGCTCAGCACGATGACGTCGGCGCCGCTGGCGTCATCGGCTTCGCTCCATGGCTGACCATACAGAAAGGGGACTTCGAACATGGCGAAAAAATCGCGCGTGGGCGCCAGGCCCTGGGCCTGGAAGGCGCCGACATCCGTGCGTGCCGGCTCGACCGGGCCGGCCACGCCGTACATGACGGTGCGGCGCACGCCCATGTTGCTGGCCATGAAATTCTTCGCGTCGGTATAGGCCAGCTGCGCCTGGCCGAAGGTGGGCTTGGCGCCCGGCACATAACTTTTTAAGGGGACGACGTCGATCATCGGCACGAACAGGCGGTCGCTTTTGTGCGGCAGCGGATCGCCGGACATGGCGTGCAGGATGGTGACGGTGGAGACGCTGGCGGCGACGCCGACGGCCAGCGTCAGTATCATCAATGCGGTCAGGGCGCGGTTGCGGCGCAGGCTGCGCAGGCCCAGCTTGAAATAGTAGCGGAACATGTTCTCTCCTTACGCGGTCACGGCGTGCTGCGGCCTGGCCGACAGCGTGGCGCCGTGTTGCACCAGGTCCGACACCTGGCCGTCGATGATGTGTACATTGCGCTGGCTGCGCAGTGCCAGTTCCGGATCGTGCGTGACCATCAGGATGGTGGTGCCCTGCGCATTGATTTCTTCCAGCAGCTCCATCACGCCGCGCGCCATCTGCGTGTCCAGATTGCCGGTCGGTTCATCGGCCAGCAGCAGCTTGGGCGAGCCGGCCAGCGCGCGCGCGATCGCCACGCGCTGTTGCTGGCCGCCCGACAATTCGGCCGGATAGTGTTTCATGCGCGACGCCAGGCCCACCTTGGCCAGCGCCTCCTCGATGCGTTCCTTGCGTTCGGCGCGGTTGAAGCCCCGGTAGCGCAGCGGTACGTCGACATTGTCGAACAGCGACAGGTCGGGAATCAGATTGAAGCCCTGGAAGATGAAACCGAGTTTTTCATTGCGCAGGCGCGAACGGGCATTGTCGTCCATGCCCCTGACGTTGACGCCGTCGAGTATGTATTCACCGTCGGTGAATTCTTCGAGCAGGCCGGCGATGTTCAGAAAACTCGTCTTGCCCGAACCGGACGGCCCCGTGACGGTGACGAATTCACCTTGTTGCACATGGATGTCGAAGCCGCGCAGCGCGTGCGTTTCGATCATGTGGGTGCGATAGACTTTGCTCAGGTTTTGCATGCGCAGCATGGAGGGCCTCTTGTAGAGTGAGATGAAGGAGATTCAGTTGAGCGAGACGCGGGCGGCGTTCGCGAAGTTTTCCGTACCGGCGACCACCACCTTGTCGCCCAGTTTCAAGCCGTCGAGGATTTCCACGGCCGAGACGCTGGTCGCGCCCAGTTTGATCGGCGTGCGGATGGCCACGCCGTCGCGCACGACGTAGGCGAAACGGCCACCTTCGGCTTCGACGAAGGAGCCGCGCGCCAGCATTAGCACATTCGGCTTTTCATCGATCAGGAGGCGCGCCGCCACGCGCTGGTTCTGGCGCAGGCCGGCCGGCTGCGCGCCATCGAAACGCACGCGCGCCAGCACCTGGTTTTTCACCACTTCGGGCGACAGCGCCGACAACTTGCCGGTCGCCCTGATGACGCCCGTTTCGATCTCGGCGCGCATTCCCAGGCCCATGTCGGCGACGTAGGTTTCCGGCACCTCTAGCTCGACTTCCAGCTGCGACAGGTCGACCAGGGTCATCAGCGCCGTATTGGCTTGCACCACGCTGCGGTTGGCCACCGACAGGGTGCCGATAAAGCCGTTGACGGGCGCGCGCACGGTCAGTTCATCCACCCTGCGCTGGGCGTTGTCGCGCACCAGGCGCTGGCGTTCGAGTTCATTGCTTTTTGTTTTCAGGGCCAGGGTCACGTCTTCGCTTTCCAGCCCCGCCGCCTGGGAAGCGTGCTTGCTGCGGATATCGGCCGAATTCAAGGCATCCTTGGCCTTCTGGTAATCGATCTTGGCGATGATGCCCACCTGCGCCACGCTTTCATAGCGTTCGAGCGTGCGCTGTGCGGACAGGCGCTCGATTTCGGCCGTATCGGCTTCACGGCGCGCCAGCAGTTTCTGCTTCTTGGCCAAAATCTGCTGGCGCGCCACTTCCGCCTCCAACTGCTGCACGCTCGATTGTTCGCGCTTGAGGGCGTCGGACAGGTCCGGCGACTCCAGCACGGCCAGGATGTCGCCTTTCTTCACGGTGTCGCCCGCCTTTGCTTTCAGCGTGACGGTGGCCACCGTGGTCGAATACAGGGTGGGGCTGATCGAGGCAACCACGCGGCCGGTGACGGCTGCGTCGCGGATCAGGGTGCCGCGCGTGACGTCGGCGATGCGCAGGCGGCTGCTGTTGACGGAATGCTCGCTGTTGCGCCAGCCGGCAACGACAGCGATGGCGGTGCCGATGACGATGACGGCGCCGACCAGCAACAGGGCGCGCTGCTTGTGGCGCTGGCCCGGCGGGGCGGACAGTACGGCGTCTTGGGAGGAGGTATCGCGGATCATGGTCAGGTCTCGTGAAGGATGCCTTTTCCAATGCACGATCCGTGCCAGTTATTAAGCCGTTGATTTGAATGGGAAAAATTTTTGGCGTCCGGCTGTCCGCCGTGTCCGCGCTGTCCAGCATGTCCGTTCGCGCAGGTTGCACTTGATAAATTGACAATCGCCTGCATCTGCTGTGACGACTCCTTTTTTGACTCATCCCCAGGCGCCATGCATCCATTCCTCCAGCAACTTTTCCCTGCCCGTGCCTCTGCGCCGCCGCTCGATTATCCTTTCGCGCGCAGCGACGTGGCGATGCTGCAGCGGTTGACGGGCGAGGCGCCATCGCTCGATGGCCAGACCTGGAACGAGCTGCTGCTCGACCAGTATGCGGCGCAGCTGGCGCGCGAGACCAGTATCTTCGGCCAGCAGGAGCTGCACCGACGCTTGAGCAGTGGTCAGGCCGATCCTGCCTCCATTGCGCGCGTCCGGCGATTGCTGGCCGATCCGGCCCAGGCGGCCAGCCTGCAGCGCGCCTGCCTGCCCTTGCGTCAGGCCGATACGGAAGTGAGTGAGACCCTGTTCGGTGCGGCGCTGGCATCGGCACCCTGGTGGAGTGCCTGGCTATGGCTGGTGCCGCTGGCCTTGTTGCTGGCCATCGCCGCCAGCTGGCTGGTGGGTTGGCCAGTGCTGTTTGGCGTGCTGGCTGCCTGTGTTGCGCTGATGACCGTGCAGGTGCGTTTTTACGAAAGTGCCAAGCTATGGGAACGTACGCTCGATACCTTGCGTCACCTGCTGAAAACCCGTGTCGCGCTGGTGCGGCTCGATGTGCCGGCAGCCTTGCCATTGGCTGCCGGCGGCGCGCAGGCGGCGAAGCTGACGCGCGCCATCGAGCGCTCGCTAATGCATTACGTGCCCTTCATCGATACGCTGCTGGTCGAGTATGGCGACTGGCTCCTGCTGAAAAACGTCAAGCGCTATTTCCGCACGCGCCAGCTGGTGGCGCAGCAGCTGGCCTTCCTGCGCGACAGCTTTACCCAGGTGGCCCAGCTGGAGGCGGACCTGGCACTGGCGCGGCAGCTGCGTGCGGCGCCCGTGTTTTGCTGGGCGGGCACTGCGGCACCGCGCGCGCTGGCCTTGCAGGGCATGCTGCATCCCTTGCTGGAGAACGCCGCGCCGCTGTCGTTCGGCGTGCATGGCAAGGGGGTCTTCATCTCCGGCCAGAACGGTATCGGCAAGAGCACTTTGTTGCGTTGCATCGGCTTGAACCTGGTCTGCGCGCGGGCCTTTGGCTTTTGTCATGCGGACAGCGCTGATGTGCCGCGCCTGGCCGTGTATGCGAGCATGCAGAATGAAGACTCGCTCGATGGCGGCGAGAGTTTATATATCGCCGAGCTGCGGCGCGCGCGCGAATTGCTGGCGCTGGCCGAAGCGGGGGCGCCGGCCTTGTTCCTGATCGATGAGATTTTCCGCGGCACGAACCACCTCGAATCGGTGGCGGCGGCCGCCGCCGTGCTGCATTCCCTGGCCGCGCGCCACCTGGTGATCGTCTCGTCGCACAACCTGGTGCTGGGACCGTTACTGGAAGACTGCCTGGCGCCGTGGTGCGTGCGTCGCAGCGACGCTGGCGCGCTGCTGCTCGCGCCTGGCGTGCTGCAGGCCACGAATGGCATCGCCCTGCTGGCGCAGCGCGGTTTTGACGCCGGTATCGCGGACAAGGCCGGGCGCGTCTTCGACTGGCTCAGCACGCACATGGCACAACCGGCCGATTGCGGCGGCGTGCTCGAACGGGCCTGATGGCCGCGCGCTACTTTTCCTGCTTTTCCGGCGTGCTCTTGTCGATCACTTCGCGGCAATCGCCGCGGATGATGGCGTTGTCGTAGTTGGTCCAGCCGTAGCTGTCGACGTAGCGCTTGTGCTGCTTGAAGCGGGGGCTGGCGATGCTCCATTCGGGCTGTTCGCCGGCAAAGCGGATGTCGCCCAGGTCGAGCAGGGTATGGAACATGTTTTCCGTCGACAGGCGTGCTTTTTGATGGCGTTGCAGCTGCGTTACCTTGTCCGGATAGTGCTGCTGGAATTGCGGTGAATACCAGACGAAGGCGGGCACGTGGAATTCGAACTGCGTGTTGTGGCCGTGGAAGGCCAGGCGGCAGGTGCCGTCGTACAGGGTCTGGCCGTGATCGGCCACGTAGACGAGCGAGCTGCGCAGGGCGGTTCGCTGGCCATCGTCCTTCAGCATGCCGATCACGTTCGACAGGAACCAGTCCGTGTACAGGATGGAACTGTCGTAGCTGTTGTTCAGCTGCGGCTTGATGGCCGTGTCCGTGTAGACGGGCTTGTCGACGCCGAACAGCGACGGTTGCCACTTGTCGAATTGCTTGGGATAGCGCTGGCTGTAGTTCCAGTGGCTGCCCAGGGTGTGCAGCACGATGAGTTTTTTCGGTGCCGGGTCGGCCAGCGCGTTCTTGAACGGATCGAACAGGATCTGGTCGAAATTCGAATTGTTGGTAAAGCCGCCCAGGTTCAGGAATTGCACCACGTCCGCTTCCTTGGCAAACACGGACACGGGCGTGTCGAACTGGCCGAACGAGATCTGGTTCGACAGCCAGTAGGTCTTGAAGCCCGCTTCCTTGTAGGCGGTGAGGAAGGATTTTTCCGAGAAGCCATCCTTGAGGCTTTGCGTGGCCGGCTTGCGCGAGATGATGACAGGCACGGACAGGCGCGTGGCCGAGACGGCCGTGATGACGTCGGCCAGCGGCACCAGGTTGCTTTCCTGTTTCAGCAGGGGATTGGTGTCGCGCTCGTAACCGTTCAGGCTCCAGCGGTCGTAGCGCGACGATTCGCCGATCACCATGACCACCACTTCCGGATGGGGATCGGGATGTTGCTGGTGCGCGCCGAAACGGAAGCTGCTGCTTTTCTGTCCCAGCTCGGCCAGGTATTTGCGTTCCTTGTAGAAATCGAAGCCGCGCGCGGCCAGGCCGAAGGGCCAGGAATTGCTGACGGTGTCGAACGCGTAGGGCAGGCGCGCCCAGTGGGGCAGGCTGGGCCAGCCCAGGCCCGTTTCATCGGCGCCGGCGATGCTGGCGTTCTCCGGCTTACTGCTCTCGTCATCTTCCTCTGTCGCCTCGTCGTCGGCCGAGCTGGCGTCGCCGAAGCCGGAGGCGCCCGCCTTGCCGCTGGCCGCCGGCGTGCTGGCTTTGGCCGGCGCGGCGGCGCGATGCAGGGCCTTGGCTTCGAAACCGAATTCGTAGCCATACAGCCAGAAGCCACCCAGCAGGACCAGCAGCAGGAAGGCGGCCGGGCGCGTCTTGCCACGCCAGTCCAGGTCGCGTGCGCGCGTGGCCGCCAACCAGCTGACAGCACACCAGGCGATCACGCCCAGCATGACAGCGCCCATCAGCCACACTTTTTGTCCCAGGAATTCCATCGCTTCCTTGGGGCTGGTTTCGAAGATGATGCCCAGGTGGTGCGTGGAAATGCCCTGGCCATAGAAGATGAACAGGTAGATTTCCGTCGGCAGGGCCAGGAAGGCGGGCACCAGCAGCCAGTGGAAATACGCGGGGCGCTTGAACACGCTCCAGACGGCCAGCCAGGCCAGCAGCTCGAAGGTGAGTATCTGCCAGGGATGTTCGAGCGCACGCCCCAGCAGCGCAGGGATGAAGGGCACGGCCGTCAGCAAGGCATACGTCAGGAGCAGGAACAGATTGGCGGGGCGAAGCAAGGAGCGCATAAGGGGAGGCAGCGAAAAATGTCCGCTATTATCAATCCTTTTGTTGTCTTGCGGTCATACAAGAATGCGCGCGTCCGATACTTGGCCACAGGGAAAGAATGCAAAATCATCAATCGCTTTGGCATGCCGTCGTCCGCGCGTCGCGGCCAAAGATTAGTCAAAATGCCACAAAAATGCCTTTTTTTTGCCTTTTTTTATAGCAAAAAGCGGTAAACTGATTGACCCCCTGTAACACAAGGTCTAGACTAGCGAGTTCTCGATTTTATTCTGCTCATCGTTTACGTATTGCTTGGCACTTTTTGGCCGCTCCTGATCGAGTGGCTGCGGGCGCCTCCGGTGCGCAGTAGATGAAAGCGGGACGAGGTTTTAGTCGCCGGGCATCTTGCCCGGGTTATTAATCGTAGTTTTTTGTTGGATTTATAACGATGCCAACCATCAATCAATTGATTCGCAATCCACGCGTCGCTTTGACCGTGAAGAGCAAATCGCCGGCGCTGGAAAACAGCCCGCAAAAACGTGGCGTCTGCACACGTGTTTACACCACGACTCCAAAGAAGCCTAACTCGGCTCTGCGTAAAGTCGCTAAAGTTCGCCTGACCAATGGTTTCGAAGTCATTTCGTACATTGGCGGTGAAGGCCATAACCTGCAAGAGCATAGTGTTGTGCTGTTGCGCGGCGGTCGCGTCAAGGATTTGCCGGGTGTGCGTTACCACATGGTTCGCGGTGCCCTGGATACCCAAGGCGTTAAAGACCGTAAGCAATCGCGTTCGAAGTACGGTACCAAGCGCGCTAAAGCAGGCAAGAAGTAATAAGTTGTACGCAGCAAACCCAAGTTTCGCTCAGTGGCAACTAGCTAAGTGAATGTAGTCGACCGCATCTGGTCGAGTAAGTGGAAGACTATGATGGTCGTCCGCGAGTGTGCGAAGACCGCGCGCTCAACTGAAGATTGAAAGGAATTGATATGCCACGTCGTCGTGAAGTACCCAAGCGCGAAATTTTGCCAGATCCAAAATTCGGCAACACTGATGTCGCTAAATTTGTAAACGTGCTGATGCTGTCCGGTAAAAAATCGGTTGCAGAAAACATCATCTACGGTGCTTTCGAGCACATCGCAGCAAAATCGGGCAAAGATCCGCTCGAAGTTTTTGTTACCGCAATCAACAACGCCAAGCCATTGGTTGAGGTGAAATCCCGTCGCGTCGGTGGTGCAAACTACCAGGTGCCGGTCGAAGTTCGCCCAGTCCGTCGTATGGCTCTGTCCATGCGTTGGTTGCGTGAAGCTGCTAACAAGCGCAGCGAAAAATCGATGCCACAACGCCTCGGCGGTGAGCTGATGGAAGCGGCTGAAAGCCGCGGCGGCGCGATGAAAAAACGCGACGAAGTCCATCGTATGGCTGAAGCGAACAAAGCGTTCTCGCATTTCCGCTTCTAATATAAAGCCAGCTACCGCAAGGTGGCTGTCAAGCATCTGTTGTTCGAGGCCGGGCTCATTTTTGCAAAAAAATGCTGCTCGGTTTTGTCCATTCATTTAGGATTAATTATGGCCCGCAAGACCCCCATTGAGCGCTACCGCAATATCGGTATCTCCGCTCACATCGATGCAGGTAAGACGACCACCACCGAGCGCGTTCTGTTCTACACGGGCGTGAACCACAAGTTGGGCGAAGTCCATGATGGCGCTGCCACCACCGACTGGATGGCGCAAGAGCAAGAGCGCGGCATCACGATTACCTCGGCTGCTGTTACGTGCTTCTGGAAGGGCATGGCAAACAATTTCCCTCCGCATCACATCAACATCATTGACACCCCAGGTCACGTTGACTTCACCATTGAAGTGGAACGTTCGATGCGCGTGTTGGATGGCGCCTGCATGGTTTACTGTGCAGTCGGCGGCGTGCAGCCACAATCGGAAACGGTTTGGCGTCAGGCTAACAAGTACAAAGTGCCACGTCTGGCCTTCGTGAACAAGATGGACCGTACCGGCGCCAACTTCTTCAAGGTCTACGATCAGATGCGTTCGCGTCTGAAGGCCAACCCGGTGCCTATCCAGATACCTATCGGCGCTGAAGACGTCTTTACCGGTGTTATCGACCTGGTCAAGATGAAAGCGGTTATCTGGGACGACGCTTCGCAAGGCATGAAGTTTGAATACGGCGAAATTCCAGCGAATCTGGCGGCTGAAGCTGCCAAGTGGCGCGAAAACATGGTTGAGGCCGCTGCTGAAGCGTCCGAAGAACTGATGAACAAGTACCTGGAAGAAGGTGACCTGACGGAAGCCGAGATCAAGGCTGCTCTGCGTCAGCGTACCATCGCCAGCGAAATCGTTCCAATGCTGTGCGGTACCGCCTTTAAAAACAAGGGCGTACAAGCAATGTTGGACGCGGTGATCGAGTATCTGCCATCGCCAATCGACATTCCACCTGTCCCAGGTCTGGACGAGGACGAGCAGCCAGTTGAGCGTGCAGCCGACGACAATGAGAAATTCTCGGCATTGGCGTTCAAGATCGCAACCGATCCGTTCGTGGGTCAGCTGTGCTTCATCCGCTGCTATTCGGGCACATTGAATTCGGGCGATTCGGTCCTGAACTCCGTGAAGCAGAAGAAAGAGCGTATTGGCCGTATCGTTCAGATGCAAGCCAATGAGCGCGAAGAAATCAAGGAAATGCGCGCTGGCGACATCGCCGCCGTCGTGGGTCTGAAAGACACCACCACGGGTGATACGCTTTGCGACGAAAAGGCAAGCGTGGTTCTGGAGCGCATGGTCTTCCCTGAGCCGGTGATTTCGCAGGCAGTCGAGCCAAAAACCAAGGCCGACCAGGAAAAAATGGGCCTGGCGCTGAACCGTCTGGCAGCAGAAGATCCATCGTTCCGCGTGCGTACTGATGAAGAATCGGGCCAGACCATCATCGCCGGTATGGGCGAGTTGCATCTGGACATCATCGTCGATCGCATGAAGCGCGAATTCAACGTTGAAGCGACCGTCGGCAAGCCACAAGTGGCTTACCGCGAAACGATCCGTAAAGTGTGCGAAGAGTCGGAAGGCAAATTCGTCAAGCAATCGGGTGGTCGTGGTCAATACGGTCACGTGGTTCTGAAGATCGAACCGCAAGAACCGGGCAAGGGCTTCGAATTCGTTGACGCGATCAAGGGCGGTACCGTTCCTCGCGAATACATTCCTGCAGTTGAAAAAGGTGTGCGCGACACGCTGACTTCGGGCGTGATGGCTGGTTACCCAGTTGTTGACGTTAAAGTCACGCTGTTCTTCGGTTCGTACCATGATGTTGACTCGAACGAAAATGCATTCCGCATGGCCGCTTCGATGGCATTCAAAGATGGCTGCCGCAAAGCATCGCCAGTCATCCTGGAGCCGATGATGGCCGTGGAAGTGGAAACGCCGGAAGACTACGCCGGTACCGTGATGGGCGATCTGTCGTCGCGTCGCGGCATGGTGCAAGGCATGGATGAAATTGCTGGCGGTGGCGGCAAGATCATCAAGGCCGAAGTGCCTCTGTCGGAAATGTTCGGTTACGCCACATCGTTGCGTTCGGCGACCCAAGGTCGTGCGACTTACACGATGGAATTCAAGCACTATGCTGAAGCACCTAAGCATGTGACTGAAGCAATCGTAAGCTCGAAAGGTAAGTAATAGAAGTTCCGGGCCGGCTTTCACGAGAATGCCGGTCCCTACATTTAAATCATTGTTCTAAGGAAGAATAAAATGGCAAAAGGTAAATTCGAACGGACCAAGCCGCACGTCAACGTCGGCACCATCGGCCACGTCGACCACGGTAAAACCACGCTGACCGCTGCAATCGCAACGGTTCTGTCGAAG
>NZ_JBNYXM010000032.1:0-53755 GCF_051380665.1 Janthinobacterium lyxosi
GGGCTTGAGTCATGAGATGGCGGCTGATTAAGGTTGTGCAACAGTGTACGCAAAACGTGTCTGGCTTTGAATAGCGGCCAGCTACGAAAGGGTACATAATCACACGACTCCAGACACCTAGTCTCTCTGGTCAGGATGAAGCTGCGGGCCAGCCGCGCCTGCTACAGCAAGGCGCCCTAAAGTGGACCCCGAATCTGAGACGGTGGTTTAAGCTGTCGTCCACGAAAGGACGATAGCAAATGAGTGAAGGCAAAAGTACCTTTTAGGACGATTTCGTAAATACCCCATAATGATGTCGCAAAACACCTCAGAATGATGTCGGCGTACTGTCGAGCGCATTGAAAAACCGTAAGTTTGCACAAAATTGTTCTGGCAATTTACCTGTATAGCCGTCTTGAAAAAGAACAATAATGCGCAAAATTTATTTGCATAAAACTGTATCCTTTCGTGACGAATTGCACAAGAATGTAGGCATTTCATGCGACCCCGGAACCTTGTTTTCGTCAGCATTGCGTGCTATTTTTTCAGAATATCATTGTGCCAGGGCCTGCAATGCAGGATATTCCAGATCACATGTTGTGCGCGTCGATCAGAATAGTCGGCGGCGCAAACGTCGACATCTCACGCTGGGCGACGCCGGACGAGGGTGCGCTCGTCGAAGAGCAGCGCGCGCTTTATTTCGCTCGCAAAGCTGCGGTTACCCTGTATTTGCAGGGATCCCAAGCCGAGGAGATCAAGCAAAAGACGGGCCTCGGCGAGAAGCAGGCCTATCGCCTCATTCGCGAGCGCTGCCTGGAGCAAGTTGCATGGACAGTCCGGTTTTCGCTAAAAATCAACTACCTGTGAAAAAAAGACGCAATACGTTACCAAGAAAAATAGCTGACAGTCTCTCCGATCGTCACATTTCACCGAAAACAAAATATAAATTTTATTTAATTGACATCACTATGCCAATGGAATAACTTTGGTTCCTCACACGCCATTCCAGGCAACGGTTTATTTCAAAATAACTAGTATAAATGTAGTTGCTCTTCCCTAAAACGGAGGCGTGGGATTCTTTTAACCCGTAATTTCGGTTACAAATCACGCAGGCGTCGCCGACAGCACAGCGGTTGTATTTTCTATTGATTACTTCACCCTGAGGTTTATATGGATATGCAAGACCGTACTCTTCCTTTGTTCCGTTCCCCGGCCGACCAGGCGACGCGCGACCTGGCCGACCAGCCAGCGTTGCTGGCCAGTTTCGCGGCGCTGTGGAACGATTATCTCGACGGATTTTCGCAGCAGGCCATCGTCGGAAATCCCTGGCAGGTGAGCAATTCGGCCAACACGCCGTACTACTACAACCCATTGACGACGCCGATGCCCGCGGCGTCCAGGGCCAAGGCGATTCAATGGTCGGCCATGCCCGGCCGCATCGCCTACTACAACGAGGCCGACTGGAATTCGCAACTGTCGGCGACACAAATCAACCAGCTGGCCGACTTCGGCTGGCAGCCCGATCCCGGCGCCGCCGACCGCCAGAGCTTCCCCGGCATCAGCAACGACCCGTGCAGCGGCCTACCGGCCCCCAAGCCATTTGGCCCCTACGGACCGCGGGGATGGATGGACGAATACTGCGAATGGAGCGTGCAGCGCGACCCTGAAACCGGCAAGATCCTGCGCATCGACTTTACCTGCGAGAATCCCGAATACTGGTACGCTTTGTGGGAGATCGCGCCGGAACAGGTGTTGGCGCTGTACCGCTCGACGCTGGGCAAGCCCAACATCCAGGCCGACGACCTGTGCCTGATGGATGCCAGCGGTAACAAGGTGCTGGATCCGTCGACGCGGCGGCCGGTCTACAACCCGCTCAATGCCTGGAACTGCGGGACGGTGCAGGACGCGACAACGGGCGGCGCGATGCATCTCACCAGCACGCCCAACACGCTGCAGACCGAAATTGTCGGCCTGGCCGGCGGCGCCACGATTCAACGTACGGGCAATCACAAGGCCCCCGAGGACTTGCTGTGCTGTTCCCAGTTCGGTCAGGCGTTCCGCAACAGCGATCCGCATATCGGACTACTGACCAATCTATTGGTCGCCGCCAACAACCAGATCTCGCTGTCGGACCCGCCCGGCCTATATATTCAGACACCGGACTTCAGCCAATATCAATTGCCGTCGACAGCGCCGGCGGGTTTAAAACCCGACGATTTTTGGACTGTTTCGCGCGGCGCCATGACGCTGGATGACATGTTCGGCAATCCTTTGCCGGGCAACTTCATTTTGCATGCGGTGTACCAGGTCCCCCCCGGGTTGGGCTTTACCGTCGGCGATATCACCATCGGCGGCGAGCCGATCCTGTATGGGGCCCAGATCGCCGCGACTTTCTTCATGCAAATCAATGCCACGCCGATAGCGATTCCCGGACCGGTGACGGCGTTGCCTTGTGCCGGCGACCTGGAAAACAAGACGCCACAGCCATTGCAGATGTTTTTCACGGATAGCTGGAACGCCTATTACGGTGCGGCCGCGCCGGCCAATCCGGTGGGCGTGCCGATGGTCGTCGCCAGCAATACCGTCATCGTGCCGCCCTCCGTGTGCGCCGGCCAGTCCGGGCTCAACATGACGCTTGTATGCGTGGGCGCGTCGCGCGGCCCGAACGGAGAACTGCCCACGGTCGTGTTCGACGGCGCGGAGGGGGCGGTGGTGGCCGAGGTGGGGAACATGGACACTGTCAGTTATACGGTGCCCGGCAACACCTACCCTTCGCCGTCGCAGGCGCTGTCGCTGTCGGTGACCGTCGACGGTTCCGCCCAGCCGGGCTTGCGCGCGGTGACGATCGTCAATTTCGGGGAAACCGCCGGTCAGGCCGCGCCCGCCTTCCTCAGGGTCGCGGTGTGATGCGAGCCATTGCCGTCGTTTGCACGTTGGCGGTGGCTCTGCTGGCCTGCATGCAGATCCCGGGCGCCAGGTCGCAACCGGCGCCCGGATCCTACTCTTGCGCCGCCAGTCCCGTCGTCAGCTACGACTTGCCAGCCGATGCCGCCCTGCCGGATCAGGACAATATGAATTGCCTGGCCTGGCAAGAGTTCATCGCGCTCAATTGGCGGGCCGCGCCCGGCAAGAACGGCCAGCCGGACACCTCGGCACCGGCCTCCGCCTTCGGCGCACCGTCGGCCACCGGCGCCGGCCCGGCCACGGTGTGGGAAACCTACGCGTTGAACACCGACGTGTTCCGCACCGGCGCGCTGACACCATTGCCGTTCCAGGCAGCGGGCCGGCACCGCATGCTGCAGGCGGCGATGCGGCAGCCGGCCGCGGCGGGAGGGGGCGACTCCCAGAACCAGCTGTCCGGCATCCTGCAGGCATTCAGCCACGGCTGGCTCACCGCGCAAAACGGCCAGCTGACGTACTACGAGGTCCGCCTCAACGAAGAGGAGTACGACTACATCGTCGCCAATCGACTGTACGACGCCAACGCGCAGTGGCGCGCCGCGCAGAGTGGCGTCGGCATCCATCTGCCTGATGGTTCGGCCAGCGGCAGTGTTGGCGCCATCGAGGTCAAGGCGGCATGGCTGCCGCTCACCGACACGGCGCAGTACAGCAACTATCTGACCGCGCAAGCGAGCATCACCGATCCGGTCAGCGGTGACACCCGCGACGTGGTTGTCGGGCTCGTTGGATTGCATATCATGCACAAGACCCAGCTAGGCCAACAGTTTGTCTGGGCCACGTTCGAGCACGTCGACAACGCGCCGACGATGAACGCCGTGGGCGGCGGCCCCTACACCTACTACAACACCCGGTGCGACCCGACCACCGATAAGTACCAGTGCGCCGTCAACACGGCGCCGGCCTGCCAGGGGAAGGGGTGCGACTACGCCGCGCCGTTCCAGGTGGTCCGCCAGCAGCCCATCGACGCCAACACCGTCGCGCTCAACGCCGCCACGCAATCGGCGATCCGCGCGGCCAACCCGCGCTCGGTGATGCAGTATTACCAGCTGGTCAGCACGATGTGGCCGTCGTCGTCGACCACCATCCGGGGCGCGCCGCTCACGCCGCTGACCGGCGGCAACCCCATGCCGCCGACCGGCACGGGCGGCCTGGCCAACGTCACGCTGGAGACCTATCAGCAACGCATTGGCGACCCCAGCCCGAATCCCCACCTGTCGCAACCCAGCTGCCTGGCCTGCCATACGACGGCCAGCATATCGAAGATGGGCGTGCCGGCCGGCTGGAGCAAACCGACCAACTATTCCAGCGACTACAGCTTCCTGTTCCACATGGCGGACGTGCCGACCGTGCGGCAGCCATGAAGCGGGACGGTTCGCGCCCATCCACCAGGAGAGTTCCATGAAACACAAACTATTCACCATACCGCCGCGCTGGACGCTGCCCCACCTCTACACGCATTTTCAAGGGGCGGTGGATCTCGAGATGTGGACGATTCCGTATTATCTGACCGTGATGTATTCGATCAAGGACCCGACTTCGGAGGCGTACCGGCTGATCCAGAGCGCGGTGTACCAGGAGATGTTGCATGCGCAGCTGGTCGCCAACGTCGCTAACGCCTACGGCTATTCGCCGACACTGGCCGCGCCGCCGTACCAGGGCAAGGCGGTGCCGCACCTGGACTTCGACCTGGACACCCCCAATCCCACCACGGAGTTTTCGCCGTACAGCGCGGAACTGGGGCCGCTCGACAGGACGCGCATCAACACGCTGTGTCTGGTCGAATACCCGGAATGGCGCACCGAGCGCAACCCCGACCCCAGCGAGACGCTGGAGGATTACGGCTCGATCGGCGAGTTTTACGTCGCCCTGCGCGCCGGCATGACGCAGCTGCGCGGCGAGGTCAGGGGCAACCGCAGACAGTTGGACCAGTTCGGCCCGTTCTACAATCAATGCGGGCAGCTGTACGTCAGCGACGACGGCGAGGCCGGCTTCCGCCAGGCAATGACGCTGCTCGACATCATCGTCGACCAGGGCGAGGGTCAGACCGAGCCGGTTGATACCGTGCCGGCGGAATTCCAGAACACCGCCGACGGCTTCCAGAACAGCTGGCCGCACTTCCAGAAGTTCGACTATATCCGCCGCCTGGCGAACTGGCCCGAGTGCTATGGCGGAACCGCCGACCCGGCCCCCGCCACGCCCGGCCACGCGGCGCAGCAGATGCTGATCGCCGATTTCAGCGCCTTCCTCGCCACCCTCAACCGCATGTTCAGCGGCGAGCCCCTGTTGCCGGCGTTTGGCGCCCAGATGGCCAAGCTCGGCGGCGACGTGCTGACCTGCTGGCAACGCAACGCCATTCCGCGCTTTTCCTAGGAGCCATTCATGTCGACACCGCAATCCGTGTTTCGCGTCCATCCCGCCGTGGGCATCGCCCGCGTCGGCAACAGCGATGAGTTTTATCTCGGGCCGGAAACCATGGCCGGCCTGCCCATCGACCCGGGCATCGCCACCGGCAACCCGAACGTCACCGGCGGCCTGCCCATCAAGGCCGGGACGGAGTCGGCCGTCATCTCCAGCGACGACCTGCGGGACCGCAACGGCCGCCTCAAGCGGCAGGCGGCCCGCTTTCGCATCTACCAGTACCCGCGGCAGGCACGCGAGACCTATCCCAGCGGCGCGGGCGTGGAGGTGGCGGTCGGCAGCGAGGTCGACGGCAAGACGGTGCGCGACATCGTCTGGACGGTGCATCTGGCCAACAAGAAGGCGAACTCCTATTTCCTCAACGATGAACTCGGCCTGTCGGTCTACGACAAGGCCAACGCGGCCAAGCTGAACCTGCGCAACGCCGCCGAGGGGAACGATCTGAACAACGCGGCGCGGCTCCGGCGGCTGGTCATCGACCCCGGCCCCCGCGCCATCCGCGCCAGCGACGAGGGCGGCGTCCGCATCGACAAGGCCACCATCGCCTGCTACGGCGCGGCCGACGCCGCCATCGTCCGCATGCCGGCCTATCCGAAGTCGTTCCCGGACGACGCCTTCACCCAGCTCTACACACCGACCGGCAAGATCGACACGCTGGGCGAACTGCGCACCGACGAACGGGGCCGGCTGCTCGTGCTGCCGGCCTTCGGCCGCGCCTGCGGCTGGATGCGGCCGGACGGCACGCCGTTCCCGCTGATCGGCGGCCTGATCGCCACCGGCGTGTATGGCGACGTCAACGCCGACGGCTGGTTCGACGACACCGGCGACGGCCCGGTCTCGGCCACCCTTGTGTTCGACGACGACAGCACCGCCAGCGTGGTGCCGGCGTGGGCCGTCACGACCGATCCCAGCTACGCGCCGCAAACGTTGAACGTGGTCAGCCTGTGGGACGACGTGTTCGACACCTGGGTGCGCAAGATCGACCTGATGCCCGAGTTGTTCGCGCACCGCTTCAATGACGCCTACCGGCCGCGTTTCGACGACCATCTGCGGCCGATTTTCCGCGCGCCCGCGCTGCAGCGCTGGAACACCAACCTGCCGTCGCGGGCGATTTCCGCGCACGACGCGGTCGGCGCGATCAGCGCCACCGACGATCCGGCCGCGACCATCATGACCGGACTGGCGTTCGTCCGCAATCCCAACCTGCCGAACCAGTCCAGTCTGGGCGCGCCCTTTATGCCGCTGTCGATGGGCGATGCCGGCAAGGCCTTCCTGTCGGTCACGCAGACGCAATACTTCTTCCTGACCCAGTGGAACCAGCAGCGCTTCGAGCCGGCGGTCAAGATGGCGCTGGGCCCGGGCGAGTACCTGGACCGGGCCGTCATGGTCAACTGCCTGGGCGGCCGCTTCGCTCCCGGCATCGAGTTGACGTTCATCGTGCGCGATCCGGCGATCTATCGCACCGAGTGGGAAACGACGGGCTGCGGGCCGTTTCGCCTGCGCGCGCGCGAACTCGACTACGCCGCCGCGCAATATAGCCAGCCCTTCCTGACGGTCGGCTACATCCCGATGCATCCGGGTCCGGACGGTGTCATGCCGGCGCCGCTGGAACCCGGCGACGTCTCCAAGTTCATGGCCGTGCCTTGGCAAACCGACTACAACGCCTGCGCCACCCACAACTCCGCCCCCAATCCGGACAACAGCTCGGCGCTGTACTGGTCGTGGCCGGCGCAGCGCCCCGTCGCGGTGCACGTGGCGGCCGATGTCCGCGACGGCCAGCTGGGTGCGCAACGGTATTCGATACGCGGTCCTGGCACCGCCTCCGACGATCTCGCCGACGCCGGCCGCTACCAGGATCTGCTCGACATCGTGCACAACTGGCACCGCCTCGGGATCGTCATCCAGGGCAGCGCCATCGCCGGCGAAACGCGCTACAGTCCCGACTTCTACCTGGAGGTGGGCAGCCAGCTGGACGCGCCGGAGATCGCGCCGTGGCCGATGAACTCGAACAGCGCGGACAGCTGACGCATGGGTGCCGCCGTCGATGTCGCCGTCATCGGCGCGGGCCCGGCCGGCTGCGCCGCCGCGTTGGCGTTGCGGCGGGCAGGGGTGGACTCGGTGGTGCTGGTGGCGGCGGCGGGCGGCGCGAGGCCGCGCTTCGGTGAGAGTTTGCCTCCCGACTGCCGGCTGCCGTTGAGCGACCTGGGGCTGTGGCCGGCGTTCCAGGCGCAGCGCCCGGAGCCGTGTGTCGGCAGCGCGTCGTCGTGGGGCGGCGATGCGCTCGGCTGCAACGATTTCCTGTTCAACCCGCACGGTTCCGGCTGGCACATCGAGCGCCGCCAGTTCGACGCCTTCCTGCTCGAGCAGGCGCTGGCCGCCGGCGTGGCGCTGCGTCCGGGGACCGCGTTCGAGGGGGCGGCCAACAGCGGCGGTGGCATCGCCATCCGGCTGCGGGCGGGCGCGGGCGCGGCGGGCACCATCGAGGCCAGGTTCGCGGTGGACGCCTCCGGCCAGCGCGCGCGGCTGGCGCGCGCGCTGGGCGCCGTGCCGCAGGTCAACGACCGGCTGATCTGCGTGGCGGCGTTGGTGAAGCTCGACCAAGAACAATCGCTCGGACAGATGACGTTGCTCGAGGCGGTGGAATACGGCTGGTGGTATGCCGCGCGCGTCGGCCCGGAGGAGGCGATCGTGGTGCTCGCCAGCGATGCCGAGTTGGTGCGCGAACGCCGCCTGCACGAGGCCGCGTCCTGGCGTACCCATCTCGCTGGCACGCGTCACCTGGCCACGGCGCTGGGCGCGGCGGACCGCGCCACCGGCGCGCCACCGGCGTTGGCGGTGCGGCGCGCGCTGTCGGTCCGGCTGGACCGCTGCGCCGGACCGAATTGGCTGGCGGTCGGAGACGCCGCCTCCGCCTACGACCCGATCTCGTCGCAGGGTGTACACAAGGCGCTGGTCGAAGGTTTGGCGGGCGCGCGGCGGATCGCCCAGTGGTTGCGCGAGCCCGACGGCGCGGAGCTGGCCGGGCACCAAGCCTGGATGGACGCGCGTTTCGCCGGCTACCTGCGGCTGCGCGACTATTTGTATGGACAGGAAATACGCTGGGCCGACGCGCCGTTCTGGCAGCGTCGCCGGCAAGCCACGGCGGCCGGCCTGGGCGCCACCACCACACTGAGGAGTCCCGCTCATGATTGACGCCATCCCCTGGCCGGTAGTCGATACGCCGAATACCCACGGCATGTTCATGCTGGGCACCAGCACGCTCTACCTGAGCCATATGCCCATGTTCACCAAGCAGGACCACTATTATCAGCTGACCCTGCAGGCGCGGCTGGATCCGGCGTCCATGACGACCTACCTGACGGACAAGGGCGCGCATCCCGGCCAGGCCTACAACCTCATCAACCTCGACAGCGACCAATTCACCTTGCCGGCGTTGGTCACGGGCCAGGTCAAGACCTACAGCGCGGCGATCTATCGCGGCTATTCGAACCTGAACGGCGGCACGCCCGGACCGCTGATCGTCGCCAAGGCCACGGTCACGCCGGTGCGGGTGATCTATTTCCGCGCCTTCAACCAGAATATTCCGCGGCCGCAGAGCCTGAGCTACATGCTGTTCGGCGACGGCAAGGAGGCGCACCTGGACCACTATATCGCCGCCGACCCGGACTACCAGCACTTGATGACGCTGCCCCAGGTGCCGACGTGGCTGTTGCCGGCGCAGTTGCAGGCCGGCGTCGAGGTCACATTCGCGCAGTCCGGCACGCCGATCGGCTGTGCGCCGCCGCTGGCGGCCGGCGACCATCCGGTGCTGTTCCAGGGGATCGCCGGCGCGCCGGCGTCGCTGCGGCTGGGGCCGACCTACTGGTACAGCACCGGCAACATGCTGAACGCCAGGGACCCCTGCCAGGACGCCGGGATGGCGCCGCACGGGAGGTCCAAATGAAGGTCGATTACCACGTGGCTCTGGATCCGGCCCGCCATGAACTGCGGGTCGAGTTGCGCCTCGAAGATCTGGCGCCGGGCACGCTGGCACTGGCGACGCCGACCTGGGTCCCCGGCGATTATGATTTCCAGACGTTCGGCCGCGATCTATTCGACGTGCGCGCGCGGCAGCCGGGCTGCGGCGCGGTCCGGCTGCGGCGCGACGGCTGGTCGGGCTACACCTTCGAGCACGGAGCGGACGCGGTCACCGTCACGTACCGCGCGGCGGCGGCGTCGGTCGACTTCAGCGAGGAGTGCGGCGTGCTCGGCGACCGCAACGGCGTGCTGCTCGGCACCCGCTACCTGCGCGTGCGGGGGCACGCCGGGCCATGCCGTGTGCACTACGAGGTCCCGGCCGGCTGGCGGATACACCATGCGGCCGGCGCCCGGCAGGTTGGGGAGTGCAGTTGGGAATACGACGGCTACGAGCAACTGCTCGACACGCCGGTCGCGTTCGGCATGTTCGACCTGATCACGCGGCAGGTGCGGGGAACGGCCTTTCACCATGTATTCCTGACGCGGGGCGTGGGCTACGAGGGCGGCGTCGAGGGTTTCGTCACCCGGTTGTGCAAGATCGCGGAAACCTACCACGACATGTTCGGCGCGTTCCCGTTCGAGAACTACACCTACGTGCTGTCGCTCAACCCCAACGACAGCTGGGGCCTGGAGCACCTCAGCGGCACGATGGTGGGGCTGGACCCGGCGACGTTCTACGACGACGACCAGTACAAGGTCAGCGTCCGGGTGTGCGCGCATGAGTTGTTCCACGCCTGGAACGTCCGGCGGCTGCGCCCACTTCCGCTAGGCAGGCTGGATCTGGAGCAGGGCTGCTTCAGCGACGGCTTGTGGGTGGCGGAAGGTTTCACGCGCTACTACGAATTCCTATCGTGCACGCGGACCGGGATCTACACGGCCGGGCAGTTCTTCAGTGTCGTCGCCAACTACTATGCGCATCTGGTGGCGCTGCCGGCCTACGACCGGGTCAGCCCCGCCGACGCGTCGGCGGCGACGTATCTGAACCACGACAAGTACCCGGGCCGCGCCAACAGCGCCATCGACTACTACGACGCCGGCATGGTGATCGCGTTCGAACTGGACGCCATCCTGCGGCGCGAGGCGCCCGGGCTGTCGCTCGACCGCGTGTTCGCGGCGTTCTACCACGCTTACGTCGGCTTGGGCCAGGGCTATACCGTTGCGCAGCTGTGCGCATTCGCCGACGAGCGCCTGCCTGGGCTGGGCCAGCGCCTGGAGCGCAAGGCGATGGAGCCGGCCGGCCTGGATCTGCCGAATTGCCTGCGCCGGCTCGGCTTCGAGGTGGGCGAGGCGGCGCTACCGTATGTGGGCCTGATAGTCCAAAACGATACCGGCCCGGCCATCTACAGCGTGCTGGACACCAGTCCCGCAGGGGAGAGCGGGCTCGCGGCCGAAGACGTGATCGTCAGCGTCAACGGAAGCCCATATTCACTGGAGGCGCTGAGCTGGGCGGCGGCGCACGAAAAGGCCGTGGTGCTCGACGTGCTGAGGGGGAACCAGGCGCGCACGTGCACGATTATCCCCGGCACGCGAACCGCCCTGACCGGCCTCGCTTGGACCGGATCGACGGAGCAAGCCGATCTGATCGCGCAATGGCTGGGATGCCCGTTCGCGCCGGCGCCGAGCCAGATATTCCCGCTCGATTTTTACGAGAATTTCCACGGCATCGAAACCGTCATTTAATTACAAGGACAGCCGTCATGGTCACCAGAGAACAGATCGAGAAAATATACAAGGAAATCCAGCCGCATTTTGTGCGCACCAAGGACGTGGAAGGCTACGCGGGCCTGTTCACGGTCGACGCGGTATGGTGGCCGCTCAATCGGCCAACCCGCATCGGCCCGGAACAGATCGCGGAGGGGTTCAGACAGGTCATCACCGGCAATAGGATCTTGATTTTTTTCCGGGCGCAAGGCGATCGAAGAGCAAAAAGTTGCTCGCAGTTAATGGAAATGAGCTGTATACAGCTCACAGATGAGCTAAACGAGGTCATGGATGACCCTGAAGAGGTCATTTTGGCCAACCTGAGTTGAAGAGGTTGTGGAACGGATCAGCTAGCAGCGCCTTAGTACTGCTTGATTTTTTCGCCGGATCGCCGAAGATGCTTATATGTAACGGCTCGCGTTTGAAACCGGCCATGCTCGCATTCGACGTCGGTCTCGGCTCGAATTAACTGCAAATGACGGCGCGCACATGCTCACACTATCTGCAAATGAGCTTGCAATCGACGGCGCCGGCGCGAATTCAACCGCCGCCGGCTCACGCTAACTGCAAATGACGGCTCATATCGGCAAGCCCGCCGCCAACATGCGCTCGCGGATCTCGGCCGTGCGCTTCGGTTCGAGCTGGTTGCTGAACATCGCGCGGATCTCTGCCGCCTTGGCGTCGAACTGTTCGGTCATGTCTTTGAGCCGGTAGCCGTGGCGCGCCAGCGTCGGTTCCAGGTCGTCGAGCTGGCGCGACAGCACCGTCTCCACCAATTCCGCCGTAACCGGCTTTTCGCCCGTCTGGTAACCCGCTTCGAGGGCCAGCGTCAGGTGCAACTGAACCTGCAGCGGTGTGCGCAGCTTGGAGGCCAGTATATCGATCGCTTCGTCCGTCAGGATCTCCCCCGGCTCGGCCTTGTTGCCGGTGCAGACCCCGAGCAGCCATTGGATGTAGTCGAGCTGGCTGCCGGCGATGCCGTCCAAATTGAAGATGTCGGTGCGGTAGCCGATTTCCTCCATCGTCGGCCGGCGCAGGTCGTTGCGTAGTTTGGGATGGCCGGCCAGGATCACCGACAGCCGGCCGCCGACGTCCTCCACGACCTCCATCAGACGCTTGAGACCGATGAGCGTATGGCCGTTCAAGTCGTGCGCCTCGTCGATGAACAGCGCCACGGGGCGTTTGCCTTTTTTCACCAGATCCTGCAGCTCGCGGTCGCGCCGTTCCCCTTGCTTGGGGATCTGTACCTGTTTGTCCTGCGACAGATCGTAGTAGAGCGCCGAAATCAGCGTGGCGAGCTTGATGCTGTGCTTCTCTACCGAAACCGACTTGGCGACGGACACGCGGTTTTCGTCCTTCAGGATCTGCTGAAGTCGGCGCAGCGTGACGGTCTTGCCGCTGCCAACGACGCCGCAAACGGCGATCAGGCGCCCCTGCATGACCGCCCCTTTGATGTCCTTGATAAGCTGCTGGTGGTGCTCGGTCTCGTAATAGCCGGCCTGGCTGAGCGCCTGCGTCAGCCCGTAGTACTCCATAACTTCAACCCGCATGATGACCGCCTGTCTGTTTGTTTCGGAAATAACCCCGCACACGTGCCAGCACGACGCTGCGGTTGAGCGTCTCGGCCAGCACATGGTCGATGAAGGTGCGATCCTCCGGCGCGAGCTTGGCCAGCGGCCGCGCCAGCTCGTCGGCGATGGCCAGCTTGGCGGCGATAGCGCTGGCGAAGTGGTAGGCGTGCGCCTCGGCGTCGAATGGTTGGTGCGGCAGCGAGATGGCGGCGGCCGACGGCGCAAGATGCATATCGCTTCCGGCCAAAGCGCTGATCGGCAGATCTAGCTGGTCGGCGAGCGCACGGATGCGGTCGGCGCGCTCGTCCGCCTTGCCGCGCTTGAACGCGCGATAGCGATGCAGCGGGACCGGCCCGGACACTGGGCGGTACGGCCCGAACTTCTCGGCATCGAACTCGACATACATTTCGTCGTCGAACAAGCCCCACAGCAGGACGACGGTCTCGCCGGCCATGTCCGGCTCCACCTGGTAGGAGGTGCCGCCGATGGCGATACGCGCGTCGATGCCGACCTTGCGGCTTTCAGGTTCGCGCGCGAACCGGCAGTACTGCTCCCACGCACACATGTCGCGCACACCTTCGGCCGGCAGGTTGGCCAGCCAATCGGCAAGACGAGAGTGCTTTTCTGAACGATGGCTCTGGTCGTTGTAACGCAGCAGGTAGCGCATCAGCCATTCGTTGGCCTGGCGTTCCGTTTCCGGCTTGTGGAAATGGTAAAGCGTTTCGTGCGCCTCCTTCACCGTCCTGAACGGGCGCTCTACCTTGCATTTCGAACGGGCCGTCGTGCGCGTTCCATCCTTACCGGCCGGGATGTGCGTGCGCCACTCGATACCGAGAGCCAACATGACGTTTTGAAACACCCGGCTCTTGGCCACCGGCCCGTTGTCCAGATAGATCATCTTCGGCCGGCCCTGGAACGGAAACGCTGGATCGGCCTTGACGGTCATGGCGTTGAACAGGAAACGCAGCGCGGACTCGGCGTCCTCGCCATACACACACTGGTACTCCTGGTAGCCGACGCCGCTGCGGTCGTCCACCACGCTGAACAGCATCAAGGTCGGCACGCCCTTCGAAGGATCGATCCAATCCGGCTTGTCGATGTGCTTGAGGTCGGACGGCGACATATCAAATTGCCAGCAGTCGTTGCTGTGCTCTGCCTGGAAGCGCACGGCGGGCGGTTCGCGCAATAAATGGGGCTGGTCCAGCCGCAACAGGGAAATGTAACGATTGACGGTCGGGCGCCGCAGCAGACCCTTGGGCGCCTTGACTAAGCCCTGCAACGTCTCCACGCCATGCTCCTCCAGCAACTCGATGGCCCGACCTGTGGAAAGGTGGCGTCCGGCCTTGTTGGTGGTGCGCAGTTTCAGTGCCGCGATCAGTTCGCAATAGCGCTCCAACTCCGCTTGCGGCAACATCCTGGGCTTGCCGTGGTCGGCGCGGTGCGCGGCATGCGGCTTCTGAAATGCTTGCAACGCCCGATAAACGGTTGTCGCGGACACAGCGTACAGACTGGCCATGGCGGCGATTTGGGTGACGCGTTCCGAACTCTTGCGCGGTAAACGGTCCAGCCGCTGCCGCAACTTGAATCGCCACGACCATCGTAGACACTCCTGAGCCATAATTTAGGCAAAGGAGAAATCATGAGTGGGCAACGTTACACGGAAGAATTTAAGGTCGCAGCGGTCAAGCAGGTTGTTGAGCGCGGGCACCCGGCGGCCGAGGTCGCTGAACGGCTTGGTGTCAGTATCCACAGCGCCTATGCGTGGACAAAGGCGGTATGGCGCGCCCGAAGTCGAGCGCAAAGCGCAGGGCGCCCAGTCTAATGAGATGCCGTGACTGAAGGCCGAATTGAAGCGCGTTACTGAGGAGCGCGACATCTTGAAAAAGGCCGCGGTGTACTTTGCCAAGATGTCCGGGTAAGGTACGCCTTCATTCAGGAAGTACAGGACGAATTTCCGGTGCGGCGCTTGTGCAAGATGATGGGAGCTCATCCCAGCGGCTTCTATGCGTGGTGTGTTCAGCCAGAAAGCAAACGGGCCAAGGAAGACAAGCGCCTGCTCGGTCACATTAAGCAATCATGGCTGGAAAGCGGCGGGGTCTACGGCTACCGCAAGGTGTCCGACGATCTGCGCGACCTGGGAGAGCGATGCGGTATCAATCGCGTTCACCGCATCATGCGCTCAGCGGGCCTGCGCTCGCAGACCGGGTACGGCAAGCGCAAGTGGAAAGACGGCGGCCTGCCATCGGTGGTGGCGCCGAATCATCTGCAGCGGCAATTTGACGTCCTCGAGCCAAACAAGGTCTGGATGACGGACATCACCTACATTCGAACCCATGAAGGCTGGCTGTACCTGGCAGTGGTACTTGACCTGTTTTCGCGCCAGGTCGTCAGCTGGTCGATGAGCTCACGGATTGATACCGAACTGGCGATGAACGCGCTGCTGATGGCCGTTTGGCGACGCAAGCCGGCCCATCCTGTGATGGTTCATTCGGATCAGGGCTCGCAGTTCACCAGCAAGGACTGGCGTGATTTCTTGACGGCGCATCGGCTGGAGCCAAGCATGAGCCGACGTGGAAACTGTCACGACAACGCTGTCGCTGAAAGCTTCTTCCAGCTTCTAAAACGCGAGCGCATCAAACGCAAGACCTACGCAACCAGGGACGACGCCAGGCAGGACATCTTCGACTACATCGAGATGTTCTACAATCCCAAGCGCCGTCACGGATTTAATGACAGGTTTTCGCCAGCAGAGTTTGAGCGAAGGCATTTTGAGCGGCTCGCGGGTGTCTAGTGAACTTGTGGCGATTCAGGATGCGTGCCAAGATGACTTCGATCGGGAATCGCATTCCATTAAAATTGAGCATGTCGAGTCCAGCGTGCAGGCGTCGTAGTCTACCTGGCCGGTCTCCGGAGGCTTGCCAATGCGACAGAACTGAACAAGATCATCGTGCCATCAGACTGGTGCTCACGCAGGGTTTCAACTTCAAAGTGTTTCACCACACCGGTAGCATGCTTGCCGGCATCGAACGCGTGCGCAGGATTCGCAAAGAACAGTTCGCCATCGAATGCATCCGTGCAATGTCGTGCGGAACCAATTTTATGCGCTGGTAGGAATGGCTTGTCCAGTTTGGGGCCTCGCTCAGTTTCTTTCCTGGAAAATTCCGCCTTCGAATCAACAGCACGACAGAACCCAGCAGACGTCAGGTCGCTCGCAGAAGGATTGCGCCTAGGCGCGAGGCAAATTTACGTAATTCCGGCACCGCTGTTGCCTCCCAGTACTGGGCCCTCAGCAAAGGACCGATGTAGTACATATCTACGGACTTTGTTCCGTCCGCACTCAGTACGCGGCACTCTTCGTCGACTGCGACGCCCAGGCCTAGTCTGTCGGGTTGGATCACCCCATCCATGAGCAGGCGCTTGACCAGCGGGCTATCTGTCTTGCGCAGGTCACAATCCGGACCGATGCAGTTTACAACGTACGCAGCGTCAAGTGAACGCTGAGCGCCGCTGCCGCGCAAGCGCAGCAGGACCGACACGCCTTCATTTTTTTCGGTAAAGGTCGCAATACGCCCCGCATGTACCTGGATCTGGCCCGCCTTCACGGCTTCTTCGAAGCGTCCATGCGGCTGTGGCGCTGCACGATGGCGGTGATTATCCCAGTATGGCTGTACGTGACGCAAGAAGCGCCGTCGCTCAGCGTCACTCCACCCTTGCCACAAGATGTGGGTGCCCGGGCGCAAAAGGTTCAACGCCTCACGCCAGTCTTCGTCCTTCGCTTCGATGGCGCGGACATGCCGCCGGAATGCCTTAAACAACTGGCGCAGAGATGCACCCTGTGCGTTGAATATCTCGGGCAGCGCATGCGAAGACCGGCGCGGAGGTCCGCTCCGGTGAGCCTTAGGCAGTAAACCGCGGCGCGACACCATGTGAATCTGCCGCGCCGGTGCGGCGTTCATCAAGGTCATACACACATCGATGGCAGACAAACCAGTGCCGACCAGCAACACCGGAGCATCGTGCGGAATGGCGTCCAATGCCGCCATGCTCCAGGGATCGCGAACATAGCGGTGGCCGGCAAAGAACGGCGTGGCGGCCGCGCCAGGGTGCGGCGATGCGAAGTGACCAAACGCCAGTACGACTTTGTCGGCCTCAATGACATGGCCATTGACGAGGGTGATGCGTTGGCCGCCCAGCGCGGTTTCGATGGACTCCACTTCGCCCGTGATACGTTCTAGAGAGAGATTCGACTGCAGCGATTGCTCTGCAGATTTCAGCATTGATTCAAGATAGTCTCCATACACGCGGCGCAGTACGAAGGAGTGCGCTTGCACCGAAGGATCCTGGGAGCGGGCAAAGTTCAGGAAATGGTTCGAATCTTCGGCTACAGCGCTCATATTCCCCGCGGGAACATTAAGCACATGGTCGGCACTGCGCGTGCCGTAGGCCAAACCGCGCGCCATGCTGCCGGAGCGGTTTACTAGCACGATGCGCAGCGGGGCAGTTCCGGCCTGCCGCACCAACTGGCTGACCAGCGCTACACCAGAAAACCCGGCCCCGATAATGACGATAGATTTCATCGCTGCTCCAGTAAGTGCGGCAACCGACCAGTCAATCTCGGTATTGCATTCGATAGCTCTTGGGAGAAATGTTGTCGCATGATGCAATTTCCTTACATTTTATATTTTTGCAATGTTATCATTGCAATTCATTTCCGTAAATATTAAAAATATGCAAATTGCGACAACCGTGTTGGGTGCTGGCCGCACCTGGGATATCGAATCTGCATTCCAGGCACTGCAGGGCGCCGGAATGGCCGATACCAAGCGTACAGCGGAGCGGCGGCTGCACGAGCTGGGTCTGTTACCGCCCGAGGTGACCGAGGCATCCCTGCGCGATGAATGGGGGCGCGAACCAAACCGCGTCGTTTTTCAATGGGCGCTTGAACGGGCACGTTCCAAGCGGCATCTTGCCTTGTTCGTACAGCTACATTACAACCAGTCCGGTGCGGCCATTGTGCATGCGAACGACGCGCGTAATGCCCGCTTCTGGATTGAACCCACCGACGAAGGTGATATGTTGCCAGCCCTCATGCGCCTGCAGCAGCACATCGGTAAGCACATCACCCTATTTCCCCATGGTGCTTTGGTCAAAACGCTGCGCGCCAATCCCGCGTTAGAACAAGTGACGCTATGCATGAATGCCTACGCGCCGGTCTTGAATCTACCGCCAGCCAGTGGACGCCGCCACGCGCCTACGCCCCATTTGAAACGGCTGGAAGCGCAAAGCATCCGCATCATCCGCGAAGCGGTGGCCGAGAGCGATAATCCTGCCATGCTGTACTCAATCGGTAAGGACAGTGCCGTGATGGTGCATTTGGCGCGCAAGGCGTTTTATCCGGCGCCGCCGCCTTTTCCGCT
The DNA here is from genome assembly GCF_051380665.1 of Janthinobacterium lyxosi. Classification (NCBI taxonomy): domain Bacteria; kingdom Pseudomonadati; phylum Pseudomonadota; class Betaproteobacteria; order Burkholderiales; family Oxalobacteraceae; genus Janthinobacterium; species Janthinobacterium lyxosi. The sequence continues at coordinate 18,065 of NZ_JBNYXM010000032.1, forward strand.
GCTGCACGTGGACACGCGCTGGAAGTTCCAAGAAATGTATCTGATGCGCGACCAGATGACTAAGATGAGCGGCATGGAGCTGCTGTTGCATGTCAATCCGGAAGCGATCGCTAAGGATATCAATCCGTTTGACCACGGCTCAGCCCTGCACACACATATCACCAAAACCGAAGGCTTGAAGCAAGCGCTCGATCAGCATGGTTTCGACATGGTGTTTGGCGGCGCCCGCCGCGATGAGGAAAAGTCCCGCGCCAAGGAGCGAATTTTCTCCTTCCGCTCAGCTGCACATCGCTGGGACCCCAAGAACCAGCGGCCAGAGTTGTGGAATCTGTTCAATACCCGCAAACGGCAGGGAGAAAGCTTCCGCGTGTTCCCATTGTCAAACTGGACCGAGCTCGATATCTGGCAATATATCTGTCAGGAGAACATTCCCATCGTTCCGCTGTACCTTGCAAAGGAACGGCCGGTGGTGGTACGCGACGGCATGATATTGGTGGTTGATGACAGCCGCTTTCGCTTGCTGCCGGGAGAGAAAATCAGTGAGCGGCGCGTACGCTTTCGCAGTCTAGGCTGCTATCCGCTGACTGGCGCGGAAGAATCGAACGCCGCGTCGCTCGACGACATCCTACTGGAACTGATCGGCACTCGCAGCTCGGAGCGGCAAGGCAGGACGATCGACAGCGACGCTACCACCAGCATGGAGAAGAAAAAACAAGAAGGATATTTCTGATGGTACACAAGCTCAAGCCCATCGATGCACATGCACAGGTGCCAGTATCTATGGAGCAATTCCTCTCCGAGCAGCAAAAGGTGGACTTGCTGCGTTTTATTACTTGCGGCAGCGTGGATGACGGCAAGAGTACGCTGATCGGACGCCTTCTATGGGAAGCGAAGCACCTATTTGACGACCAGCTGACCAGTCTGCAGGCAGACTCGCGGCGCTTTGGCACCCAAGGTGACGACATCGACTTCGCCCTCCTGGTCGATGGCCTCGCCGCCGAACGCGAGCAGGGCATCACTATCGATGTGGCCTACCGCTATTTTACGACCGCACGCCGCAGGTTTATAGTGGCCGACACGCCGGGGCATGAACAGTACACGCGTAATATGGCAACAGGCGCATCCACTGCGGACCTAGCCATCCTGCTGGTTGATGCCGGACAAGGCTTGCTGACCCAGACACGGCGCCACGCCTATCTGGTATCGCTGCTAGGCATCAAGCATGTGGTACTGGCGGTAAACAAGATGGACAGGATCGATTACCAGCCGGAAGTGTTCAGGAGCATCGAGGCGGACTTTGCAGCGTTTGCCAAACCACTGGGATTCGCATCGATCCATGCTATTCCGATGTCAGCGCTCAAGGGCGACAATATCATTGAAAGGTCGGTTCGTACGACCTGGTATAACGGTCCCACCTTGATGGGACTGCTAGATTCCATTGATGTGGCCAAAGCTGTCAGCCAGCGTTTTGCCTTCTCAGTACAGTATGTGAACCGCCCGGACTCCAGTTTCCGCGGATATAGCGGCACCGTGCTCGAAGGGAGGATCAAGGTTGGGGACGACATCCGTGTTACCGGCAGCGGCCAAACCGCCCGGGTTGCGCAACTCGTCACCATGGACGGTCCACTGCACGAGGCTGCCGCCGGCGATGCCGTGACGATCTGTCTCGATCACGAAATTGCAGTGTCGCGTGGCGACGTCATGGCGCTCAGCAGCACGCCGCTGGAGATGACAGACCAGTTTGAAGCAGACATTGTCTGGATGCATGCTGAGGAGGGCTTGTCCGGGCGCTCGTATGAATTGAAACTCAATGCACAATGGACAGCAGCGGCCATCACGAGTATCAAATATAAGGTGGATATGGACAGCCTGAGCCAGGTGCCCGCCCCCTCGCTGACCCTAAATGATATCGCGGTGTGCACTGTGGCCACGGTCATGCCGGTGGTATACGACACGTATAAGAACTCGCAGGAGCTGGGCAGCTTCATTCTGGTGGACCGGCTCAGCCAAGCGACGCTCGCTGCTGGCATGATCCGCCACACCTTGCGCCGCGCGCAGAACGTGCACCACCAGCCGCTCTCGATCGCCCGCGCGGATCGGGAACGCCTCAACGGGCACTGTGGCCAAGTGGTGTGGTTCACTGGCTTGTCGGGATCAGGAAAATCGACGCTGGCCAACGCCTTGGAGGTGGCGCTGCATCAGCACGGCAGGCGCACCTATATTCTTGATGGAGACAATGTACGGCAGGGCTTAAACAAAGATCTCGGCTTCACTGATGCCGACCGCGTGGAGAATCTTCGGCGTATTGTCGAAGTGGCTAAATTGATGGCTGATGCCGGCCTAATTGTCATGACTGCGCTCATTTCACCATTTCTTCGCGAGCGCGAGATGGCGAAGGAGCTGATCGGAGCCGAGCGTTTTATCGAGGTGTATGTCAGCACGCCGCTTGAGGTGTGCGAATCACGCGACGTCAAAGGGCTGTATCGTCGGGCGCGTGAGGGTGAACTACCCAATATGACGGGGATCGGAAGTCCATATGAAGTGCCGCCTGCGCCGGCCTTTACGCTGTCCACAGGGGAAATGACAAAGGAAGAAGCGATTGCACCGCTGCTGGAATATTTGCTGAATGGTCTCGGGTTTTAGACGAATGCAACCAGACCAGACGAACTATCAAGCGACCAAGCTATGCAAATCGGATCAGCTTGACCCCGGTGCCATCTATGAAGCGGACCTCGGTCGCTGGCTAACCTTACCGCCTGGATGCAGGATCAGCGGCAGCAAGGGGTTGTCCGCGCATAAATCCAAGACCAACAGCGGAGTACCGTCGCCTAGAGTCTGCGGCGATTACCGTAGAACGAAGCAATATAAGCTTGCAAAGGAGATATAGGGATAGTTGGGCTATGCCATGTTTCTTACATATGCCCATGGCGAAACAATTTTTTCGCCCCGGCTATAGAGGCAAATGGCGCTCCTGGTCAAGTCGCGATGGAGGTGCGTAGTGCAAATAACGCGGCCATCGACGTGATCAACGCCGGCGGTACGGTTCTCGTCATAGTGCATCCGGTCAAATCCCTCCACAACACTGCCGAGCATGTCTATCGTGCTGTCACGCGGATAGGCAGGCGGATGTTCAATATCAAATCGTTCTGCCGCACTGGAGACATGATCTCCAGCATCGAATTTATGCACAAGATCCACAAGAGCCAATTCGCAATCGATGACGCTGATGCAGTATCGTTCGCCGAACAATGTTATGCGCTGGAAGGGCGGAGCTGTCAAGTTTGATGCACAGTATCGTCTTTCCTGGAAGTTAAAGTTGCCTATTTAGAAATTTTTCTAACTACCTTTCCAGGCGTATGTTAAAAGTTTGGCCGAATTTTATTACTAAAAATAGAGTTCTCATTGCATGTTGCTTGAGTTCAAGCATGATTTAAAAATAGATGGCTCCAAGGTAAAATTTGGGCACACCGTACCGTACAGGCATATTTTCAATTTTAAAATATACTTGGCCCGCATGGAACAATCGGTCAATTTTAGAAAAATTGCAATTTAAATCACTATTTTGCTATAATCTACGCTCCTCAACCTTGACTCTGCAGCTATGGCGCGCTCGTTTGGTTTAGTCTTAATTTCTTATTGCCGGAGAGCTCGGCTTCTTCTGGTAAAAAAGACCAACCAATTGCGTCTCGTGAAAATATCTGATGGTTCCACTATTTTCCTCCGCGATGTGCGACAGAGTGCATTTATAGTTATTAACGAGAAGGAAAATGAGTGTTGACAGTTGAGGTTCGAAGGTCAAGTGACACTGGGAAAATAATGGCCGCGTGGTTGTTAGGAACACTTTTCCTTTCTGATGCAATAGCCGATACAAAGGTTAAAACAGGTTCGAATCCCAAGGGGATCGCTGCCTTAGCCATCGGGAAAGATATGAATGTGCATCTGGACGGCATACTGGAAGAGGAAGTATGGTCGCGAGCTCCTAGCAATGATCATTTTTATCTATATGAGCCTGATAATGGCAAGGCTGCACCGGGTAGCCTTCGCACGAGCGTGCAAGTGCTGGTGGATGCGGATGCATTGATTATTGGAATACGCGCCTGGGATCGAACAGGAGATCGGCCTCAGGGAACATTGGCTCGGCGGGACAAAGTAGGCCAGGATCAGGATTTCATTGGCATCTTTGTCGATCCCAGTGGCCATGGACGTGACGCACAATTCGTCAGGATAAATACTGCAGGCGTGCTGTCAGATGGTCTATACCGTGGCGTGGATGATGAAACAGATCTCGGACCGGATTTTCCTATCGACGCTGCAGTTAAGAAGCTTCCAGATGGTTATAGTATGGAGGTTCGCTGGCCCTTATCTAGTTTGCGCTTCCCTTATAGCCAGGATAGGAAGTGGCGCATGATGATTGAAAGAAGTGTTCCTCATGCGAACGGAATGATGCTTTTAAGCACTTCTTTGCAAAAAAATGCGCTCAGCTACATTTCAGAAATGCAGGAAATATTAGGAATTGAGGAAACATTGTCCTCGATACGAGATCGCAGTTTTTTCACGATTCGCCCTGAATTAACCACGCGCCTCATCCAGGATGATGTGGGATTGGCGCGAAAGAAAAGCACTGTTAGTTCGATCGGAATGGAGATACATGCACGTCCGCGAGCTGACTGGGTGATTAACGCTACTATTAACCCCGATTTTTCCCAAGTTGAAATTGACGAGCCCAGCGCGGTGGGAGCGAGTCACATTGCACAAGATTTACCTGAGAAACGTGGATTTTTTTTGGAAAGTTCGGACGTATTGGGTGTGCCAATATCCGCGTTTTATTCCAGAAGTGTGGCCGACCCAAGTTGGGGACTACGCGCAACATGGAGGGGGACGGAGTCCGACGCGACAAGTATGAGCCTGAGAGACCAAGCTGGAGCCAAGGTACTACGCGGTAGCCCTTATGGAACCGATGAGTATCAGCAAAACAATCGTTCCCGAATCAGTTTAGCGCGGATGCGCTGGCATAGTGAGAACCGCGTCAACGGCATATTCCTTTCTGAACGACACTATGGCTTGGCCGGCGTGAATCGCGTTCTCGGCATCGACGGACAATGGAGCAGCAAAACTGAACAAGGACAAGATCAAGTTTCCTGGATGTTAATGCAATCAACCAACACCGCCGGATTTAACGTGCAACAACAGCCGATTGCCACGGTTCAACACAAGGGGTGGTATGGTTTGGGAAAATATTCTCATCGGTCGCTTCACTGGGCAAACCAAGTTACGCTGGAGTCAATCGGGCCCAATTTCGTTAATGACAATGGGTTTGTGCCTCAGGCTGGCGTCTTGAAAATGGCTGCAGACATCAATCGACGCTTAGGATCTGCGCGCGTAGGAGCAGATAATTTCTCTGTCGAGCTTCATGAGCTGGAATTTCATCTGGGGGTGCGCGAAACGCGCACTTACCTCGATCGAGAAACTCAACAAGTCGCAAACCAGATAGTACAACGCGAAATACAACCTGGGATCTGGCTGTATGCACCAGGACAAACCAGATTTTGGACAAATCTAGGATTCGATCAATTGCGCGCGAGGCGCCATGGAAAACTGCACAACACCCCTGCTTTGCATTTTGGAGGCGAGTCTTCGCCGCTGCCATGGTTAGCCTTGATAACCGGCGAGATTACTGTAGGGAAACAATTGGACCAAGAAACGGATCGGGTCGGAAATGGCGGTGCGGCACAATTAGGGGTTCGATGGCGCTTGCCCATGATCCGAGGCACCGCGCTGGAGATGGACCACCGGTGGAACAGGATTTGGGTGCAAGGCCGCACCGATAGACCGGCGTTTGTTGACAAAGGATGGCGCTGGCTTGGGATGCTCCACTTCAGCTCGCGCGACTCAATGCGGGTATTGATGCAAAACACATCATCTTCTCGTTTTAAGGATGACATTTCAAAGGTTGACTCATGGCAAAACCGTCAGCAGCATCAATCAATTATGTATCGGCATATTTGGCAGCACGAGCGGTCATTCTCAATTGGCCTCTCAAGGGATATTGCATTGGAAACATCATTAAAAACCGTAGCTGCCACATTCAAATTTCAGTGGATGCTGTAGTGCGCAAGTTAAATGTCAGAATGACATGAGGCACATTATCTATTCTACTATATTATTCATAGCACTTAACAACACTCCAATTTATGCTAAAAGCACTGTTTTATGAAAAACGATGGATACTTCTTTTATGTGGTTTCCTGTGCGCATTAACGGCATTAACCAATCTCACTTTGCTTGATTTTCTCAATGGTCAGGTTGCAAAATTCAATAGCAAAACGAATGGAACGTGGCTTCCCAGCTACCTTCTTGGAGTGGGAGCATTGTTTTTTGCGAAAATGCTAGCCAGCGCTCTCTTAGTAAATATTTCGACTAACGCACTGGCTTTTATCCGCACGGAGCTGCTAAAAGGGGTACTCGCTACCCACTACCCAGCACTTGAATCTGCAGGCAAGGGAGCATTGTTGGGCGTATTGACCGACGACATCGACAACTTAGCCAACGGTCTAAGCGATGCGCCGCAGTTCCTGATGAACAGTATCACAACGATTGCCTGCTTTGGCTATCTCGCATGGCTTTCGCCATTTGCCTTTCTATGGTTCTTTGGGACAGTTATTGTCGGTGGTGGTTTGACCATGATCATTCTAAATCGTGGAAATAGCCAATATGCACACTATCGGAAATTAAAGGACGAGTATTATGTTCATATGCATGCTTTATTTGATGGCGCAAAAGAGCTGGCCACAAACATGCCTCGTCGCCATCATTTTACCAATCATGAACTTTTCCCATCAGTTAATGCGCTAAAGCGTTCGCAAATCGTGTGGGATATGTACTGGCACTTGGGGCAAGCCTGGACTAGCGTTCTTCTATTCTTGGCACTAGGTGTCGCCATCGCTGCAGTACAGTCGTCCGCAGACAATGTTGTTGGTCTTGCTGTGACCTATTTTGTCGTTATCACTTTTGTCGCTGGATCCATCGATTTCGTGATGAATAGTGTCTCAACCATGGCAAAAGCAGTCATTTCTGCGCGAGCGGTGTCCCGTATTAATCTAGGTAATCACAAGACGCCTGAGTCAACTGAAGATCATAACAATTATCAGAATTGGGATGAAATCCGTTTCGATAGTGTGACCTACACATCAGGCAAACCCAGTGAACAACCCTTCGAATTGGGACCGATTTCACTTAGCTTACGCAGGGGAGAAGTACTATTCCTGGTCGGAGGCAACGGTAGTGGCAAATCTACCTATGCCAAGGTCATGAATGGCCTGTATCAACGCACCGGTGGTGCAATCAGCATCGATGGAGTTGAAGTGCCCATCGATACCCCAACAGCCTATCGTGCACTTTTCTCGACAATATATTCAGACTATTTTCTATTTTCATCAGTACTTGATCGAAATGGCAACACTGTTCCGGACTCCCTAACGAATCAAAAACTTGCCCAATTAGGTATGGCAGAAAAAGTCAGGTCAGAGCGCGGTCGCTGGTCCACAATCTCACTTTCACAGGGTCAACGAAAGCGTCTAGCCCTGCTGCAATGCTGGCTGGATGATAGTGCAATTTGCGTGCTAGATGAATGGGCTGCCGATCAAGATCCTGGATATCGCGCACATTTTTATGAAACACTATTACCCGAGATGCAAGCAAAGGGAAAAACTTTGGTTGTCATTAGCCATGATGATCGGTACTTCCATCTTGCGGACCGAGTGTGTAAATTTGATAGTGGAAAATTGGTGGAACAAGTAGCGCCGCAATCTGCGGTTGCCACAAGAGGATAATTTCTTGTTTTGGGGAAGTCATCACGAACCACAGCACTTGATCGAGCAATAGCCAATGGAGGTAGCGGCTTTCAGCAATCCCTGCCCTTATGAATAAAATATTTTCTGAAGACCTTAGCAATATTTTGTTAAATTCGATATAGTTGAAGCAGAAATATTCGCCATTTTTATTAACCCGTCTGAGAGAACCCGAGTGGACACCATAAAATCTGTAAAGAAATACGAGAACTTTGAAAAAGAAGTAGATCCCAATCTTGAAAAAATTAATGGCACCAAGGTCGTACAGTATGGATTTCCTGGAAGTGGATCAACCTTTGTCTGGCAAGTTCTTGATTTTATTTTCGGGGATGTGAGAAAAACCCATAATTGCCCTGATTTTGATGAGAGAACGATGGTTGTAGCTACCGTCCGGGATTTTCGGGATGTGCTTTGCACATATCTTGGGAGGGCCGACCTACCACCGACCCAAGCCAGCATCGAGTTTATCGCAAAATACCATGCCGTCGATGCTCGTTCATTTACGGAAATCAATAAAGTAGCAGAGGATTGGTCCGGACGACCGAACATTCTTTGGTTGCGATATGAGGATTTTTTCAATCAATTCGACTTCTTGTTTGCCGAAATAGAAAAATTTTTTGGTATTGAGATTTCACTCGAAAAACGCGATGCAATTAAAAAGCTTTACTCCCGAGAAACTAATCTTGAGAGGATGGAAAGTGCGAATGCACTATGTAAACAGGATGGTGCCAGCGGATGGCTGGACAAGGACTGGCGAGCATATGTAGTTGATGGTATCAATGGAAATCATATAACAAGTACTGGTGAGCCCGGGAAGTGGAAAACCCACATACCATCAGAACTACATGAGTATGTGAATGAAATCCTGAGGGAACCGTTACAGAAATTTGGCTACAAGTAACCGTATTAGATGAAATATATACGCGCGACGCAATGCGTTCCCCATTGCAGAAAGTTGATTTTTTTCAACTATATCGCCCATACTATTTCCCGGATGCACACACTTAGCCCCTGTTAGATACGTAAAATGGAAAAAAATCTCTCTTGGCATAACCACAGCGTCGATCAAAAATTTCGTGCCGCTATCAAGCATCAACGACCCTGCCTATTATGGTTTACGGGCTTGAGTGGATCGGGGAAATCGACCATTGCGGGAGTCATAGAGCGAAGGCTAGCAGCTCGCGGATTTCACACTTACTTGCTGGACGGCGACAATGTACGGCACGGCTTGTGTCGGGATCTTGGATTTACCGCAGCTGACAGAGTAGAAAATATTCGACGAATTGGCGAGGTGGGGCGTTTGATGTCTGATGCTGGGCTCGTTGTACTTACTGCCTTCATCTCGCCGTTTCGATCGGACCGTGATTTGGTACGTGCGCTCCTCCCTGCAGGGGAGTTCATTGAAATATTGGTAGACGCACCGCTCGGAGAATGTGAACGGCGCGACCCCAAAGGACTTTACAAGAAAGCGCGCGCTGGGATGATCCCACATTTTACAGGCATCGACTCACCCTATGAGACTCCTATAAATCCTACCATCCACTTACGCACAGATATGTCTCCACCAGACGCATGCGCAGACCAGGTAATCGATCACCTTGTCCACCATGGTTTCATCCACCAGTCCTCAAAGGTAACCCATGTCTGAAAGTGCATTGTTACAGTCGATTGTTGAGCTGTCCGAACGAGCCGGAGCCGCAATCATGAAAGTCTATCAAGGCGATTTTGAGGTTGATCAAAAGTTAGATGCCAGCCCGCTGACAGCCGCAGATGTAGCCGCTCACAATATCATTGCGATGGGCCTGTCAGCGTTATCACCACTGCCTCAATTGTCGGAAGAAGGGGCTGATATTGATTGGGAATTGCGCCGCACCTGGACTCGTTACTGGCTCATTGATCCTTTAGACGGCACGCGCGAGTTCGTGTCACGCAATGGCGAGTTCACGGTCAATATTGCCCTAATTGAGCATGGCCGCCCAATACTCGGTGTCGTGCATGCGCCGGCCTTGCAGCGTACCTATTTCGCCTCGCAAGGATTGGGCGCGTTTCGTCAAGACGGATCAACTCTTCCCAGGGCGATTCGGGTGTCTGCCGCAGAGACAGGGGAAGCAGTGCGTGTTGTGGGGTCGCGCTCGCACACTTCGCACAAAGAACATTTGCTGCATCAGTTCCTGGGAAATGTGTCAGTGACGGCAATGGGCAGCTCTCTGAAATTTTGTTTGGTGGCAGAGGGCGCCGCCGATGTGTACCCCAGGTTCGGTCCGACATCCGAATGGGATACCGCAGCCGCGCAGTGCATTGTTGAAGAGGCTGGCGGTACGATGCTGTGCGATCAATTGGCGCCGCTAGCCTACAATGCGAAAGCATCGTTGCTCAATCCCGCTTTTATTGCCTGCGGCGCCTTCTTGGAACATTGGCGTCCCTTTTTCCAATCTGCCGCTCATCCACACAAAACATAATCCGTGTTGTTACTATGCATCCCGCCATATCTAACCTATTGGCGGTACTGCAGCCCTAGTACACCGACCACTTTCTGTGGCGTGAAAGCCGATTGTAAGGCGTATCGGACATTGTCTCTGTGAATTCGACGCAAATGCGCTCCACTTTTACCATTTTCGTCGATACTAAGCCTCGTTTTATGGGGATGTTCAAACTGGGGGTTAATCGTAAGATGTAGGCGCGCAGACGAGGAGGCAAGTCGCTTGAATTTACTGGCAACATCGGACCGCCATGCATCACCTGCGGAATCGGGCGAGTGGTTCCCTTGCTCTGCGATTGAATATCTCAACCTCGTTTGCAGCAACGATTCTTGCCTGGTATGACCGCTGCGCCTACATTCTGATCAGTATTTCCTGGACTACAACGACAGCGCAACGCGAAATGATCACCGATACTCAAAGATGTTGGCTCCGTCTCTACGCTTTTTCCCTCCGGATATTAGCGAACAACGTCGGTGACGCCTCGCCAGCCGTGAGCATGCGCAGCACGAAAAGCGCTAGGCTCCCTCCATTCATCGTTAAGATTTGATATGTCCATGATATCGCAGCAAGGTTTTATTTTGACACGCCATTGGCGCGACACAGACAAGGGAACGGAGATTGAATTTTGGGTGGCAACAGATGATGGACCTCGGAAAATTCGACTCAACAACCAATCTTCTGTCGCCTTTGCTGATGCCAACCAAGTAACGCTCATCCGCGCCCAATTGAAGGCGGTCGCCGGTATAGACATACGCCCATTGCCGCTGAAGACATTTGCGCAAACATCAGTCGTGGGTATTTACTTTACACATTATCGACAGCTCACTGCGCTGGATAGGAACCTGCGAAAGCGCGGCATCACCCTGTATGAAGCGGATATTCGTCCAACCGAACGATATTTGATGGAACGGTTTATCTGTGCCTCAGTCGTGTTTGAAGGCGGAGTAAAGGCCGGGCAATTAGTCACGGACTGCAAGCTCAAGCCGGCACCGGATTATCGCCCAACACTTCGGGTGGTATCGCTTGACATCGAAACGAGCGCCAAAGAAGACTTATACTCGATTGCATTGTACGGCTGTGGGCATCGTCAAGTATATATGCTAGGAAACAAGCAAAATAAGACTTCTGATGAAGCTCATGATTTTAATTTGGAATATTGCCCAACACCAAAGAATTTAATTGAGCGGCTGAATGCCTGGTTCAACGAAAATGATCCAGACGTGATTATTGGCTGGAGTCTCATCCAGTTCGATTTACGTGTACTACAAGACAATGCCGATAAACACCAAACACCTTTGCTGCTCGGACGTGAAGGCCAGTCCATTCATTGGCGAAAACATCGCTCGCGGCACCAGCACCTGTTCGCATCGATTCCTGGTCGCATGGCAATCGATGGAATCGAAGCCTTACGCGCCGCTTCCTGGAGTTTTCCCTCTTTCAGTCTTGAAAATGTGGCACAGACTTTGTTGGGGGAGGGCAAAGATATTGGTGACGCATACGACAAAATGGCAGAGATCGAAAGACGCTTTCATGAAGACAAACCGGCATTGGCCTATTACAACTTGAAAGACTGCGAGTTGGTTTCGCGCATATTTGAGCATACGAAATTGATGGCTTTTATCATGGCCCGGGCCAATGTGACGGGACTGCAGGCAGACCAGTTTGGTGGATCGATCGCTGCCTTCAGCCACCATTATCTTCCGCGCATGCATCGAGCGGGGTACGTCGCGCCTAGCGTCGGCGATATCCCAGAGAGCGACTCGCCTGGCGGCTTTGTCATGGAATCGAAGCCGGGCCTGTATGACTCGGTCATCGTGCTGGACTACAAAAGCCTCTATCCTTCCATTATTCGAACCTTCCTGGTCGACCCGGTGGGAATGATCGCTGGAGAGGCCGCACACGATACAGCATCCATTGTCCCCGGTATGAACGGAGCTGTTTTTTCTCGCCACGATCATTGCCTTCCCGCAATCGTGAATCAGCTATGGCAAGGCCGCGATGCTGCCAAACAGCAACGAAATGAAGCGCTATCCCAGGCACTTAAACTACTAATGAATTCTTTCTGCGGAGTTCTTGGATCAACGGATTGTCGATTCTACAATCCGAAGCTTGTCTCCTCAGTCACCTTACGCGGTCACGAGATGATGAAGTTGACGCGCAAACTGGTCGAAGAAGAGGGTTTTGAGGTTATCTATGGTGATACTGACTCGATTTTCATCTCGCTGAAAAATGCGGCGTCGAACAATGACGCTTTAGAAATCGGTCAACGGTTAACCCAAAAAATTAATATGTGGTGGAAACAAACATTGCACGAGCAACTAGGCCTAGAAAGCTTCCTAGAAATCGAATATGACACTCATTATCAACGATTTTTTATGCCAACCATACGCGGCACCGAGCAGGGCAGCAAAAAACGTTATGCAGGGTTGATTGTGAATGGCAAAGGGGAGGAAGACGTCATCTACAGAGGGTTGGAAGTTGCGCGTAGTGACTGGACTCCACTTGCCCAGCAATTTCAGCAGGGTCTAATCCAGCGCATCTTCAAAGCGCAGCCATATCAAGAGTATGTGCGCGAGTACGTCAGGAATACTCTGGACGGTAAGTTTGATGGCTTGTTGGCGTATCGGAAGCGTGTACGTCGACTGAATGACTATCCGGTCAATGGACCACCTCAGGTGAGGGCAGCACGTCTTGCAGACACTTTCAATCAAGCTACCGGCAGACCGATGCGTTACCAAAATGGTGGGTATATCAGTTACATCATGACAACCAGTGGTCCCGAGCCGCTGGAAGCAATACGCTCGCATATTGACTACGAACATTATCTGTTTAAACAATTGATGCCCATCGCAGATGCTATTCTACTACCCATGAATGATAATTTTGTAAATCTCACAACGGGGCAGGGAAGCCTGTTTTGAACTTCAATGACCGCTGGGATAACTAGTGCGACGTACTCTCGACCAAACAATCAAGAATTTTCGACGTTCTCAAAAATCGAGAACCAAACCTGAGGCAACAGGTACTCCCAGTATTCTTTTGCTGATCAGAGTAACCATCGGCAGCACTCCAGGCTAGGTTCGTATTTTACTTGCCCCCCTCTGGCACGTGGTCAAGTAGACGCCTGCAGCCAAGCCGCACGCTAAGGTTTCTGCACAGGTAAGTAGCGCCGAGTGTCCGGCACCACCATGTTTTTGGTACACCATCATCGATGACGTACCCAAGCAGTATCCAGTCTACGCCAAGTTAATTAGGTCCCATCTCCGGTCCCTTCTTGCGATGTAGGTGTTGACGGCGCAATTGTCCGCGGTTGATCTCCTGGGACGTAATCTGCGGCATGCTACTTACACCCATTTGTAGATATTGCTCGAGGCCGTTGATGGTCGGATAACGATACATATCGACAATCGTGACCACGTCTCCCAACCGTTCAACCAGACGCTGATGAATCTGTGCTGCCATCAACGAATGGCCTCCGACATCGAAGAAATTATCATGAATTCCGAAATGTGAAGCGCCTAGCGCATCCTGCCATAACCGCATGATGGTTTGTTGCAGATCTGTTTGTGCAATACTATGCTCACACCCTCTGGTAACAGTTTCCTGAGTAAGTTGCGACAAGCGTTTTCGATCAATTTTACCATTAGGAGTCAATGGTAATTGGTCAAGGAAATACCATGTACTAGGTAGCATGTACTTAGGCAGGCTGCGCCCCATGTCAGCTAGCAGGCGCTCTTGGCGATCCGTAAATTCTCCGTGGTACACCACGTGGGCAGCAAGATGTTTGCTGCCGTTTGACGTAGTTTGCAAGGTCACTGCAGCGTCGCCGACGTCGGGCAGACTCAAAAGTACAGCTTCTACCTCTCCAAGCTCGATCCGGTAGCCTCGGATCTTTACTTGGGAGTCGTTACGTCCGACATACTCGATATTGCCATCATTAAGCCATCGGCCAAGGTCGCCCGTTCGATACATTCTTGCAGACGCATCGCTACCGAACGGATCACACACAAACCGTTCAGCCGTGAGTTCCGGACGATTCAGATATCCACGCGCCACACCGGCACCGGCAATATAGATCTCGCCGATAGCACCCACTGGCACAAGTTGACGATGTGAATCCAATATGTACATGCAGGTGTTTGCAATGGGCCGCCCAATCGGTATATTGCCAGAGATGCCACTGACATCGACCACGTCATATACACAGCAACCCACAACTGTCTCTGTCGGTCCATACTCATTGATAATACGCGTCGCTGGAGAGTGCTCACGCCAGTATTTGACTGTAGGCGCAGGTAGCGCCTCGCCGCCGACCACGAAAGCATTGGTGGCCACGCTGGAGGATCCGGGCGGGAAATGACTCTTCAGAATTTCAAGATGCGCCGGCGTGATTTTCACCAAACTGAACCGTTCAGCACCTCGCAACAATTCACTGAGGGCAGCTATTTCGTCGTCTTCTGGTACGAGCACAACCTTTTTCCCCGCAAGTAACGGACAGATAAGACTGGTCACTGTTGCATCGAAGCTGAAAGACGAGTTCACCGGGGCGCCGCAACCAGCACCTACTGCATAGGCACCGATGCACCACGACAGATAGTTCATCAATCCCGAGTGCGTCACCATGACACCCTTCGGTGCACCAGTTGATCCGGATGTGTACATGACATACGCGGTACCACTTGGCACGGCAGTATTGGCTAAGTTACTGTCGCTCAGGTCGTGAACTTGCGACCAATCAGACTCAACGCAGATGACTTTTCGTGCGTCGCTGGCAAATCGTATCGCTGTTGACCGATCAGTAAGGAGAACCGGCACATTCGCGTCGTTGATCATGGTTCGCAGTCGTTCATCCGGCTGCACAGGATCAAGGGGGATATATGCCCCCCCTGTTTTCAAAACGGCCAGCATCGCAACCACCATCGCTATACTGCGGCGCATACAGATACCGACCAACGCTTCGGCACCTACCCCGTTCGCACGCAGGTGGCAGGCCAGCTGATTTGCACGTCTATTAAGCTCATCGAAAGTAAGCTGTCCGCTAGCGTCCACTACGGCAGTCGAGTTGGGGGATTCAGCTACTTGGGCCTCTATGACCTGATGCACGCAAAGGTGAGCAGGGAAAGGGGTTATCGTATTGTTCCATTCATGGGCGAGCAATTGTCGCTCCGGCAACGTCAACAGTGGAACACTCCCCACCGTCACCATAGGATCGGCGATAGCACTTTGCAACAACGTCATAAAGTGGCCATGCATGCGCTGAATGCTAGATTCCCGGAAAAGAGCGTTATCAAACTCCCAACAAGCTGTCAAATGTTCCCCCGAATCCATCACCGTTAGCATCAAATCGAACTGTGTTGCTTGCCGCGGCAGCGGACGGGAGGCAAACCGTAGCCCCCCCAAATCGATACTTTGACCAGGCACTTGACATGCCAGTTGGCCGATCCCACTGGGATGTGACGCGCGCAGAAAACCAAACATGACATCAAATAGAGGCGACCTGGAATTGCTGCGTTCAGGCCGCAGCTGCTCAACCAATCTGGAAAATGGGTAGTCCTGATGTTCCCATGCCCCCTGGCACGACTCACGGAGCTGGAGCAGTACATCAGTGATCGATGCGTCGGCGTTGATTGATGAACGAATCACCACCTGATTTACCAGGTAACCCATCGTATCGTGAAACTCACCTGCGCTGCGTTGGTCGACCGAAGAGCCAACTGAAATATCGGACTGTTCCGTGTATCGGAATAGCTGAATTTTAAAAATGGCTAACAATACTGTATATGGTGTCACTCCCTGTGCTTTCGCAAACTGACGGATTTCAGTGCTTAACATCCTAGTCAGAGGAACGCGGAGCACACTTCCCTGAACAGGCATGCCAATCCGCCTAGGGGAGTCATACGGTAAGGCCAAAGCGGGTTGACTATCCGTGAGCTTTTCTTTCCAGTACTGCGCCTGGCGAGCCCCAACGTCGCTCGCCAATAAACGGGCCTGAGATTGTACAAAGTCAGCCTGCTGCCGCACAACAGGTCTCCAGTTCGCCTCTCTGCCGGCTCGAAGCGTGGCATAGATAGCAGATAGTTCATCAAAGAAGATCTCTAGCGAACGGAAGTCAGTCACGATGTGATGCGCAACGATGAGCAATGTAAAACGCGCAGCAGAGTTTGCATACAGACGTATTCTGAAGAGCCGGTCAGCTGTGAGATCAAATGGCATATGGCTGCAAGCAGCGATATCTTCATTAAGTTTTTCATCCCCCCAGCTTGCTGTATCCTGCAAGACAAAATCCATTCCCCCGCCATCCTCTACTTGCTGGTATGGCACGCCGTCCCTCACTGTAATGCGCATACGTAAGGCATGATGACGGCTGATAACAACGCCGAGCGCGCGTTCAAACATGGCAGGGTCAATGGGGGACAGAATGTCCACCGCAAAGGCCATGTTATATGCTGCGCCATTCGGATCTAATTGATGGAGAAACCAAATCGCTTGCTGTCCACGGGACAAAGCATCGTCTGCCACATCCCCTACCAATGGGTTGATAACGGCGCTATTGAAAGCAGGTGGTGCTGATAGATGGGCAGCAATCCGGGTGACAAGGGTCCGCAAGACAGTTGGTTGTTGCAAGTCCATTGGCGTCAGAACATAGCCAAGCGCGGTGACGAGGCGATGCCTTAACTGCACAGTGCCTAACGAATCCAGTCCAAGATCAACCACCGCCACATTGAGATTGATCTGGAGGGGAGGGATATCGAGCAGCCGCCCTAGCACCTCTTGCAAATAAATACACAATCGGCGCCGCTGCTCTTCGGGCGCCAATAGTGCCAATTCATCCCGAATGCTTGCATCGGCCAGCAGAAAATCGCCACCGTCGGCGGTGTTGATATCCAGTGCATCCAGCGTGCCAGCCTCATACGCAGATTTACAAGCTCGACGCTGTATCTTGCCACTGGACGTTTTGAGGATTTTCCCAGGAGCCAACAGCACCACTGTGTGGATGTGCAAACCATGTTCGACGGCGACTGCACGGCGTATTTGCGAAACGATTTCAGTTGTGTTACGCCTGCGAACCTGCGTGCGTTCGACTTCCTGAACCAAAATAACCTGCTCTTCGCCACCACGCTCAATGGAGAATGCGGCATTGCATGAAGGACGCAATCCTGCATGGCTTCGCTCGGCAGAGAGTTCAATATCGTGTGGGTAGTGATTGCGTCCTCGAACAATGATCACATCCTTAAGGCGACCAGTGACGAACAGTTCGCCTTCACGAAAAAATCCAAGGTCGCCTGTACGCAAGAAAGGGCCTTCGCCGGATGTTTCGATATAGGCGTTAAATATTTCGGCCGTTTGTTGTGGATTGTTCCAGTATCCAGCTGCGATGGACGATCCTGAGACCCAGATTTCACCTACTTGGTCCTCAGGAAGCTTTATCGCTGATGCCGGGTCGACGATAGCGACACTGGTGCCGGCGAACACATGTCCCGAGCTAACTAAGCTTACCTGCTTTGCACTGTCGGCGTTGGCGTTAACGGCCAAGCCACTTTCAAGCGCCACTGCATCCACAATACAGATGGGCGGTTCGGAGTCGACCGCAACGCCAGATACCATTAATGTAGTTTCTGCCATTCCGTAACAGGGAAAGTAGAAATTGCTTCTGAAACCACAGGCGGCGAACGTCGCGGCGAACAAGTCGAGAGTGGCCGCACGCACGGGTTCGGCACCATTGTACGCTGTCGTCCAGCAGCTCAGATCAAGGGTAGATCTCTGTTCTGCAGTCGTGCTACGCGCACACAAACTATAGGCAAAATCAGGGCCACCGGAATGTGTCGCTCTAAATCTCGATATTGCTTCAAGCCAGAGAATGGGCTGTTGG
The DNA here is from genome assembly GCF_051380665.1 of Janthinobacterium lyxosi. Lineage (NCBI taxonomy): Bacteria > Pseudomonadati > Pseudomonadota > Betaproteobacteria > Burkholderiales > Oxalobacteraceae > Janthinobacterium > Janthinobacterium lyxosi. Next base: position 36,262 of record NZ_JBNYXM010000032.1, read on the forward strand.
AAGAAGACAGCTGACGGCATGATATAGCCGGTGAAGTCAGTATAGATGGGCTGCAAAATACCATCGATGAGACCCATATCATGGTAGCTAGGCAACCAGGATACGGAAATGGTCTGGTCGCTGGATAAATCGAATGCATGCCGGATATACTCAGAGTTTGCAATAAGGTTCCCATGAGTGACCATCACACCCTTGGGCGTCGCTGTGGACCCAGAAGTGTATTGCAGGAAAGCGAGATCCGTCAGTTGCGGCCGGACTGGAAGCCAAGTGATTGCCAACGCGGGATCAATTTCATCCGTGGCGATACAGGGAACGTGGCTAAAATCTTCAGCGTTAGCATCGTCATTTTTCAGTCGGTTCAAGATGGAACTAGTGGCCAGTATCACTGCAGGGCTAGCATCGTTAAGGATAGCCTGCAATCTGACTGCTTTCTGGTTACGCTTTGGTGGATATGCCGGGACCGCAACAACGCCAGCATACAGGCAACCGAAAAAAGCAATGACGAAGTCCAGCCCGGGGGGGAACAAGAGCAATGCACGGGAGCCTGTCGCACATTGTTTCAGCAGCGTTGCCGCAAGAGCTCTTGCTTGAGTATCAAGTTGGACATAGTCCAGCGAAGCAGATTCATGAGTGCCATTTTCCAAATAGACCAGAATCTTTTTGTCATGGCCATGGCTAGCCCGCTCCATCACTAAATCGACGATGGTTGGTGCAGGCGCACCGCGCAATTGTGGGGGGGAGATTGGATTCATCTGCCTCGGTATCCTTGTAGTTTTACTGTGGAAAGGTCATGGTGGGCATCTTCGTTTTGTCGCGTACCAAGTGTGGAAAGCGTGCATAGCGGCGAGAAAGCTGTCGCCCCATGCGCCCAGTGTCGTCCAGACACTGGCAAGTTCGCTGCAGGGGTACCCAAAACCGAGGCGAGTAGACCGCCCCGTTCCCGCGTGTTGCCGTTGTCGTTGTCGTTGGTGCCAAGCGGGCCCGCCGCCTCCCTGTAGCCAGCGATAGCCTACTGTTACGCGCGCGGTGCCAGTACTAGCTCCATTTTTCCAAAAAGTACTTCTGCATGCTTGCCGTTCTCTTTCGCGGTGCGTTCAAATATGCGCGCTTGTTTAAATTGCGGAAGGTCTTCCGAATAAACAATGCTTGAAAGGTGAGTTACCCAAGGTTCGGCGCCCATTGCATACACAAACATACGCTTAGGGGCGAAAAACGCCTGTAATGCAATTGCTGTCTTCGCATCGGAACCATCAAGCCGACGGGACTGATCCTCGGCGCGCGAGAGCGTACGCTGCAACAAAGGTCCGTATGACCATGATGCCGGTGCCCCCACGCATTCCATACCGATGAAAATACAATCCAGGGGGGGTAACATCGACTTGAAGTGTGCGTAGTAATCTGGATGCGGCGGATTGGAGTCGGCAAAGAAGGCGCAGGTCGATTCTCCTAGCGTCACGCCAAACGTCATTTTGGCGCGAATATCGAGATCGGCGTGCTCCCCAAAAAATGGAGCGCCAACAATGACACCACCTTCGAATACTATTTTTTCGTGCTCTGAAAGCTCAATGACATTATCAAAACCACAATTTTCCAATACTAGCTTGAGCGAGATATCTTGCAGGCTTCCGCCACTGGCGCGTCCCACCACTACGCATCCAACCTTGTGCCGAAGTTGTAACAGGGTTTCGAGCACGAAATGGTCAACATGGGCATGCGTGATAAGAACGTAGTCGATATGCTTAGGTAAATCATCAAAAGTAAACCGTTCGATGTCCGACTCTCCTGGATAACTGATTAGCGGATCAATGAGAACGCTGGTGGATGCATTTTCAAACAACACACAGGCATGGCCGAAATACCGAACTCGAGCGGCTCCCGTAGGTAACATACCGTGAGGTTTTTTATCCGGCAATTGCGGGGTAAACATCTCCAGCAGGACAGGAATATCACGGTCCGGGTCTGCCAAATAGGGGGTAACTTGCTCAATCACTGCCGCCATTTCAAGCGGCTGGCGGCGATAAAGCGTATCCCAAATCGGGGCACCAAACGGAGCGTGAATGTCGACAGTACTATGCCCCTTGGTCAGAAGTGGTGTACTGAGAAAGAAAGGTCGCTCATCCTTTGTCACGTGCTCGAGTCTGCAGGTTTGAAGCTTTGCATACGCATGCATCCTGCTATAGATGGTCGACTCAATAAAACGTATTCCAGGTCGTTTATAAGCATCATAGTGGAACTCAACACAGCCAGCCAATGACGCATCCACTGTGTCATACAATCTACGCAGGCTTCCTCCAGTTCCTTCCTCGTCTACACGCACAAATAACGACTCGATAGCGTCTGCAACACGCAATGCTCCGGCACATTCGGCATAGGTAAAGTTGGCCAATGCGGCAACAGCAGCCGGATCACCTGAATAGTCCACAAATGGCCCCCCCCGCAACTCGGGCGTAGCGACGCATTGCTGATGGACGTCAGGTGAATCGATATAGGAACTGATGAGCGGAAGGTGGCTTCGCTTAGTCACCAGCCCAAAGGTGAGCGGTGAAACGAGCAACGGTGTGGCATACCAACTATTCACCATGGGGATAAGGCGCACGCCCGCGCGGAGAGTTACTAAAGTAGTTGTTTGTTCGTACATTGCTATCTCTATTGAAATTTTGGTGTGGTGACTGAGTCGACTAGGATGCGTACCGTCCTGTAACCCGCGGCGCAAGGTTTGTCGCTAAACAGGCTCATTGATAACGGCCTCAATACGATAGCCGTCAGGATCGAAGACAAAGGCGGCACAATAGTGTTCACCATAGTCGGGTCTCAGGCCAGGACTACCATTGCAGCGCCCGCCATGCCGTAACGCAGCAGCATAAAACTGGCTGACCTGCTCCCGAGAGGATGCAGCAAAGGCAAGATGGAAGCCTTCGCCTGGGATCGTCACGGCGGGTGCAAGCTTCAACGCCAATTTATCGCCACCGCCCTCATAGCCATATCCAACGGCTTCATCGTCGGCAAATACCCGCACGAAGCCAAGGGTGGCAAGTGTCGCGTCATAAAACGCAGCGGCTCGGTCGAGGTCTAGTACAGCCAAGGAAATGTGATGAAGCATAATTATCCATTCATGCGTGATTCAATGCGGCGGCTGCATTGGCTGTCGCCGCATTGGTGGGTTTACGGAACGCGAACTTTCATCGTTGGCGTATTCAGCCGTGTCTATTAAAAATTTAAGAAGCTTAGGCTGGAGTAAATTTTACGAGTAGTATCGGTAAAACCATTGCGCCCGTGGAGGAAGCGCGAGTTATCGATGAACACCAGATCACCCGGTTGCCAATCAACTGCCTCGGTACAGCTGTCCAATGCGGTTTTCACCTCCTGTACAATGTCTTCAGTGATGAGCGAGCCATCATCAAAAGTCATCAAATCACCCAAGGTGTTCTTCCATTCGGACATCAAACTATTAGCGAATGCCTCGACATGGCCATAACGCGTCTGGACTACGGCCGAAGATACATATTCCAAATACAGCGCTTCGTCTGCATTAAGGAAATAGGAGACGCCCTCTACTCCATCAAGCTCTTTCTTGATATCGGCGACTGTCGCGTCATAGCCCAGAAACAATTGCCATTTTTCTTTACTGTAACGCTGAAAGAAACGCAGCTTTTTCTGGCGAAACACATCCTTCAGTTCATCACTAAGTGCTGCCCAAAGCCGTATGCCATCCCAATAAAGCGTTTCCCCCCCCTCAGCCGCCGGCTTAGTGCATGTAAACCAGAGAGCATCAGGACGAAATGGCGAATTTGCCTGTTCGCAATGTGGATCGACATAGCCCATTCCCTCAGTCACCATCTGCACATGGCCGCCGCTGCCTTCGACAGTCGGACGGAGACGATCACGGTTGAACTTGTACGAATATTGATCTGCAAACTGTTTCATCATTTCCGGCCCCGCATCGAATCCCCGAAACATTACGACACCTGCCGACCTCATCAACGATTTAACCGACTCTGTTGGCAGATCTAGCAGGCTTTCACCGTTACATCGGCTTATCAAGACACCGCCACTTCCATCCAATCGCTGAGGAACAAGATTCATTTGTGTATCTCCTGAAAATGTTGAAGTGAAAACCCGGTTGCTACAGCAGTGCATTAGCACTGGTGCCTAGGCCAATATTTTTTTCTGAATGTCGGCGACGATACGTCGAGCATCCCGCTGTACTTGACCGATGCTTTGCGCATCGGAAAATTGCCCCGACAGATTGGGGCCCATGGCATAGAGTCCTTTATTACTCGTGCGCATGTAGTCGGTACTAAAGTGACCTCTCGGTATGACCTCACATGTACGCGGATTCGCGTACACTCCCGTGCCGCGTAGGAACTGACATCCAGCGTGCTCAAGAACCCGATGACTATTGACTCGGCTTCGGTGTGCAACTGGCGCATAGCGGAATTGGCGCATGGCTGGTTGAATGACTCCCCTCTGCAACAAGGACTGAAACAGTGTGGAGTGCGACTGTTGCAAATCTCCATCGTGGCCGGTGGCATCAACGATATCGGTGAAATGGAGTTCATGCGCTTCCGAATTGCCAGCCTCTCGGCGCAAAGTAAAGCGCGACCCGGTCGGGTAGTGCGGTGCAAGTTCATAATGCGATCCCAGGGCGATAAGTGACAGGTGCCCAGAGCGCATCATGGCCTCTAGTTCCAGCGCACTATTCAGTGTCATCGGCAACATATAGTTATAGAACGTAGTTTTGAGTTCGGCCTCAAAGCTGTCGGCATCCTCCGCCGAAAACCACGGTGAGCAGTCGTTCCAGAGAGCAATTGCACTATCAATCGGTGCTTGCCATCCGCAATGCCTCAGTGCAAGGTATGAGTGCGGCATCTCGCCATCTGCAACGACATCATGCAGTGCAACTTGCAGCAACTCGGCGGCGCTACGTTTCGACATCAGCTTGCGAAGCGCTCGTAGTCGGCGTTCCGGATTGCTTAGCCGGGACAAAACCTTAGGTACGCTCCCGTCAATCTCTGCTGCTGCAGCACATAACTCTTCACCCAGCAGCCGCAGCACTGCCGCCATGGAGACAAATTGGCCATTACCCGTGACTTCACGTAGATTCTTCAGCGCCGCCTCGGTGAAATGACGGCATCTCCAAGGTTTAGCGGCCTCACGTCCCCAAACCGCAGGGAGTAAGCCTGATCGTGAGGCCATACAAATGTGGAAATCGGATGATGCGTCAAAGCGCAGTCGGCCGTGATCATCGCGATTAAACTGACCAGCCTGCGATGCCAACGTCACAGCAGTATCCACCGCAGTAAGATAGGAACCAAGAAGCAGAATGCGCTTTTGTTCTACAGACTCTGCGGGGGGAAATACCGCAGACTGTAATTCTTTGGCCGGCCAAGGACAGCGGTGAATCCCTGGCAGTCCAGACAATACTTCCTGATCCAATTGAGTAGCCTTTCCGCGCCACGGTTTGGTACCGTATCCCGTGGCAAGAATGGCAAACTGTGCATCGAGAATAACCCCTGATCGTAACGTCAGGTGAAAACCACCTGGCATTTCCACCAAATCGATTACTTCATCGCTGTCGATCATCAACACCGCCGCGCCGAATTCCCGCAGCAACTCAGCAGTACGCTCAAACTGCAACTGCTGTTGATCCCCGTATTGCCACCGCGTGACCATATCTGCTCGACTGGCAAGGTGAACCTCCAATACATTGTGCCGATCCCATGCCAAGCCTGTACCAAACTGTGAACCGCTTTCTATAACGGTGACACGCAGTCCGTCGATAGCAGTACCATCGCGTGCCAATTGCTCCGCCAGCAGATATAACAGCCAGCGGGCAGATTGCCCGCCACCTGCCACCACAATGTGTACGCCAGTTGGTATGCGAGCATCAGTATCCTTGCTGATCAATGTCGACTGCACTAGCATCTTATATAATACCCACGACAGTGTCGGCGCTCAACAGCGTGGCTAATGAGCTTGGCGTTGGATGCTTAAACAACTCGATAATCGGTATACTGGTATCGACGATGGTACGTAGTTGATTGTAAACACGGATCATCAGCAAAGAATCACCGCCTATCTTGAAGAAGTCATCGTGTCGGCCAACGTCTTCCAACTTAAGTACCGTTTTCCAAATATCAGCAATGCTACGTTCGAGGGGAGACCACTCATCCTGCGGCACAGCCGCTGGAGAAATCTTTTCCGCTAGCAATCTTGGCGTGGGATGCTTAAACAACTCCACAATGGGAAGACTAACTTCGCATGCATCACGCAACTGGTTGTACACGCGGATCATCAGCAGCGAATCACCACCAATTTTGAAGAAATCATCGTCGACATTGACCTGCTGAAGTTTTAATGTCTCTTTCCAGATATCGATAATGAGCTGTTCCATCGGACTCACTACCTTACTCAATGCCGGCTCGACCAGGGTGCTTGGCAGCCTAGAGCGATCAATTTTTCCATTCGGCAGCTTGGGCAGCTCTACTGCCATTTGTAACATAGAGGGAACTGCATATGCAGGGAGGCGCTCCCTCAAACTGGCATAGAGTTCATCGATCGAAACGTCAGCATTGGATGTTCGAGTGACAAAGGCAGAAAGGCGTTTTACTCCCTCACTGGTTTCGTCAAGACGCGCAATTGCTTCGTCAACACCCGGATGTAGCTTCAATGCAGCCTCAATGTCGCCAAGTTCAATACGGTAGCCACGGACTTTGACTTGTTGGTCCGTTCGCCCGTGAATCTCGATAGTGCCATCCGGACGCCAGCAGGCCACGTCTCCCGTACGGTACACTCGACCCAAGTCGATGCCGTCAATAACCAAGTTAACAAATTTTTGTGCAGTCAGGTCTTGGCGATTCAAATACCCCTGTGCCACTCCTTCTCCACCAATATACAACTCGCCTCTCACACCAACGGGCAGCAACCTTTGTTGCTGATCCAATATGTACGCTTGGGTATACGGTATGGGCCTGCCCACCGGGACAATTTGCTCATTCATGGATCGGCTGCACGCGTGCACCGTGCTCCATACCGTACATTCCGTTGGCCCGTATTCGTTGAACAACTCGACCAAGGGGAGCTTGTGAAAATGCTGCGCAACGATGCTTGGTGAACACACGTCCCCCGCTAGGACGACGGTCTTCAACGAAGTGAGTTGCGAGGGTAGTGCTGCTCGCAGCAATTCACTATGGAATGCAGGAATTGTCAGGAAGTGCGTTACGCGGTTGGTTGCTATTAGATCGTTTAAATAGGCGATGTCATGCAGGCGCTCCTCCGCGGGAATGACCAGCAAACCTCCTTCGCTTAACGTCCAGAAAATACCTGCGGCTGAACTATCAAAAGCAATCGACGACAATAGGAGATAGCTACTCGGAGGATGTGCATAGTAATGTTGACGGGCCGTTGTTGAGAACAACAAATTCCGGTGGCTAACAACCACGCCCTTGGGAGCGCCTGTACTACCTGACGTAAAGATGACGTAGGCCGGAGAATCAGACGGAATAGCAAGCGAGAGGTCGGCCAAGGCAGCGAGGTTCTGCTCAACAGCATCTTCCAGGCAGACTACGGTAGCGTCGACCGGAGGTAGGCGATCCAATATTTTTCTTTGTGTGAGAACAATACTGGGTTTGGCACTCACTACAACTTCGGCATTGCGTGCCGCAGGATAGGTGGGGTCAAACGGAATGTAGGCAGCACCCGCTTTCAAAACCGCCAACAGGGCGACAATCATCTCGCATGAACGATCCACGAATAAACCGACCAACATACCGGGCAACAGCCCCTGTCGGCGGAGGTGGTGTGCCAATATATTGGCCCGCTGATTCAATTCGTAGTAAGTCAGGTGTACGCCATCATGCGTGACCGCGTGCGCACTGGGCGTACGTTGTGCTAGCGATTCGATCCGTCGATGGATATAGGGATCCGTCGGCGCTGGCACCTGGTTTGCATTCCAGTCTACCAACATCTCGGTTCTCTCACGGCTCGACAGCATCGGCAGTGACGATACTGGTGTGGTTGGCTGTTCCGCCATGGCCCCAAGGATAGATTGGAGATGATTACACATTTGATCCAGCGTTGGAGCATCAAACAGATCAGCGCTGTACTCCCAGTACCCGCGTAATCCTGATTCCCGATCTTCCATCCAAAGAATCAGGTCGAATTTGGCTGAGACCTGATGCATATCCTCAGCAATCAGTTGCAGGGATGAATTAGCTTGTTCGGCCTTGGGCGTATTTTGCAAATTGAAAGCAACTTGGAACAACGGGTGATGATTCGATGAGCGTTGTGGCTGCAACGTGTCCACCACCGACTGGAATGGTACTTCTTGATGGTCAAACGCTGCCACCGCAGTCTCGCCGGTACGTCGAATGAATTGGCTGACACTTTCATCCTGCGTGAAGTCGCCGCGCATTACCACTGTGTTGATAAAGTAACCGATCAACCTCTCCAGGTCAGGATGATTGCGGTTTGCAACAGCACTACCCACCGGGATCACCGTTTGCTGGCTATAGCGATGCAACATGATCTGAAAACCGGCAAGCAAGGTCATGAATAACGTAACCCCTTCATCTTGCGACAGTTTCTTAATACGGTCGGTCAGATCCTGTGACAGACTGAAGTAATGACGAGCCCCGAGATTTGTCGGCTCAGCAGGTCTTGGTTTGGCAACAGATAAATTCAGTAACGGAGGAATGTCAGCAAGCTGTTCCTTCCAATAGGTGAGTTGCTTTTCATGGCGCTCTGTTTCCAGTCGTTGCCAGATTGCATAGTCAGCATACTGAATGGACAGCGGCGCCAATGGCGATGGCGTGCCGTCGAGGAATGCCTGGTACAACGCGGACAATTCACTGCGAAAAATACCGATCGACCAGCCATCGAGAACGATATGGTGCGCGGCGACGAGTAGTACGCTGACACCATTTGATCGCTGTAATAGCTCCAAACGGAATAATGGCCCAAGCTCCAAATCAAATTCGGAGGCACGCGCATGAGCCACATGCAAGGCCACTTCATGATCCTGTTCCGCATGACCAAGTCCGCTGAGACTAATGACTTTCAACTCAACGGCTACCGCCGCAGAAATTTTCTGCACGACTTCTCCCGCAATGGTCGGAAAGGTAGTCCGCAGAATCTCATGTCGTTGTGTAATAGTTTGAAGAGCGCGCTCAAGTACTCCGACATTTACTTCGCCTTCAATACGAAATGCAGCTAGCTCATTGTATGCTCCGCTTCCGTGCATTTGCTCCAGCACCCAAAGGCTTTGTTGCGAAGGCGAAACGGGGGCGGTATCACCCTGGCGAGCGCGCGGCTTCAATACCGCCCCCTGTCCATGCAGTCCTTTGTTCTTCAAGGCTTGCAATACTGCCGCTCGTTTCTCCGGTGTCAGAGCGGTAATAATGTCTTTTCTTTCTAAGCTCATAGAATTCTTCCTAGTAGTCGTCTAAGGGAGGCCACACCGTGCGCCAGGTTAAATGTGATGCAAATTTTGCAATGCCTCGTCAAGCTCGTCATCACTGGCTTGCGCAAGGATGGTGTCCTCCACTGCCACACCGATGGCACGAATGGTGCGGCACTCGTGGACGGAGCGCGTGGGTAGGCGGACGTTCAGCCTGGCCAGAATACGTGAAACAAGCAAGGTGCCAATCAGCGAGTCGCCACCGAGGACAAAGAAATCATCATCGATACCGATATCAGCGATACCCAGCAGTTCACCCCAGATTTGGCTGAGCGTATGCTCAATTTCGGTACCTGGTGCGACATAGTTGTGCTTGAACTGTGGCCGCACAGGATGTGAGGTACGCGTAACACTTTCTGCTTTTGTCGCATAGATTTCTGCCATATCTTTGCTGTCCGCATGCAGATAGTCCGACGTGCAAACCAGTACATGTCTATGCTGGCACTCAAGTGCACGCATGAACACCTCTACGCCATCAGAGGTGGTCAACCCACGCTGCATGAAATCGGATTGTTTAATCTGCTCGATTAATGCGGGGGCGGTTGCGTCATAAGCCATCCCCTCACCTTTCCATACGTCCCAGCTAAGACAAATGGTATTGCGTTGGCTTCTAGCCCGTGCGAACGCATCCGCGAAATTGTTTGCCGCGCAGTAGGCCAATTGCCCGAAACCCGGCTTCAGGGCCGAGAGTGACGAGAACAATACAAAGAAATCGAGAGGGCGCTGTTTAAATATCTCGTCTAATACCATGGTGCCGATCACCTTAGGCCTGAGCACTGCATTGATCTGGCCGAGTGATTTGTCTTGAATGGCGCCATCGCCGAGCAAACCTGCCGAGTGAATCACACCATGAACGACACCGAAGCGTAACTCTGCAAGACGGACCGCGTTCTCCATCGCCAGCGCATCGGCAACATCAGCCTGGACAACACATACTTCTCCACCTGACTCTTTTAACTTGAGTAGTTGCCCTAAGAGTTCACGAAGCTCGCGGGCATGAGTCGTGTCATCGACTATCCGTTGCCAATCCTGTTCCGCAGGGATTTGTGTGCGACTAACCAAAACCAGACGCGCAGCAACGGATTGGCTGAGGTGGCTGGCCAGTGCTAACCCGATCTTGCCCAGTCCACCTGTGATTAAATAGACCCCCTGATGACGTAGTCGCCCAAACTGGCCTGGTGATTTCTTTACTGGAGGAAGTCGCATCGGCTCAATGCCTCTGACCCATCGATGCTCACCACGTAAGGCAACCACTGCTGGGGCAGCCGAATGGCGCAGCTCATCCACAAGACGTCCAAGCCACTGCTCTTCAAAGGGAAGGCCCCCCATAGACAGATCAATGTTACGGCATTGAATATGCGGGTACTCCAGGCCAACTACATGCGTAAAACCAAGCAAAAGAGCCTTGCTCGGTTCAAGCGATTCATAGCCGGTGACCTCATGGAGATCATCAGAGAGGACTGTTAGCCCAATAGGGGCGGAACCGAGATGCTCTCCGATAGCTTGCGCAAGGTACAACAGCCCTTCAAAGTGGCCCAGCTTGTTGATATGCGCCACATCGGCAGCTAACATAAGCGGAGCGCTGTCAATACCCCACAAGTGGAGAATATGGTTAGGCGTCCACTGATCCTCCTGTAGGTCCATGAGCAAATGAACATAGTCTTCAAGCTCGCCGGACCGGATAACGAAGTGCTGGGGCGATTCGCGTAGGTAGCGATCACCCTGTACAACCGTGACTACGTCCTCACCGTCGGATCGTAAGCGCCGGGAGAGCGGCAGGCCGAGTTGTGTCACATCACACAATACTAGCCATCGCTGATTTGCAGGCGTATCCTCATTATTTATCCGGGGTTGAGCTCGGCGTTTCCACGATATCTCATGGAACCAATCCGAGATATCGCCTTTCTTATCAAGTAGCGTGCTAGGCATGCCCACAGGAGAGCGGGGGAGGCGAGGTGCTGCACCTCCAAATAGAGTGCCCTCGGAATGTACATCTGCTTGGGCAAGAATGACTTGCTCCTCAAAGAATCCATCGTTTGGCAACACCTTTACTTGAGAAAAACCATTTGCTTGTAGCGATTCAGTCCACTCGGTGGCGTTGAAAAAGGGATCGCCCTGGTTGCGGCGCCCATCATGAATGGCATCCATGAGCAAACCATATGTGACATCGAAGTCTGGGGCGCTGCGAGTAATCTCCCAGATGAGCAGCACTCCACCAGGAGCAAGCATGGATCGCACGTGCTGTAACGATGTCGCGATGGAACGGGTCACGTGTAACATATTGACAGCAATAACGATGTCGTATTGATGTGGAACGAGTCCCTGCTCATGCGGTGGGCAATCGATGTTGAGCACAGAAAAGTCGACGAACGGATAGGAACCAAATTTCTCTTTCGCCTTAGCAACGAAATAGCCACCAATGTCGGTGAACTGATAATGGGTTCGATCGGCAGGCAGCGCAGGCAACAGTGCCGTTGTGGCCACCCCAGTACCACCGCCAATTTCGAGCACTCGGATAGGCGCAGCCTCCGGCAAACGTTGCAAGATGGCCTCTACGCCACCGCGGATAATCGTGTTGTAAGCGTCATGCAAAGATGCCCCGGCCTGCACTGGCGCCTGGACTTTCGCTAGCACTGAAGTAAACAATTCAAGGGGTGCCTGCGTTCCCTGCAACACAGCTACCAGCGCTTCGCCACATGCAACAGACAGTTCAACAACCTCTTCTTCTCCGGCCCACACTAGACGTGCTTGTTGCAACAACAGACTCAACGCATCGTCACTACATAGCTGCAACCCGGAGTAGCCATCATGTTGCTTGCGCAACTGCTGGTGAAGAACTAGCGTGGTAAGCATATGCAAAAAGAGCTGCCGGAAACTGGTACTCACGTTCGATTGCAACAACAATTGATCAGCCGGGTAGACAATGTCGCCTTTGCCGAACAACCTTAACTTTTGCATTGCACGGTTAATGTACGCAACACATAGTAAGTTCAGCGCTTCCTTGCGTGTCGAGTGGGTAGGACGATCGAATTTGGCTAACGCCGTCGTACTATGACTTTCCGCCCCCTGCAGAAGTGCGGTCCAGATTTCAGCTGCCGATGAAGATTTTGGCGGAGCCAACGGCGACAGCGCATTGATCCAATGTCGTTGGCGTTGGAATGGATAGGTTGGAAGACGGATCCGCTGTGCACTTCCTGGCGTGGCCATGCTCCAGTTCAAATTACAGCCAGCCATCCATAGCTGGCCGAATTGCTCGAGCATCGTGGTAGACTGCCAGCCCACATTGCTGTCCGACATGCTTGTAATGACCATCTGTCCAGCTAGCAACGCAGGGTGGCGCTTGAGCAATTTTGTCAGTGTCTGTCCTGGCCCGGCTTCCAGCAAGATCTTCGGCGCTTTTTCAAAAAGCAGGTTCAGTCCATCGGCAAAGCGTACGGTTTGGCGCAGATGTCGGCCCCAATAATGCGGGTCTGTAGCATCGCTATTGGTGATCCATTTTCCAGTGACATTTGACATAAATGGCAGCGTCGGAGCATGGAGGGTCATCGATTCCAGTAAGTGTACAAATGGCGCAACTGCACCGTCCATCATGCGAGAGTGAAATGCATGAGATGTATGCAAATGTTGGCAGGCGACTTCGCGTTGCTTCAAGCTCTCTTTGAACAACGCAATAGCGTCATCCGAGCCTGACACAACGCAAGATCGGACATCATTCACAACTGCGATATCCAGGTTCTCTGGAAGTACGGCGCGTAGACTATCTTCCGGCATCGAAACTGCCATCATGCTGCCTTTGGGCATGCCTTGTGTTAGAGCGCCCCGAGCAACCACCAGCGCGAGCGCATCATCAAAGGAAAATACGCCTGCGAGCGTTGCGGCCACTATTTCGCCAATGCTGTGACCAATAAAACTGTGCACCTGAACACCGGCATCCATCCAGGTACGTGCCAATGCGTAACAGACTGCGAACAATGCCGGCTGCGCAATAGCAGTTTGAGTCAAACGACTGCTTTGCTCAATCGTAGGGGGCAGGTCAGAGCAAAGAAGGTCTTGCAATACAATATCGTGTCTTCTGGCAAGCTGCCCCAGGCAGCGATCCAGATGGTGGCGGAACGTCGGATTGGATTGGTAAGCGCCACACGCCATGCCAACATACTGACTACCTTGGCCTGGGAACAGTAGCGTAGCCTGAACAGGTGTCACATCTGACTGAACAGATTGGGGGACTGCATGGTCTGGAAGATCAAGTTGCTCGATCGCATGTGAGATATCGCGGGCGACAATGAAGCGGCGGAACTGAAAAGGCGTCCGTCCTTGTCGCAACGTAAATGCGGCCGCGGCGAGCGATGTGTCCATATTCATGCGCAAATGTCGGGACAGACCACAGGCCACTTCTTTCAGCGCGGCGCTGCTGCGTGCACTCAGTACCAGCAGTTGCGGCTCCGTCGAGACTGTGCGGTCAATGGGAACGAACGGCGCCTCTTCTAGCACAGCATGCGCATTGGTGCCGCCTAGCCCGAAAGAGCTCACACCGGCGCGTCGTGGGGCGGTGCCGAGCGGCCATGGTGTGTGCGTAGTACTGATCTCAAAGCGGCTGCTCTCCAAGTTCAGGTTAGGGTTTGGGCGGTTAAAATGAAGAGTCGGTACAACTTCCTTGTGATGGAGCATGAGCGCCACCTTAATCAACCCCACAACGCCAGCAGCAGCGTCCAAATGACCAATATTTGTCTTCACAGAGCCAATCTGACAACGCTCACTATCAGCTACTGCTGGACCGAATGCTTGTTTAAGTGCTGCGATTTCAATTGGATCACCCACTTCCGTTCCAGTGCCGTGGGCTTCTACATACGAGATTGAATCAGATGAAATACCTGCCAAACTGTGACATTCGGCAATACAGCTGGCTTGACCATCGACACTGGGAGCGGTGAAGCCGGCTTTACGCGCACCATCGTTGTTGATGGCAGTTGCTTTGATGACGGCATAGATATGGTTTTTGTCCGCAAGAGCATCTTCCAAACGCTTGAGTACCACCACACCAACTCCGTTACCGAGTACGGTACCATTCGCATCGCAGTCGAAGGCTCGGCACTGACCGTCTTTGGACAAAATACTTCCTTGACGATGCAGATAGCCACCTTGCGGCACAGTAATCGACACACCACCCGAGATTGCCATATCAGACTGATATTCCAGCAGGCTTTGGCACGCCATCGAGATAGCCACGAGAGATGACGAGCAGCCTGTCTGAATCGCCACACTGGGGCCTGTCAAATTGAGTTTGTAAGACAACCGAGTCGTTAGGTTGTCTTTCTCGTTGCCAAGCAACGCTTGATGCCCGGCGTCCGACCTCAAAAGATCTGCTTGGCTCGCAAGTTGGAGCAACAGATAGCTGTTCCACCCTGATCCGGCATAGACACCCACGCTACCACTTACTGCACGGGGATCGTAGCCTGCGTCTTCCACAGCAGACCAGGCACATTCCAAAAAATGCCGCTGCTGAGGATCGGTTAGCTCCGCCTCCCGCGGGCTCATACCAAAGAAATCAGCATCAAACATTTCAACATTATCGAGAATGCCGCGCACTGGCACATAGTTCGGATCGGAAGCCAGCTCCGAGTCCACGCCTGCTCTTTTCAATTCGTCCGCACTGAGCGTCCGAACTGCATTTTGACCCGAACGCAGCAGATACCAGTATTCGTCCAGCGTTTTCGCGCCAGGAACATTGCAGGCCATACCAACTATTGCAATGTCACATGAAGATTCTTGGGGGTTAGGCAATTCAGACACGCTTCGGACTCCGGATAAATAGAAAGGCGACAACGATGAACCACCACCATATCGAAGATGGCGATCTTATTAGTTACATTTGGATAGAATTAAGAGTGCCGAAAATGAATCGATGTGGCAAAAAGTATTCCAGCATGGATTCCATTGCAATTATTGATGCTCAACGGAAATTTCATTTTCCAAACACCTTCGGATGTAGTGAATAATAATTTCATCTAGGATCAACTTGAAACAGCATCCATCCTACTGAAAGTCAACAGAGAGAAACACTCATTACTTTAAGGAGCATGCAATAGATACGAAGAAAATTAATGGCAATACGGCACCATACAAGCCATAGTCGAACGGGAACACCTCATTTCAAGATCCCGTTACCGACTTTTCTAAATGATCTCAAATATATTACCAGTAATTCAACGTTAAGAACAAGTAAATTTTCTATCGAAAATGCTTCATAATTTGGTAACATAACACCACATTTTTCTGATTTTTGTGGTTATTTTTACCACTGTTTTCCTAAAATAGATTCCATACCGACATTATTGCTAACATAACTTACCAACTCTTCCAGAAAGCGTACCTTATCCCCTGGAATTTAATTTTTCTCAAAGGAAATTATTTTTCTTCTAGGAAAATAGAAACATTTGGTGAGTTTTTGAAACGCAGCAAATGGAAAATCCACTCGAGAACAACTAAGCAAGGAATATTTGGATGAACGTATACAAGCTGCTCGACCTTCTTAAAGAGAAAATGATTGTGCTAGAAGTTCAAGGTGATTCGCTGTCATATCGAGGAGCCAAGGAATCCGTCTCAAGTGAATTACTGGGCATGATACGAGATCAGAAGAAGGAAATCATCGAGGTACTCAATCGTGAAAAGAGTGGCAGTGGCATTACATCCGCCAAGAGAAATGGTTTACTTGATAGCTCATTTTCACAACAGCGCCTATGGTTTCTGAACGAACTTGACCCTGCAGCGGGATCAGCCTATCTGATCTTCGATGCCGTGCATTTAGCGGGTAAGTTACATGTAGATATCTTGCAGGCGGCACTAGATATCATTCTCAACCGCCACGACGTGTTGCGCGCTCAATTCTCGTGCGTTGATGGTAAGGTCATGCAAGAATCCCGTGAAAACAAGCCCTTCGACTTAAGTATCAAGAACTTGCAAGATGCTTCCGAGGAAGACAGACATGCCGCAATAGTGTCGGCACATCATGACGAGGTGACAAAAGGGTTTGATCTATCGCAAGGTCCATTAATTCGGGGCCAGCTACTCCGCTTCTCCGAAGAAGATCACGTCTTCCTAGTGACGCAACATCATATTGTTTCAGATGGCTGGTCGATCGGTGTGCTCATCCAAGAATTGACCGCGCTGTACACAGCGTTTTACCAGGGCTCGCCCGACCCACTGCCGCCCTTGGCGATCCAGTATGCCGACTATGCGGCGTGGCAGCGCAATACATTGCAAGGGGCAACCTTGCAACGCCAAGTCAGCTTTTGGCATAGACACCTGGCCGGTGCACCCGCCTTGCTGGAACTGCCGACCGACCGGCCGCGCAGCGCCGAACAAAGCTATCAGGGCGGGCGCGTCCAAGTCACACTGCCTGCGGCACTGGCCTCTGGCCTGCGCAATCTGAGCCGGCGCCATGGCGTCACATTATTCATGACCTTGTTTGGCGCCTGGTCCGTATTGTTGGCACGGCTGAGCGGACAGAACGATATCGTCGTCGGTACACCCGTGGCAAACCGTGAACGTGCGGAACTCAACCCCCTGATTGGCTTTTTTGTTAACACCCTAGCATTGCGGACGCAGCTCGGCGATGATCCAAGCGTGGGAGCACTGTTGGCGCGGATCAAGGCAACCGCGCTGGAAGCCTATACCCATCAGGATCTACCATTCGAACAAGTAGTAGAAGCGCTCAATCCAGTACGCAGTCTGAGCCATAGTCCGCTGTTCCAGGCAATCATGGTCTTTAACAATTTGCCGCGACCCGATAATCTGACGCTGCCAGGCCTGACATTGACGGCGCTAAAGTTGCCGAGCCAGACCACCCAGTTCGATTTAGGCCTGTCATTGACAGATCACGGTAATATTATTGATGGGCATATCGAGTATGCCAGCGATCTGTTCGACCATGCCACGGCGCAGCGCTATGCAGGCCATTTCCAGACGTTGCTGCAGTCGATGGCCAGTGACGATACGCAGGCAATTAGCCAGCTGGCCCTGCTAACAGCCCCAGAACGC
>NZ_JBNYXM010000033.1:0-53737 GCF_051380665.1 Janthinobacterium lyxosi
GTAGGAGATGACACTACCTAATGGATCCGTCTCGCTCAGCAACCGGTGACTGGCGTCATACACATACAGCGTGAGATTGCCTTTGTCGTCCTTGCGGCTAACAAGATTGCCGAAGGCGTCGTAGGCATACGTGTGGGTGCCACCGTCTGGGGTGACTTCCTGGATCATGTGGCCGGCGGCATCGTAAAGCGCAGTGCTGAGCTGCCCCGATGGCGGCGCGGCATATACCAGATGACCGGTGTTCGATACGGTGGTTTTTTTACCCAGCGCATCCGTCACCACATCAAGCCGGTGGCTTGGGGTGTACTGATAGGTCGTCGCATTGCCATTGCCATCACGCAGCGCAATCAGACTGCCGACATTATCGTAGGTATAGGTAGTGATGCCGCCGAGCGCATCACTTTTGCTGGCCAGGCGGTTGTCCGCATCATACGCGTAGCGCGTGATGCTGCCCCGGCCATCGATTACCGCAGTGCGGTTGCCAGCGGCATCATAGGTATAGCTGGTCGTGATACCGGATGGATCGGTGACACTAAGCAGGCGGTTACCGCCGTCATAGGTGTAACGGGTCACGTTGCCCGCTGGATCGGTGGCGTTGCTGCGGTTGCCCACGCCATCGTAGGCAGTCAGGACGGTATTGCCCAGCGCATCGGTCTCAGCGATAACCCGGTTATTGATATCGTAGCTGTAAGTGGTGGCATGGCCATTGGCATCGGTGACAGAGGTACGGTTGCCGGCTGCATCATAACCATAGCTGGTGACATTGCCCAGCGCATCGGTCTGGCTGACCAGGCGGTTGGCGGCATCATATGCATAGGTGGTAATGCGGCCGCTGCCTTCACTCATCGTAGTGCGGTTGCCTACAGCATCATAGGTGTAAGTGAATACCTGGCCGGTTGGTCCGGTTTCACTAAGGCGCCGGTTGCCCGCGTCGTAGGTATAGCTGGTCGTTCCATAAGGCGATCTGCCGAGGCTAATCAAATTGCCGACGGCATCGTAACCATATGAAAATGACCCTCCACCTATTATGTCTTCGTAGAGAAGACTGCCATTCTCGGCATATTTCTTTTCGAATGTAGCCCCGTTCCCCTCGGTCATGCGATCCAAAAGCCGCGTCTGCAGGAACTGCGTCGTGCTGCCCAGCGCATCGGTCGTACTGACCAGCGCATGGTCAGAATACGTATGCTGGGTGATGTTGCCCAAGCCATCGGTTTCCGTGATGCGGTTACCCACGGTATCGTAGCCGTACATAACTACATTTCCCAAGGGATCGGTCTGGCTCACCAGACGATTGTCCGCATCGTAGCCGTAAGTGGTCACCTTGCCGTTGCCGTCGGTGGCCGTGGCCTGGTTACCGGCCGCGTCAAACGTATAGGCGACCGTCTTGCCCGATGGATCGGTGATTAGCACCAGGCGATTGCGTGCATCGTAGGCATAGCGCGTGGTATTGCCGTTCGGGTCCGTGACGCTGCTGCGGTTGCCGCGCGCATCGTAGCCATACGAAATGACATGGCCCATCGCATCGGTCTGCGACAGCAGACGGTTGTTGGCGTCGTAGGCAAAGGTGGTAACGTGGCCATTGGCGTCGGTCAGCGTGGTGCGGTTACCGGCATGGTCGTAGGCATAGCGGATGACATGGCCAAGCGCGTCGGTCTCGCTGATCAGCTGGTCGTCTATATCATAGGCATAGGTGGTGACACGGCCCAGCGCATCTGTACTGCTGACGCGGTTGCCGTCGGCATCATAGCGATACGTGACTTTGTTGGTGTCG
Organism: Janthinobacterium lyxosi; assembly: GCF_051380665.1. Lineage (NCBI taxonomy): Bacteria > Pseudomonadati > Pseudomonadota > Betaproteobacteria > Burkholderiales > Oxalobacteraceae > Janthinobacterium > Janthinobacterium lyxosi. The sequence goes on from NZ_JBNYXM010000033.1 coordinate 1,772, forward strand.
CCCTTCCGTTCAGTTAAGAGATTGCCTGCAGCATCATAGGTATTACTGACGTAACCACCAAACCCGCTCATGGCAGTAAGCTTGCCAAGCGTGTCATAGCTATACGAGGTGGCGCGGCCACCCGACCCGGACTGGAGCGTCAGGTGATGGTAACCGTCATATTCGTAACGCGTGACTTCGCCATTGGCCTCGGTCATGCTGGTGCGGTCACCGTTAGTGTTGTAGGCATAGGTGGTGACATTGCCCAGGGCATCGGTTTGGCTCAGCAGCAGGTTGCCGGGGCCATATGCATACGTTGTCGACCGATCCTTGCCGACGGTTTTTTGCGTGACGTTACCCGCCGCGTCATACACATAGCTGGTGCTCGTGCCGAGCGCGTCGGTTTCGCTCAGTAGGCGGTTACGCTGGTCATAGGTATAGCGAGTGATGTTGCCATCGGCATCGCGCACGCTGATGCGGTTACCGGCCGCATCGTAGGCATAGCTGGTGACATTGCCGGCCGCATCCGTTTTCGCACTCAGGCGGCCATTCTGGTCATAGGACGAGGTGGTGGCATGACCATTCCCATCGGTGACCGAGGTGCGACGGCCGGCAGCGTCATAGGTGTAGCCGGTGACATTACCCAGCGGATCGGTTTCACTGACCAGGCGGTTTACCGCGTCATAGGCATATTGCGTGACATGGCCATTGCCATCGGTGATGCTGGTGCGGTTGCCTGCCCCATCATAGCCGTAGGAGATGACACTACCTAATGGATCCGTCTCGCTCAGCAACCGGTGACTGGCGTCATACACATACAGCGTGAGATTGCCTTTGTCGTCCTTGCGGCTAACAAGATTGCCGAAGGCATCGTAGGCATACGTGTGGGTGCCACCGTCTGGGGTGACTTCCTGGATCATGTGGCCGGCGGCATCGTAAAGCGCAGTGCTGAGCTGCCCCGATGGCGGCGCGGTATATACCAGATGACCGGTGTTCGATACGGTGGTTTTTTTACCCAGCGCGTCCACTATCGTGTCGAGCCGGTGGCTTGGCGTGTACCCATAGGAGATGGCATTGCCATTGCCATCACGAACCGCAATCAGATTGCCAACATTGTTGTAGGTATAGGTAGTCACCCCCCCGAGCGCATCGCTCACACTGGCCAGGCGGTTGTCCGCATCATACGCATAGCGCGTGACGCTGCCCCGACCATCAATCACCGCAGTGCGATTGCCGGCGGCGTCATAGGTATAGCTGGTCGTGCTGCCGGACGGATCGGTGATGCTGGACAGCCGATTCCCGCCGTCGTAGGCGTACTCGGTGACATTGCCCGCCGCATCGGTGACCCTGCTGCGGTTGCCGGAACCATCGTAAGTCGTCAGGATGGTATTGCCCAGCGCATCCGTTTCGGTAACGATCTTGTTATTTATATCGTAGGTGTAGGTGGTGGCGTGACCATTGGCATCCGTGACCGAAGTACGGTTGCCCGCCGCATCATAGCCATAACGGATGACATTGCCCAGCGCATCGGTCTGGCTGACCAGACGGTTGGCAGCATCATACGCATAGGTGACCGTGCGGCCGCTGCCTTCACTCGCCGTAGCAAGATTGCCGGCGGCATCATAGGTGTAGGTGAGGACTTGGCCGGTGGCACCGGTTTCACTGATGCGGCGGTTGGCCACATCGTATACATAACTGACCGTGCCGCCCTGTGAACTCCTGGTGCTGGTCAGGTTACCCGCCGCGTCATACTGATAGGTAAGGAAACCGCCGACTACGTCACGATACTGCGGTCTGCCATCATAGAAACGCACCTGGTCAAACACCTGGTCGCTAGCATCGATAATACGGTTTCGTCCTGGCGTGTCGACAAACGAGGTCTTGTTGCCCAGCGCATCGCTGGTGCTGGTCAGTGCATGGTCCGAATAGGTGTGCCGCGTCACGTTGCCCAAGCCATCGGTTTCCGTGATGCGGTTACCCACGGTATCGTAGCCGTACATAACTACATTTCCCAAGGGATCGGTCTGGCTCACCAGACGATTGTCCGCATCGTAGGCGTAGGTCGTCACCTTGCCATTGCCGTCGGTGGCCGTGGCCTGGTTACCGGCCGCGTCGAACGTATAGGCGATCGTCTTGCCCGATGGATCGGTGATCAGCGCCAGGCGATTGCGCGCATCGTAGGCATAGCGCGTGGTATTGCCGTTCGGGTCGGTGACACTGCTGCGGTTACCACGCGCATCGTAACCATAGGAAATGACGTTACCCAGCGCATCGGTCTGCGACAGCAGACGGTTGTTGGCGTCGTACGCGAAGGAAGTAGTATTGCCGTTGGCGTCAGTCATGCCGGTGCGGTTGCCGGCATGATCGTAGGCATAGCCGATGACATGGCCGAGCGCATCGGTTTCGCTGACCAGCTGATTGTCGGCATCATACGCATAGCGGGTCACCTGGCCGAGCGCATCAGTACGGCTGATGCGGTTGCCTGCCGCATCGTATGCATAACTGACCTGGCGCGTGTCGCCACGCTGCTCGGTCAGCAGATTTCCCGCCATATCGTAGGTATTGGTGATGGAATCGGCATAGCCGTAGGTACTGGTCAGCCCGCCCAGCACATCATAGTTGAAGTACGTCGCATTGCCATGTACATCAGTCTGCGCGGTTAAATAGTGGTACGAGTCGTAGCTGTATTGGGTAACCTCACCATTGGCCTCGGTCATGCTCTTGCGGTCGCCATTAGTGTTATAGGTATAGGTCGTCGTATTACCTGAAGCGTCCGTCTGGCTGAGCAAAAGGTTTCCGGCGCCATACACATACGTCGTCGCATGCTCGTTAGCATCGGTGGCCTGCGTGACGTTACCCGCCGCGTCATACGCATAGCTGGTCGTGTTGCCAGCAGCATCCGTTTCACTCAGCAGACGATTGCGCTGGTCATAAGCATAGCGGGTGACATTGCCATCGGCATCGCGCACGCTGATGCGGTTACCGGCCGCATCGTAGGCATAGCTGGTAACGTTCCCAGCACCATCCGTTTGCGAAGCCAGGCGGCCGTTCTGATCATAAGCTGAGCTAGCGGTATGGCCATTGCCATCGGTGACCGAGGTGCGGCGGCCCACAGCGTCATACGTGTAGCGAGTAATATTGCCCAACGGATCTGTCTCGCTCACCAGGCGCTTCGCGGCATCGTACGCATACTGGGTAACATGGCCATTGGCATCGGTCACGCTGGTGCGGTTTCCCGCACCGTCATAGCCATACTTGACGACATTGGCGAGTTGATCAGTCTGGCTCAGCAGGTGGTGACTGACATCATAAGCAAAGGTACTTGCTGCGCGATAACCGATTTGTTCACTCGCCACGTTTCCAAAAGCATCATACGTGTAATTGGTCGTCACACCCGCGCTGTCGGGTCCACTCAGTGTGCGGCCAAGGTTATCAGAATAATATGAGTCGAACTGTCCGCTAGCGTATACCGCGTGCAACACGTTCCCGCCATCGATAAACTGCGCTGAATTGCCCTTCGCATCAGCGAACGATGCCAGCCGATGATTTCGCGCATATGTGTACGCGGTGACGTTGCCATTACCGTCAGTTTCGCGAGCACGATTACCCACGGTATCGTAGAGGTAAGAAACAATGATGCCGAGCGCATCGGCCACGCTGGTCAGCCGATTGTCCGCATCATAGGCATAGCGGGTGATGCTGCCCCGGCCATCGATTACCGCAGTGCGGTTGCCAGCGGCATCATAGGTATAGCTGGTCGTGATACCGGATGGATCGGTGACACTAAGCAGGCGGTTACCGCCGTCATAGGTGTAATGGGTCACGTTGCCCGCTGGATCGGTGGCGTTGCTGCGGTTGCCCACGCCATCGTAGGCAGTCAGGACGGTATTGCCCAGCGCATCGGTCTCAGCGATAACCCGGTTATTGATATCGTAGCTGTAAGTGGTGGCATGGCCATTGGCATCGGTGACAGAGGTACGGTTGCCGGCTGCATCGTAACCATAGCTGGTGACATTGCCCAGCGCATCGGTCTGGCTGACCAGGCGGTTGGCGGCATCATATGCATAGGTGGTAATGCGGCCGCTGCCTTCACTCATCGTAGTGCGGTTGCCTGCAGCATCATAGGTGTAAGTGAATACCTGGCCGGTTGGTCCGGTTTCACTAAGGCGCCGGTTTCCCGCGTCGTAGGTATAGCTGGTCGTTCCATAAGGCGATCTGCCGAGGCTAATCAAATTGCCGATGGCATCGTAACCATATGAAAATGACCCTCCACCTATTATGTCTTCGTAGAGAGGACTGCCATTCTCGGCATATTTCTTTTCGAATGTAGCCCCGTTCCCCTCGGTCATGCGATCCAAAAGCCGCGTCTGCAGGAACTGCGTAGTGCCGCCCAGCGCATCGGTCGTACTGACCAGCGCATGGTCAGAATACGTATGCTGGGTGATGTTGCCCAGGCCGTCGGTTTCCGTGATGCGGTTGCCGACCGCATCGTAGCCGTACATAATGACATTGCCCAGCGGATCCGTCTGGCTCAGCAAACGGTTATCCGCATCATAGGCATAGGCCGTCACCTGGCCATTGCCATCGGTGGCGGTGATCTGGTTGCCGGCTGCATCAAAGGTATACGAAACTGTCTTGCCGGACGGGTCTGTGATCAGCGCCAGGCGATTGCGTGCATCGTAGGCATAGCGCGTGGTATTGCCCTTCGGGTCCGTGACGCTGCTGCGGTTGCCGCGTGCGTCGTAGCCATAGGAAATCACATTTCCCAGCGCATCGGTTTGCGACAGCAGGCGGTTGTTGGCGTCGTAGGCAAAGGTGGTAACGTGGCCATTGGCGTCGGTCAGCGTGGTGCGGTTGCCGGCATGGTCGTAGGCATAGCGAATGACATGGCCAAGCGCGTCGGTCTCGCTGATCAGCTGGTCGTCTATATCATAGGCATAGGTGGTGACACGGCCCAGCGCATCTGTACTGCTGACGCGGTTGCCGTCGGCATCATAGCGATACGTGACTTTGTTGGTGTCGCCCTTCTGTTCAGTTAAGAGATTGCCTGCAGCATCATAGGTATTGCTGACGTAACCAGCAAACCCACTGACGGCAGTGACCTTGCCAAGCGTGTCATAGCTGTACGAGGTAGCGCGACTACCAGCTCCGGACTGAAGAGTCAGGTGGTGGTAACCGTCATATTCGTAACGCGTGACTTCGCCATTGGCCTCGGTCATGCTGGTGCGGTCACCGTTAGTGTTGTAGGCATAGGTGGTGACATTGCCCAGGCCATCGGTTTGGCTCAGCAGCAGGTTGCCGGGGCCATATACATACGTGGTCGCCTGGTCCTTGCCGTCAGTTTTTTGCGTAACGTTGCCAGCCGCGTCATATACATAACTGATGCTCGTGCCGAGCGCGTCGGCTTCGCTCAGCAGGCGGTTGCGCTGGTCATAGGTATAGCGAGTGATGTTGCCATCGGCAGTGCGCATGCTGATCCGGTTACCGGCAGCATCGTAGGCATAGCTGGTGACATTGCCGGCCGCATCCGTTTCCGCACTCAGGCGGCCATTCTGGTCATAAGACGAGGTGGTGGCGTGACCATTGCCATCGGTGACCGTGGTGCGCCGGCCGACAGCGTCATAGGTGTAGCCGGTGACATTGCCCAGCGGATCGGTTTCGCTGATCAGGCGGTTCGCCGCGTCATACGCATACTGCGTGACATGGCCATTGCCATCGATGACGCTGGTGCGGTTGCCAACAGCGTCATAGATGTAACTGGTAACGTTGCCAAGCGGATCCGTCTCGCTCAACAGCCGATGGCTGGCATCATAGCCATACAGCGTGAGATTGCCCTTGTCGTCCTTGCGGCTCACAAGATTGCCGAAGCCATCGTAGGCATAGATGTTGGTGCCACCGTCCGAGGTGACTTCCTGGATCAGATGGCCGGCGGCGTCATGCAGCGCGGTGCTGACCGGTCCCGATGGCGGCGTAGTATAGATCAGCTGCCCGCTGCTCGATACCGTGTTTTTTTTGCCCAGCGCATCCACTATCGTGTCGAGCCGATGGCTCGACGTGTACTCATAGGCGATGGCATTGCCATTGCCATCACGAACCGCAATCAGATTGCCGACGCTATTATAGGTGTAGGCGGCAACCCCTCCGAGTGCGTCGCTGACGCTGACCAGACGGTTGTCGGCATCATAGGCATAGCGCGTGACGCTACCCCGGCCATCGATCACGGCAGTGCGATTTCCAGCGGCATCATAGGTATAGGTAGTCGTGCTGCCAGAGGGATCGGTGATGCCGAGCAAGCGGTTCAGGCCATCGTACGCGTAGCGGGTTGTATTGCCTGCCGCATCCGTGACACTGCTGCGGTTGCCTGCCCCGTCATAAGTAGTCTGGGTAGTACTGCCCAGCGCATCAGTCTCGGCAACGAGTCGGTTATTGATATCGTAGGCATAAGTAGTGGTATGGCCGTTGGCATCGCTGACGGAAATGCGGTTGCCAGCAGCATCATAGCAATAACTGGTGACATTACCCAGTGCATCGGTCTGGCTGACCAGGCGGTTGGCGGCATCATACGCATAGGTGACGGTACGGCCACTACCTTCGCTGCTAGTCGCGAGGTTGCCGGCGGCGTCGTAGGTGTAAGTGAGTACCTGGCCGGTCACACCCATTTCGCCAATGCGGCGGTTGACTGCATCGTATATGTATTTGTACGTGTCTACATATGCGAATTTTCGCGAATCCCAAGCGCTGATCAGGTTACCGACTGCATCATAACTATAAGTAAGATATCCGCCACCGACCATGTCTTCATACCGCAGATTCCCGCCCTCCGAATAGGACTTCAGGAATGTCGCGCCATTTGCCTCCGTCATTCGCTGCGATATTGGCGTATGGAGGAATTGAATTGTTGTTCCCAGCGCGTCAGTCGTGCTCGTGAGCGTGTGATCGGAATACGTATGCCGGGTTACGTTACCGAGGCCGTCCGTTTCGGAGATGCGATTGCCCACCGCGTCATAGCCGTAAGTAAGGACATTGCCGAGCGGGTCGGTCTGGCTGGCCAGGCGGTTATTTGCGTCGTAGCCGAACGTGGTCACATTGCCGTTGCCATCGGTGGAAGTACTCCAGTTGCCAGCCCCGTCAAAGGTATACATGACTGTCTTGCCGGAAGGATCGGTGACCAACACCAGGCGATTGCGCGCATCGTAGCCATAGCGCGTGGTATTGCCGTTCGGGTCGGTGACGCTGCTGCGGTTGCCGCGTGCATCATAGCCATAGGAAATGACGTGACCCAGCGCATCGGTCTGCGACAGCAGGCGGTTGTTGGCGTCATACGCGAAGGTGGTGATGTGGCCGTTGGCGTCGATCAGCGCGGTGCGGTTGCCGGCATGATCATACACAAAGCGGATGATATGGCCAAGCGCGTCGGTTTCACTAAGCAGCTGGTCTTCTGCATCATAGGCGTAAGTGGTGACCTGGCCCAGCGCATCGGTGCGGCTGGTACGGTTGCCATTGGCATCATAGCCATAGGTCATTTTTCCGCCAGGGCCACCGGTTTCCGTCAGCAGGCGGCCTGCTGCATCATAGGTATACGCTGCAACAGCTGCATAGCCGCTGATATCAACCAGATTGCCCAGCGTGTTATAGCTGTAGAACGTATAATTGCCGCGCGCATCAATCTGGTAATTCAAATGATGGTAGTGATCATATCGGTACTGCGTGACCTCGCCGTTGGCCTCGGTCATGCTGATGCGGTCACCGTGAAGGTTATAGGCGTAGCTGGTAATGTTTCCTGCAGCATCAGTCTGGTTGAGGAGCACGTTGCCAGGGCCATAGGTATATTTCGTTGCCTGATGATTGCCGTCGGTTATTTGTGCGACGTTGCCAACCGCGTCATATGCATAGGTGGTCATACTGCCCAGCGAATCGGTTTCGCTCAGCAAACGGTTGCGCTGGTCATACGTATAGCGGGTCACATAGCCGGCGGCATCGCGCACGCTGACCCGGTTGCCGGCCGCATCATAGGCATAGCTGGTGACATTGCCAACCGCATCCGCTTCGGAACTCAGACGGCCAATGCTGTCATAGCTGTAGCGCGTCACATGGCCATTGCCATCCATAACCGTGGTGCGCTGGCCTGCCGCATCATAGCTGTATTCAGTGATATTGCCCAGCGGATCGGTTTCGCTGACCAAGCGGTTGGCCGCGTCATAGGCATACCGCGTGACATGCCCATTACCGTCTGTGATGCTAGTACGATTGCCGACCGCGTCATAGCCGTAGGAGGTGATGGCGCCAAGCGGATCGGTTTGGTTCAGCAAGTGATGACTGGCATCATACGCATACAGTGTGACATTGCCTTTTCCATCCGTCATGCTGACGCGATCGCCAAACAGGTCGTAACTGTAGCTGGCAACAGCACCATCTATCGTCGTTTCCTTGACGATATGGCCTGCGCTGTCGAAATACGTATCGGTGTTCCCAAATCCGTCAGGGCCACGGAAGTCGACTTCGAGCGTATAGTAGTTAAAACTGCTACGGTTCCCTTGAGGATCGATCATGGTGATGACCCGGTACTTCGCGTCGTAAGAATAGGTCGTTACGTTTCTGCCGCTGTCCGTTACCCGGACACGATTCCCGGCAGCATCGTAAGCATAAGCTGCAACCTGGCCGATGGCGTCACTGACGCTGACCACCCGATTTTCAGCATCGTATTGAAAGACCCTGATTTGGCCGTTGGGATCGATGACACCGGTGCGGTTGCCCGCGGCATCATATGTATAAGACGTTGAATTTCCTGCTCCGTCAGTTTCAGTGACTAACCGGCTGTTCTGGTCATACAGATATGTGGTTGTATTGCCGTTCGCGTCGGTTTCTCCCACCTTATTGCCAGCAGCGTCGTAGCTGTACCGGGTCGTTTGACCAAGGGCATTGGTCTGGCCAGTCAACCGCCCGAGATCATCGTAAACATAGGTGATAGCATGGCCATTTGCATCAGTCAGCGAGGTACGATTACCTGCCGCATCATAGGTAAACGAAGTGACATTGCCCTGCGAGTCCGTCTGACTGACCAGTTGGTTGGCTGCGTCATAGGCAAACGTCGTCGTGCGAAGAGCGTTCTCGGTGGTCGATGTACGATTCCCTTCCAGGTCGTAGGTATGGACGAAATCTCCCTGCACGCCTTTTTCCCGGATCAGGCGATTGGCGGCATCATAGGTGAACTCGGTCGTCGCGATATTGTTGCTGCTCTTGACGCGATTTCCGGCAGCATCATAGACATACGTATTGGTCTCGCCTTTGCCATCAGGTTCGGTCAGAACACGGCCCGCCGTATCATAGGTATAGCTGAATGTCGTGCCCAGGGCATCCTTGACCGAGGCGAGATTGCCGGACTTGTCGTAACTGAACACGGTGAAATTACCAAGCGCATCGGTTCTTGTGATCAGGCGATTCGCACCATCATAGGTGTGGTTCGTGGTATGACCATTCTCATCCGTCTCGCTGACAGTATTTCCCGCCGCATCGAGTATCCGCGAGACGCTGTTGCCAAGCGCATCCGTCTGGCCGACCTGGCGGCCTGCGGCATCATAAGCATAACTCGTGCGGTAACCATTCGCATCTGTCATGCCGGTACGATTGCCGGCGCCATCGTACTCGTAGCTGACGGTTGCACCATCAGCACTGGTTTCCGAGATCAGACGGTTCGCGGCATCAAACTGGTAGCGGGTAACATGACCCGCCGCATCGGTCACCGCGGTACGGTTGCCATTGCCATCGTAAGAGTACGCCAGGGTATGGCCAAGAGCGTTCGTCTCTGTTATCACGCGATTGGCACTATCGTAAGTATAGACGGTGGTATTGCCGTTAGCATCGGTGCTGGCCGCAAGATTGCCGTTAGCGTCATACGTATGGTCGGCCCGAGCGCCCAGCGGCGTTGCCACCGCCACCAGACGCCCATCGGCATCATATGACGAAACAATGCTGTTTCCCTTGGGGTCTGTTGTACTGGTCAGCTTGCCATTGGAGTCATAGGTGTAGGAGAATTTTTCTCCCTCATAATTTATGCTGGCCAACAGATGCTGAGTGGCATCGTAGGTGTACTTCGTTGCATGACCGCGCGGATCGGTCACGGTTGCAACATTGCTGTTCAAGTCATATGCATACGTCGTGACAAGGGCCAGTCCGAGCGGATCAGCGATCTCCCTGATCCGGCGGCCCAGCGCGTCATAGTCGTATTGGGTTGTCGTGACAGTAGTGCCATGGCTGCCCTGCGTAACACTCAGCGTGCGCCCTTGGCCATCGAATGTGTACTGCGTCCACAGATTCTGGCCCGCCGGATCGATGGTGACCCGGGTGGCGTTGCCGTTCAGATCAAATGCCGTTACTGTCTTGACGCCATTGGGATCCGTGGCGGAAATCGCTCTGCCCAGAGCATCATATTCATAGCTCGTGCGCAAAGCCAGCCCATCGGCATCGACTGTTTCGGCCAGCAGGCGGTTTGCCACATCATATGAATACTCAGTCCGCACGCCATTGCGGTCGGTGCTGCTCATCAGACGATGTTCCGTATCGAACGCCCTGCTCTGCGTCTGTCCGGCCGCGTCCCGGATGGTGACCAGATTCCCATCCAGATCATAATCGTAGCGCGTCGACTGGCCGTTGCCGTCTTTGACGACAACGACCTGACCATGCAGATTGGTCTGCGTCGCTGACTGCACGCCGCCAGGGGTGGTCATGGTTGTCGTTCGCGTGACCTCGTCGTATGTATAGGTGGTGAGATTGCCCAAGCTGTCGCGGCGGGTCAGGATGTGATCGAAAGCATCGTAGCCCGTGCGGCTGACAGCACCGAGCGCATCGCGCGTGACCACCACGCGGCCGGCCCGGTCATATTCGGTAAGAAACTGCTGCCCTTTGGGATTCGTAGTGGAGACCATGCGTCCAAACGCATCGTACTGGATGGTATCTGATACCAAGGCATAGTCCACCTCACCGCCGCGGCTGGTCTGTAAACCACGCTTGTCATAGGCAAATCGCGAGGTTTCAAGACTGCTGCCGCTGCCGGCGCGAACCTCTTTCGTAAGGTTGCCGAAGGCATCATAGGTAAGGGTGGCCGTCTTGCCCAGTGCATCGGTCAAGGCGATCGCCTGTCCGCTCAGATTGTAGCGGGCCGCCGTGCTAGCGTCGGCCAGCGGATTGGCAAGCGCGGCGAACAGCGTCGCCAGCGCGGCATTGTCGCCGCCTGACAGCGACGAGACCGCGATCCGGCCCGCGTAACGTGTCGTGCCCACCGCATCTCCGAACGCATCATACGTGGTTCCTTGTACTTCGCCCATGGCGTTGACGCTATGCGTCAACCGGCTCGCGGCGTCATAGAAATACAAGGTCGTATTGCCGGCGCTATCTTTTGATGTGGTCATGCGACCGTCAGCGTCGTAGGTGTAGCTTTGCGCGTGCGCAGCCCAGACCGCAGCATCATGTGCAGCGTCACCATCGAGCAGCACCACCGCGCTACCCGACAATCTTCCGATGATGCGCCCGAGCAGGTCAACCCGGATATGCTCGCTGCGCTGCTCTTCGCTTTGGGCCGCCGTCGTGACGGCAATCAGCGCACCTGACTCATCGTAGGCATAACGTGTAACCGCACCGCTGGCGTCGCTCTGCGCAACGAGTTGATTGCGCGCCGTATAGCTGAACGTGACAAGTTGGTCGCCGGCTGCCGCAACGGGACGTACCTCATCCAATGCCGCGCCTTGCACATAGTCGCGTGCAGGATTGCTATAGCGAATGACCGCCGTCACATTGCCGTTGTCATCGTAGCGTGTTTCGGTCAGGTAGCCGTTACCGTCGAGCCTGCCCGTCTGCTGTCCACGCACATTGTAGAAAAACCGCACCTGGATGTCATTTACCGATTCGATTGGAATCAGCATGTCCAGCGTATCGGTGGTGACCGATCCGGCAGTAGCCGCTTGCGTGGCATAGGCCAGTTGGCCTACCTGGTGCCCCGCAGCGTCATACTGATAGCGGATCAGATACGATTCAGCATCCAGCGTGGCGTTTACCAGGCCGTCGCCGTCGTAAAAGATACGGCTGTAGCGGTCGCTTTCAGATCCGTAGGGATAAATGAAGGCATCGGCATCGGAATAGAATAAGACGTAGGGTGGCGTTCCGGTTTTGAAGATGCCAGTCAGCCGTGACGCCGCATCATAGGTATTTCTGATGCCGTTGCCGGCTGCGTCAAAGCTCCACTGCAAGCGGTTATCGGCATCATATAGATTGCGAGTGAGGCGGTCCGCGCTGCTGGCGGCCGGGCGGACCGATGCCAATGATGGATTCAACGGCGTCCCGGCGCTGTCAGCCAGCAGGGACGGTGCCACCAGGGTCGCATACGCAATCTGCCGCACCAGGTTACCATTCCTGTCGAACGCTTTCTCCGTCAGCGCGCCAGTGGGATCCACTTCGCCGACTTGCCGTCCGGCTGCGTCATACAAGTAGTGCGTGGTCAGGCCCAGCGGATCTTGCCGAGCAATCAGATGGTCTGCGGCGTCGTAGGTATAGCGTGTGGTGCCAAGCACGGTATTATTACGGGTATCATTTTCAATCACGCTGGCCAGCCGGCCGTCGGCCGTGTAGGTGGAAATCGATTGCAGGCCGTTGGTCAGCAAGGAAATCGTCCTGCCGTGCGCGTCATCGTACTGGATCACGCTCTGCTGCCCGAGGCTGTCTGTTGTTGTCAGCAGCCGGTTCAGGCCATCATACGTATAACTCGTTGTTGCACCACGCGCATCAATCGATTGCAGCAGGTTGCCGCGCTGATCCCTTACATAGATCGTATTGGCTTGCGTGGCATCGGTCTGGCTCGCAAGCTGGCCGCGGAAATCGTAGGAATAGTCGATCCGCTCTACACGGGATGGGTCCTGCTCATCGCTCCACTGCGCCATTTGCGCCAGTGTCGGCGACGTTGTGGCATCCAGACCGCCAACAGCATAAGCGGTATATGGATAGTGGATCTGTGCCGTGCGCTGGCCCAGGCTGTTGTAGCGGTATTCGCTTACTCGGCCCGCCGGGCTGATATCAAAGCGCAGGTTGCCGGCCGCATCATGCACATACCGGCTGGTCTGGCTCAGTGAGGCCGATTGCAGTGTATAGGTTTCCGATGGCCGCAAGGTGCGGGTCATTAGTTGATTGGCGCCGTCATAGGTACTGACGGTGGTATTGCCCAAGCCATCAGACTGCAGAATCTGGTTGCCATTGACGTCATATGCCATCGTCACGCTGTTCAGGTTGGCGTCGACAATCCGGATTACATTGCCATGCGCATCATAGGTATAGCTGGTGCGTGCCGTCGTTCCGTTCACTGCGGGCGCGGTAACGCTCAGTAATTGGCCTGCGGTATCGTAAGCAAACAGCGTCACCGCGCCCAGTGCATCGGTCATGGCGGTGGTGCGCGCCTCGGTATCATATGACCATCTGGTGGTCTGCCCCGACGCATCCGTTATGCTCGCCAGGCGGTACTGCCCTGCCGCCAGCACATAGGTGAACGCCTGACTGCTGCCGTCGCTCTGGCTGATGCCGGTGAGACGGATGCTGTCGCCATCGTAACCATAACTGGTGAGGTAGACATTGCCATCGGCAATACTATTGTCTTCCGGCGTGAGATCGACACTGACGCTGGTCAGGCGGTTGGCGCTGTCGTAGGCATAACGAGTTGCCGTCTGGGTGACTCCCTGGCTCACAACGCGGATGCTGGTAAGATTGGTACCGGCATAGTCAAACAAGGTCGTATCGCCAGAGGCGGCGACCATGCTGTTGATCAGGCCTGCGGCATCGTAAGTGAAACCGGTGAGATTACCGTTCGCATCCTGAGCCGACACCAGGCGTCCGTCTGCATCGTAGGTTTCGCGTGCAAGGTTAGTCCCGTCTATCCATGTCCAGCGCGCCGGCGCGGCGCCACCCGCTTCGTACGACAGCGAGCTATAAGCGCCTGCACCTGCCGTGCCGACATACTGCCCTTTTTCCGGATCATAAGTATAAAGTTCGGTGGCGCCATCGCCGCCAACCCGCGTAACGGTGCTGCCAGCACTGTTGATTTCGCCTGTCAGCTGAAACACTTTGGCGTAGGCGCTCATGCGCCAGTTATCGCCATTGTCGCCATCGCCGGCAGCACCACTGCCATCCGTTGCCTGCCCCTGGCTGTTGTAGGTGCGCAGCAGATACGCGTCAATGCCCGCTGCGGCCAGGAACTCGTCCTGCGATTGCAGCATCAGATTGCCCGTGGCGGCATTCAGGTAAGCGCGCGAACCATCATGGCCCACAACGGCAGTGCCTATCAAGCCGCCTGGTCCCAGATTATGCAGGGAGCCATTGCTTAGTCCAAGTCCGTTGCCGCTTACGATTCCTACCATGGAAAATCTCTCGAGTTGATCATATAAAAGGAAAGCGCAGCCGGCCAAGCTGTGCGCTACGGCCAATACTGCGCGTGCCTGGCGGTATCCAGGCTGTTCTGTGAAATGTATCCACGCCCTTTTTGAATTGTTTAGCCCGACTGCGTATTTTTCTTTTCCTGAAAATTAAATCGATAAAATATTAATCAACGGCTCAACAATTTATCTTGTGATAACATTAATCAATATACACCTATTTAGTTACAATTAGTTAGAATTAACAATTCTAAATTAATTTCCAGAAGTCGCATATTTTTGATAAAGAAGGATGAAAATAAAAATTGGTGAAATTTCTATGTATTTTATTTATTATTATGAAATAATATGTATCCCGTGCGAATTAGAGGTGTGAGCAAGATGGATGTGATGGCGATTGCTGCGACGGCGATGCAGCAGGATATTCTCAAGCTCGATGGCATTAGCCATAATCTGGCCAATGCACTGACACCTGGCTATAAAAGGCAAGTGATGGTAACGCAGCAGTTTGCAAGTCAAATGGACGACGTCCGCGCATCTGGCGTGGCGCTGCGGTCCGTTGCAGAAGGCGCAAAAACGTCGATTGATACGACCGCCGCCACGCTGCGCTACACAGCGAAAATGCAGGATGTCGCCATTGAGGGTGACGGTTTTTTTGAGCTCGCCGGTCCCAACGGGACGCAATATACGCGCCAGGGCAGTTTTCATACCGATGTGAATGGACGGCTGGTGGGCGCCCAAGGACTGCCTATGATGGGAGTCGGCGGCGAACTGGTATTGAGCGATGCGCCATTTTCTATTGAGGCAAATGGCGATGTGCGGCAAGGCGATAACCTGATCGGCCGCCTGAAGCTCGTTCAATTCACCCACCCGGATGCCTTGCTGCCAAGCGGTGGCGGCATGTACCGCCAAGGCGATACGCAAATTGATTTCACCGCCCGTGAACCAAGGCTGAAAGCGGGATTCGAAGAAAACTCCAACGTCGATTCGGCACAGGAGATGGTGCACTTGACGGCAACCATGCGCCATTTTGAGTCGTTGCAAAAGGTGATGCAGGGTTATGACGAGGTGCTTGGCAAAGCATTTACCAAGCTTGGAGAATTTTAACAGCCATGAGTGACGCCTTATTTATCGCCGCAACCGGCATGCATACTCAACAGAAAAGTGTGGATACGATCGCCAACAATTTGGCGAATGTGAATACGCCAGGTTTCAAGAAGGGTCGTGTCAGCTTTGAGGATCTGGTATCGAATGAAGTGAGCCGCGTCAACCGCAAGGACGATACCGACAGTGCTAGTCGCATATGGCGCGGAAATGGTGTCGGTATTTTTTCCCTGGCCCAGATATTTACTGCGGGCGAGCTAAAAAAAACCGACATGCCAATGGATATCGCCATCCAAGGCAATGGTTTCATTGAAATGACAGGCGTCGATGGTAGCAGCGTATTTGGCCGCGGTGGCACTATGCGCATCAATGCGGACGGCTTCCTGACCAATGCGGACGGCCTGCTCGTCAAACCCAATATCCATATCGGAAAAGACGCCAAATCAGTCACCATCCAGGCCGACGGCAGGGTAATGGTGCAGGGGCAGGACCAGGCAACTGCCAGAGAGGCAGGGCGCCTGGAACTGACCCATTTTTCCGATCCGTCAGCTTTATTGGCACTGGGCAACAGTTTATACCAGCCGACCGTGCGCTCCGGCGATGCCATGTTTGGCAAACCCGGCGAAGATGGTCTGGGAACACTGGCCCAAGGTTTCATCGAAGCATCCAATGTCAATCTGATCGAGGAAATGGTCGGTCTGATGGCAGCCCAGCGTGCGTATGAAAGCAATGTCAAAGTAATCCAGGCAGCCGATGAGATGCTTGCGATGAGCAACAATCTGCGCAAGTAAGGTCAATCACGTGTCTACTTTAGTATCTCTGGTGCGCACGGTTATCGCTTTGCTCTGCCTGCTGGCAACTTCCGCGGAGGCAGAGCAATCGATGAGCGACTCTGCCAAGACAGTCCACCTTGTATTGCATGCCAGCGCCATGCTCGATCAGCCCCACGTGCGGCTTGCCGAGCTTGCCAACATCAGCTCCCCGGACAGTACACTGCAGCAGCAGCTTGCTGCCTGCGTGGTGACGCGTGCCCCGCTGGTGGGACAGGCTACGCAAATGACACGGCCCGAACTGGAAAACATCCTGCGTTCGCGGGTGCCGGCGCTCACCCAACTCAGCTGGAGCGGCGCGCAGGCTGTACAAATGCATCGACGCGGCCAGCCACTCGATGCCGGCCAGGTCGCCGACACGGCCGTGCAATTTTTGCGCAATGCGCTCACGCAACAATACCCGCAGGCGCAGGTTGAGGTCGCGCTCGCCACCGCCCTGCCGCTGGTCGATGTGCCAACCGGCTCCGTCATGCTGCGTCCCAGGCCGCTGGCGCAGCCACCTTTGCAGGCACGGATGGTGGTGTGGATCGACGTCATTGCGAATGGCGCCGTGTACCGCTCGGTGCTGGTGCCGCTCACCGTGAGTGCGCGCCAGACGGTACATATTGCGCGGCATCCGATGGCGGACGGCGACGTCATTACCCTGGCCGACGTGGCTGCCAGCGTGGAAGAAATTACCGGTTTGCGGGACACCGTCGCGGCAGCGCCATCGCTGGCGGCAGCGCCGCGCCTGCGCCAGCCGCTCGCCGCGGGACAGATCGTGATGGCAGCGCAATTGGCCCCGCAGGATATGGTGCTTCGCGGCGACCGCGTCCGGTTGATCGTGGGCGTGCCGGGAATTCTGATCGAAAAAATCGCCTATGCGCAGGCCGATGCTGGCATGGGCCAGCACGTCCTGGTGCAACCTGGCCAGGGCAGGGAAACCGTTTCAGCGCGCGTTGTCGCTGCAGGCATTGTCGAAATCGATGGAAAGTAAACTCATCATGTCGTTTGTTGCAACGCTCTACCTGCTTGCCGTCGTCTCGGCTGCTGCCAGTGCTACCGAAGCGGGCAACAGCCTGTATTCGCCGGCCACCTACCAGCCGATGACGTCCGATTTGCGTCCGCGCCATATCGGCGATCTGATTACGGTGATGGTGTATGAAAATGCCAGTGCCAGCAGCAGCGCCAATACCAGTGCGGCACGCGACGCCTCGGTGGGGTTGTCAGTACAAGGGCCGCATGTGGCGAACAGCGTAGGCATCAAGGCAGCCAATCAGATGGACGGGCGTGGCCGCACCGTGCGCGAAGGACGGGTACTGGCGCAAATCACGGTGGCGATACGCGAGGTGACGGATCACGGCGATCTGCTGATCGCCGGCGAACAGCTGCTCGATATCAACAACGAACGCCAGCAAATCAAGGTGGAAGGACGGATACGCCAGCAGGACATCAGCGACACCAATACCGTCCTGTCGACACGCATCGCGAATGCCCGGATCAGCTACGCGGGAGAGGGAGACCTCGCCAATACGCAGCGCCCGGCATGGTGGCAGCGTTTCCTAACCTTCTTCGGGCTGTAATGATGGCCAGACAATTGTGGTGGGCAGCGCTGCTGCTGGGAGTGTCATGCGCGTGCGCGGCGGCGCCTGCCGAGACGATACGCATCAAGGACATCGGCAAAATGGCGGGATGGCGGGCCAATGCGCTGACAGGTTATGGCCTGGTCACCGGCCTGGCGGGTACCGGCGACTCGAGCCGCAACAAGACCACCCGTCAGTCGATTGCCAACATGTTGTCGCGCTATGACCTTACCGTAGTGGCAGATGACGTTCAAAGTCGCAACGTAGCGGCGGTCATGGTCACCGCCAGCTTGTCGCCGTTTGCCCGGCCGGGCGACGCGTTCGATGTCACGATTACCTCGATCGGCGATGCGCGCAGCCTGGTGGGCGGAGCGCTGATGCTCGCTCCGCTGAAGGCGGCAAACGGCCAGATCTATGCCCTGGCGCAGGGGGCGCTCTCGGTCGGAGGCTATAAGTACGACATGAACGGCAATGTGGTGCAGAAAAACCATCCCACCGTCGCGTCGATCCCTGGCGGCGCCACGGTCGAACAGGGCGTGGCCACCGATGTCACCAATGCCGGCACAAGCGTCACGTTTGTGCTGGCAGACCCTGATTACACGACGGCCAGCCGGGTCGCGCATGCGATCAACCAGAGCCTCGGCCTGGGCATCGAGCTGGCGGTAGCGCAAGATGCCTCCGGCATCGCAATCCAGATCCCCGAGTCGCGGCGCAGCCGGGTCACGGATTTTCTGACGGCAATCGAAAATGTCGCAGTAGAGCCGGACCGCCGCGCCAAGGTGGTGATCAATGAACGTACTGGCACTGTGGTTTCTGGCGGCGACGTGCGCATTTCGAAAGTCGCCGTGTCACAAGGCGACCTGAAGGTCACCATCATGACCGAAAACACGGTATCGCAGCCGCTGCTACTGATCCGCGTGAATCAGGGGCGCTATGGCACCCCTGTCAGCAACACCCAGGTCGAGGTCAGTGAAGGGGCCGAAACTGGATTCGTTGCAGCGACCAATAACACCGTGGCCGATCTGGTACAGGCACTCACACGCACCAAGACTAATACACGCGACATCATTTCCATACTGCGGGCTGTCAAGGCCGCTGGCGCGCTGCATGCTGAACTGATTGTGCAATAACAGGCACGATCCCGGCCATATCACTTTGACGAAACAGGAGTATCCCATGGCAGCACCCATCATCCATGACAGCACTATCGGCATGCTGTCCCTGGCGCTCAATGCCAGTAACATGCGCCAGCAGGCGATCGCCAACAATATCGCCAATGCCAATACACCCGGCTACCAGCGTATCGGTGTCAATTTTGAAAGCCGCATGAGCGAAGTAAAAAGCGGCTTGCGCGATGGGCGCACCCCGGCACTGGCTGACCTTCAATACTACCAGCCGCTGTTTGAGGCGGCACCCGACAGCATCGCTGGCGATCCCGTGCAACTCGATATGGAAGTTGCCGGCTTGTCTGAAAATACGCTGCACCAGCAGGCGTTAATCAAGGCATTGAACAAACATCTGTCGATTCTCTCGACTGCCATCAATGAAGGGAAACGCTAATGGACTATAACGCTGCATTCCATATCAGCGCCAGCGGCATGGCGGTGGAAAAGCTGCGGCTTGACGTCACCGCCGCCAATCTGGCGCACATGCATACCGCCGCAACCAGTGCGGCCGAGGCATATCAGCCGCTCAGCGTGGTGGCGCGGGAAGCGCGCGCCTCGTTCGGGCAGCAATTTGGCCAGCTCTACGCAAGTGGCGGCAGTGGCGTGCAGGCCGTTGCGGTACCGCAGGCGCTCGCCGCGCGCATGGCCTACGAGCCTGGACACCCCTATGCGGACGCAAAAGGCATGGTGGCCTATCCTGCGGTCAATCAGACGGCGGAGATGGTCAACCTGAGTACTGCGTTACGGTCTTACGAAGCCAATGTGGTCGCCATGAACGCCGCGCGCACGATGGCCGCGCGCGCGCTCGACATCGGAGGCCAGTAATGGCGATCGAATCCATTGCGGCGGCAGCGGCCATTCCAGAAGCCATGGCAACTATCGCCACCCCACCCTCGCCGGCCGGCGGCTTTGGCCACTGGTTCAGCACGGAATTGCAGGCAGTCAACACGCGCCTGGTCAACGCTGATCATCAGATACAGCAGCTGGCGGTGGGCGACGTGGAGAACCTGCACGAGGTAATGATTCACCTCGAAGAAGCGAAATTGTCGTTCCAGTTGCTCGCACAGGTGAGAAATCACCTGCTCGAGGCGTATCAAGAAGTAATGCGGATGCAGGTCTAGGAGTCTGATAGTGACATCAATTGTAGAAACATGGGAACAGCTGCCCGCACGCGCACGCATCGGCATGCTGGCCGGCGCGCTGCTGATCATTGCACTGGTGACGGCGGTCGGCATCTGGGCCTACCGCGCCGATTACCAGGTACTGTTCTCCGACGTGGCGCCGGCCGATGCCGCCGCCATGACCAGCGAGCTTGACCGCCTGAAAACCCCGTATCAGTTGACCGATGGCGGCAACACTATCCTGGTCCCAAAGGATCTGGTCTACAAGACCCGCCTCAAGCTGATGGGCAAGGAGCTGCCGCTGCATGGTGCAGTCGGCTTCGAGGTCTTCAACAATGCCGACTTTGGCATGACCGAGTTCGTGCAGAAAGTCAATTATCTGCGCGCCATCCAGGGTGAACTCACCCGCACCATCTTGTCGATCGAGGAGATTCAGGCTGCCCGCGTGCATCTGGCACTGCCAGAGCAAAGCCTGTTCAAGACCGCAGTGGCCAAGCCGAAAGCATCGGTCACGCTGACTACCAAGCCCGGCAAGGTGCTCGCGTCACAACAAATTGCCGGGATTCAGCGCCTGGTTGCGGCCTCGGTGGCCGATATCGTCAGCAGCGACGTTACCGTGCTCGACCAGCACGGTGTTGCACTGACGCGTGTCGCTCAGTCCGATGGCGGCTTAGATCTCGGCCTGTCGCAGCTCGATTCCAAGCGCGGCACCGAAGATTATCTGGTCAAAAAGGTCACCGAAGTCCTCGACCGTACGTTCGGTGCGGGGCAAGCCGTCGCCAGCGTCGACGTGTTGCTCAATCTGGACCAGAGCAAGGTGACGACCGAAGAAGTATTGCCCGCCAAGGGGATTGCGCCCGATGGCATCGCCACCGGCGTGGTGGTGCACGAGCGCCAGGTCAATACGGACAGCACGGCCTCGGCCCCTGCCAAACCCAGCGGCAGCACGGTCGAATCGGACTATCAGGTCGGGCGACGGGTGGAGCAGACAGTCACGGCGGCCGGCACCGTGAAACGCATGACGATCGCGGTGCTGGTCAAGCAGCCGCTGAGTGACGCCCAGCTCGACAAACTGAAAGAGGTCGTGACACTGGCGGTGGGTTTCAACAGCCAGCGCGGCGATGCGGTCGTGGTATACGCCATGGATCAATTCGCTAATCCGGCCGCCGCCAAAGCGCCGGCTGCGGCATCGCCGGAGTTGCCAGACTTGCCATCAGCGATGGCCCCACCCGGACCAGTTACAGCACGCATGTCCAGCACAGTGATCACCATGCTGGCCGCGCTGGCTGGCCTGGGTGTCGTGCTATTGCTGTATCTGTTCCTGCGCGCCAGGCGGCATGCGCCTGTGGCGCGTCTGGATGCGGCCCAGCGTGCACGCCTGCTGGAAGACGTACGCCAGTGGATCACACCGGCGGCAGAGCCCGTGGCGGGTGCGTCAGCGCCTGGCGTGGTGCGCAAATGAGCGGGCATCGGCGGGCGGCGCTTGCCTTGCATGCGCTTGAGGATGCAGACCGCGCCCTGATCCTGGGCCAACTGGAACCGCATGATCAGCACCGGCTGGAAGCGCATCTGCGGGAGCTGCACGAGCTGGGTTTCCAGCGTGGTGGCGACGCCGCGGAAGTCATGCAGAGTGCAGCGGCCAGCAAGGAAGAATCAGGCGACCGACTGGCCTCGGCATCGGCGCAGCAGATGTTCGCCCTGCTCCGGCATGAGCCGGCAGCCCTGGTCGCGCGCGTGATATCCCTGCAGGAGTGGCGCTGGAGCGCTGATTTACTCACATTGTTTGATGCGCTGCGGCGTCAGCAGATTGCCACGCTGCAGGCTCAATTCAGTACCGCTGCTCCCGAACTGGATCGTGCCTTGCTCGAGCAACTGCAGCAGCAATTGCGCATGTGGGAAAACGATGAGCGAACCAAGCCGCCTTCGGCCAAGCCAGTCGGACTTTTGCAGCGGATATGCCCATGGATCCGATAATTCGCGCAGCCGCCGTTTCTGGCGAAACACGGCGTCTGGGCCAGGCGCCGCGGCGCCAGGAGCCGCGCAGCAAACCCGCGCCGCCACCGGCTGCCGCGCCGGCCCAGCCAACGATGGCGTCCATGGTGTCCGTATCGGCGCCGATCGCCCCGCGCACGGCCGCCGCACCTGCTCCTGCACCCATTGTGCAAGCCATTGTTGCAGAACCTGCTGGCCCGCCAGCGGCTGAATTGGCGGCGCAAGCGAGCGAACGCGAACGCCAGCGCCTGGCAGACGTCGCCGCCAGGGAAGCCGAAGCATTGGCCAATGCCGAGCGGCGTGGCTATCTGCAGGGGCAGGAAAAGGCCGCGGCCGAAACCAAGGCGGAACTGGCGGCGCTGTCGGCGCTGGTGGCCAATCTCACCCAAACCCGCCACACGCTGCTGGCGGAACAGGAAGACATGCTGGTCGACATCGCCTACACCGCCGCATGCCGCATCATCGGCGAGCACGGCATCACGCGCGCGGGCATCACGGCCATGGTGAATCGTCTGGTACAGGCGGCAGGGGGCGCGGATCAAATCTGCGTGCGCATGCATCCGCAGGATATCGATGTGTTGCAAGCGCATGAAGGCCTGCTTGATGCGCGCTTGCTGCTGCAAGGCGATGCCGCTGTCGAATTTGGCGGCTGTATTGTGGAAACAGCGCGCGGTACGCTCGATGCCCGCTTGGACACCCAGCTGGAGCGCCTGCGTGAGGTGTTGCGCGAGGTGCGGCAGACGCACCGGCAAGCGGAAAGCAGGCTGTGATGCGCGACTATCTGGAAGCGGTGCGCAGCAGCGCCCTGACACGCCGCACCGGCAGGGTAACCGGTATTTCCGGCAACAGCATTGAGGCCAGCGGCCCGGATGCGACGCTCGGTGAAGTGTGCGAAGTCGTGCTGCCCTACCCTGCTGCCCCCTTGCTGGCCGAAGTGGTCGGCATGCGCCCTGGCCGCGTGATCCTGATGCCTTATGGTGACGCACGCGGCGTCGGTGCCGGCAACGAGATCGTCGCCAGTGGCCAGCCGCCAGGCATTGCGGTTGGCCAGGCACTGCTGGGCCGCGTGATCGATGCCTTCGGCCTGCCACTGGACGGTGCGCCTGCGCCGCACACGGACAGCATGCGCAGCCTGTATGCGGCCCCTATCAATCCGCTGAGCCGGCCACGCATCAAGGATGTGCTGCACACCGGTGTGCGCGCGATCGATGGCTTGCTGCCGCTTGGCCGTGGACAGCGTGTCGGCATTTTTGCCGGCAGTGGCGTGGGCAAAAGCACCCTGCTCGGCATGCTGGCGCGGGACGTGCAAGCCGATGTGAACGTGATCGCCCTGATCGGCGAACGCGGCCGCGAAGTACGCGAGTTCATCGAAAGCCAGCTTGGCCCGGAGGGACTGCGGCGCAGTGTCGTGGTGGTCGCCACGTCGGATCAGCCGGCGCTGGTGCGCACGCGTGCCGCGCACGCCGCCACTGCGATCGCCGAGTACTTCCGCGAGCAGGGGCAACAGGTGTTGCTAATGATGGATTCGATCACGCGTTTCGCCATGGCACGCCGTGAGATCGGCCTGGCTGCCGGCGAACCGCCGACAGCGCGCGGCTATACCCCTTCCGTATTCGCCGAACTTCCCGCCCTGTGCGAGCGCTGCGGCACGATTGACACGGGCGGCTCCATCACCGCGCTCTATACCGTTCTGGTGGAGGGCGATGATTTCAATGAACCGATTTCCGATATCGTGCGTGCCACGCTGGACGGCCACATCATGTTGTCGCGCGATCTGGCGCATGAGGGCCATTTTCCTGCCATCGATGTGCTGCAAAGCAGCAGCCGCCTGGCCTCGGAGTTGGCCAGCAAGCAGGAGCGCGAAGTCATGGGAGCTGCAGTTGAATTGCTTGCCACCTACGAGCGCAATCGCCAGATGGTCGACATGGGTGCGTATCGCGCCGGCAGCAATCCTGCCCTGGACCGCGCCATCGCCGCATTTCCGGCGCTGCGTGCCGTCTTGCGGCAACCGGTGCAGGAATCGAGCACACGCAACGATGCGCTCGACGGCCTGCGCCGCGCGATTGGTACGGCAGCATGAGACCGCCACGCTTCCGGTATGCCCTGCAGCCAGTGCTGCTGACGCGCCAGTGGGAACTCGACGCCCTGTTGCGCGACCTGGGCCAGCTGAATGCGGAAATCGGCGCGCAGCGCCTGCAACTGCGCCACGCCGATTCGCGCCGCGCCCAGGCGAGCCAAGAGTGGTTGCAGCTCGCCGGCACGCCACAGGCGATGCCGGTGGAGCGCCTCAGTACGTTGTCGCGGTACATGGACAGCCTGGCCAGGCAGGCGGCCGCAACCAGTAATGCCCTCAGCCTGCTTGAAGAACAGCAAACAGTGCTGGCTGACAAGGTGGTGCTCGCGCAGCGGTCACTGGAAGCAGTGCAGGATCACCGCGATGAGGAACAGGGAAAGTTTCTTCAGGAACAAAGCAGCAGCGACTTCAAATCGTCCGACGAGCTGTGGAGCATGACATTAGGCAGGAGCGACAACCATGAGCATTAGCCTGAACTCGGCATCATTCGCCGACTCGGCAGCGATACCACGGCAGGAACATCCGGGCAGCAATTGCGGCCAGGCCGGCTGGCTGTACCAGCTCGAACACGCCATGCTGGAGCAGTCGGGCAGCGCCGGCAGTCAGCCGGGCCGTTCCAGCCAGCAGGCGGCAGCGGTGAGAACCGATGCAACAGCCGATGTAGCTGCGGGGAATCGTGGACTCGTTCCAGGTGACGGCGCCGTGGAAACAGGCGTTGCCTGGAGCGCGCACGCCGCCTTCGCCACCCCGTTGCCCGAGCTGCCGCCCCAGGGATATGGGGCCACCGTGGCCGGCAGGACGCTCGCGCCTGAGGGCAACACTGCCAGCAATGAAACCTTGCTCAGCGTACCGCTAGCGCAGGCCAGGCTGCCGGACAGCGCTCTCGTGCCGGGCCGCCTTGGCCAGCACAAAGCAGCCGATCCGGCGGCATGCCGTTCAGGCGAGATGCATCGACCGCAAGCTGGCGCAGGTAATCAATATACCTCTGCAAAACTGCATCTGTATCAGGACGCAAGCGGCGTGCAGGCCTGGATACGCGATGCGGCACTTCTGCCGGCGCGGGCAGAACTGGTCGCCCTCGGCATGGCCCGTGAGCTGGGCATGAGCGGCGCCAGGCTCAATGCCGTCACCCTGAACGGGAAAAGAATTGTCTTCGATACGGCATCGGATACCGTGGCGCCAGCGCCGGCATGTTCAGCAGCAAACACTTTTAAAGGAGCAGTTTAATTGGCGATCACTTCTACCGCCGCCGTCGGCGCGAACACGGCATCGCAGTCCGCAAATATCGGCATCGAGGATTTCCTGAAAATCCTGACCGCGCAGCTCAATAGCCAGGATCCGTTAAAACCGGTGGACAATCAGGAGTTCGTGGCCCAGATCGCCCAGTTTGCCTCGCTGGAGCAGGGCCGGCAAATCAACGACAAAATCGAGTCGCTGCTGGGTGTGCAATCGGCTGTCCAGTCGGTGGGCTTGCTGGGCAAAACAGTCGACATCAGTCTGGCCAGCGGGAGCATGACCGGTACTGTTTCCGCGCTCGATGTCAGCAGTGGCACGCCATTGCTGACAGTATCCAATAGCACCAGTGGCGCCGTCAGCAGCAATGTCACGCTGGCACAAATCCTGCGCATCCGCTAACCGAATACAAGGTTCATTATGTTCGATACCATTTATATCGGCACTTCCGGCCTGATGGGCCACGCAAAAGGATTGAGCCTGGTCGGCAACAACCTGGCCAACGTGAATACCCCGGGATTCAAAAGTGCGCAGCTGCAGTTTTCCGACCTATTCAGCCAGAACACCGACGGCGGTGACCAGCAGCGCAACGGGGCCCAGGGATCGCTCGGCGCCGGACTCGATACACTCGGCAGCAAGATCAATTTCAAGCCGGGAGCCGACCAGAGTACGGGCGATGCGCTCGACCTGAGCATCAACGGCAACGGCATGTACACCATCCGGCGCGGCGAAGACCTCCTGTATACACGCGCGGGCGACTTCCAGTTCGATGCCAGCAACGTCCTGACCAATTCGCGCGGAGACCATGTGCTCAGCCTCGACAGCGCTGGCAAGCTGGCCGATATCAACCTCGACGGCCTGGGCACCAGCGCGCCGAAGGCCACCAGCAGCGTCAAGATTACAGGCAATCTGACCTCGACCGTCGCCGTTCCTCCGGTCAATGCCAGCCTGAACAATGTCACGATATTCGACCCGAACGGTGTGCGCCACACGGTCAACCTGTCGTTCAAGAACATGGGGGACCACTCCTATACGGTGACCGTGACCGACGGCGTCACCAATGGGGCGGTACTCGGCAGCGGCACGTTGCAGTTTGCCGCCGGCACACCGCTGGCAGGAGCGGGCATGGTCAATTTTGACTATGCCTCCACTGGTGTCGAGCCGTTCACTGTCGCCCTTGATTTTTCCAGCAATGTCACGTCCCAGACCACCGTGTCGACGCTCTCCATGGCGTCGCAGAACGGCTATGGCACGGGTGTGCGCACCAACCAGACCATTTCCAGCGATGGGACGGTTGAAGTGGCGTATTCCAACGGCCAGACTGTGAAGGGCGCACGTCTCGCGCTGGCGCAGTTTGACAGCGAACAGGACCTGGTGCAGGTCGGTGGCAGCGCTTTCGCCAAGCAGGGAACGAGCCTCGTCCATTACGGCTTTGCCGGTGCAGATGCCTACGGCACGCTGGTGGCCGGACACTTGGAAGGGTCGAACGTCGACTTGGCATCCGAGTTCAGCAATCTGATCCTGATGCAGCGTGGCTACCAGGCATCGTCGCATGTGATCAGTACCGCCAACGACATGATCCAGCAATTGTTCGACATGAAGGGACGTACCTGATGGTCGTGCACGCCTATACGCTGCTGGGCAACGCGACCCTGGCGCGCCTGCAGGACCTGCTTGCGCAGGCTGCCCGCCAGTGGTGCGCGGCATGGGGCGTGTCACGCGAGGCACTGCAGGTCGATTGCGGCCGCGCCTGGGAGATGAACGCCAGGGTGCGCGCCGTCCTGGTTGCCACCGAGCGGCATGGGGGAAGCTGGATGGCGTGGCCGGGCGATAGCCTGTCGCATCTCCAGGACGCCATGTTTCTACCGCAGAGCGGCGCCTTTACATCGGCAGAGACGGCATGTGCCATCGCCAGCGGCGTTGCACTGGAGGCCGCCACAGCGTTGCGTGCCTGCATGGCCAAGGCGCTTGCGCCAGGCGTGCCGGATGCGGCAGTCCTGCGCGAAGCCCCGCCGCCATCCTTGTTCCAGGCGGGCAGCGGAGCGGTATGCATCGCACTGAGTGTTGGCAAGTTCACGCTGCGCTGTGTGCTGGACGCCGCAACCGTACGCACTCTTGCTACGTCCGTACCGGCAGCCAGGCTGGCGCCACTGCAGCGGATCGACTACCGCAAGGCACTGCAGCAGGTGGCCGTCAGCCTGCCGGTCGATATCGGCCGCGCCGACGTGGGGCTGGGCAGTCTGATGACGCTCGGTGTCGGCGATGTCATCCGCCTTGACCGTTCCGCCGAGTTGCCGCTTGCAGTGCGCGGCGCGCAAGGCAGCATCCTGTTCAGCGGCTACCTGGGCAGCGACAACGGCCAGCTCGCGCTCACAATTGCGCAGCCTCAATCTTCATCAACGGAGTCACCTTGAACAGCAACATGCATACCAATTTGAATATGTCTACAGAAAAGCTAGAGCCAGCAAGCAATGCACCGGCCACCCAGGCTCACCTCGTCAGCGTGCCGGAGATCCAGCCACAGGCTCCGTTTGGCCCTGCTGTGCTGGGTGGCAATATGCGGCTGCTCGACAGCGTGAAGGTGAGCCTGAATGTGATGGTGGGCCAGATACAAACCAGCGTCGGCGAACTGATGGACCTGAAGGAATCGTCGGTACTGAAAATCGACCGGGCCGTGGACTTTCCGGTCGACGTGATGCTCAACGGGAGTGTCGTGGCGCGCGGGCACCTGGTCGCGGTCGATGATAACTTCGGCGTGCGCATCACGGAAATCGCCCCGGGCGGCCAGTCATGAGAGTATGGTTGCGGCTGGCATTGCTGGCCATGCTCTGTGCGGGATGGATCGCAACCTCGGCGGCATCCCAGCCCCCCGCCGGCGATGCCGTCGCGATCCCGTTCAGGCACGATGACGCCGCCGGCTCGCTTGCGCTATCGGACGGCAGCGCCTGGGCGGTGCTGCTGATCTCCGCTGCGGCAATCGGCGCGGTTGTCATCATACGGAAAAAGCTGAAAATGCCGATACTGTTAGGCAGCCAGCCGCGCCTGGTGCGCGTCCTCGACACGCAGCGCCTGGGTCCGCGCTCCCTGCTGTCGGTGGTGGAATTTGCCGGCAACCAGTATCTGATCGCCCAGAGCGAACACGGCATTACCACGCTGGCCGTTGCGCCGCGGGAGCCGGCGGCCATCCCCGGGGAGCAAGCCTGATGCGGCTGTCGCCCCCTGTCATCGGTGTTGGCGTGGCAATCGCCTGCGCGCTCGCCTGCGGCGCGGCGATCGCCGCCGAACCCACGCTGGCATTGCCAGGCCTGCAGATCCGCCTGGGCAGTGCCGGGGCGGCGCCGACCGAGGTATCCTCGGCCATCCGTATCCTGCTTGGACTGACCGTTCTGAGCCTGGCACCCGCGATCCTGATGTCGATGACCGCTTTCGTCCGCATCGTGATTGTGCTGTCGATGCTGCGCCATGCACTGGGGATGCCGGAAACCCCGCCCAACACGGTGATCATCAGTCTGTCACTGTTTCTGACCTTGTTTACCATGGCGCCGACCATGCAGGAGATCAACACCAACGCCGTGCAACCGTATATGCAAGGCAGCATGGCAACCGAGGAGGCGCTGGCCAAGGCGGTGTTGCCTTTGCGCGAATTCATGGTGCGACAAACCCGTGAGCAGGATCTGGCCCTGATGGTGGAGCTGGCGAAGGCGCAGCAGCCGCGCAGCATGGCTGACATCAGCATGGTGCAGCTGATTCCCGCCTTTATGCTGTCCGAGCTGCGGACAGCATTTCAGGTCGGCTTCGTGGTATTTTTACCCTTCCTGCTGGTGGACTTGGTCGTATCCAGTGCCCTGATGTCGCTGGGCATGATGATGGTGCCGCCGGCGTCGATCTCGCTACCCTTGAAGATCCTGCTGTTCGTGCTGATCGATGGCTGGAATCTGGTGGTGCGCGCGCTGTTGGGTACGTTTTCCTAGACAGCAATGAAGCAGACTGTTCTTTTGACGCAGGGATCTCCGGCACTCGACCCGGCAGCACTGTGGCCGGCCTATGTCGCAGACCGGGACAGCGCCGTGCGGGAGCGCATCGTGCGCTGCTATTTGCAGTTTGCGCGGATGCTGGCAGCGAAAATGTACGCCGGACGCAGCAACTCGGATATCGAGTTTGCCGACTACCTGCAGTATGCCCGCGTCGGCCTGCTGGAAGCGATTGACCGCTTCGATCCGGACCGCGGCGTCAAATTCGAAACCTTTGCGGGAAGCAGGATCAATGGTGCGATGCTCAACGGCCTGGCATCCTTTACAGAAATTCAGGAGCAGATCGCGGCCCGCAAACGCACCGTTGCCGAACGCATGCAGTCGCTCGGCGACGCCGCTCCCGGCCGCGACAAGCCGGAAATGCTGTTCGGCTACCTGGCGCAGCTGGCACTCGGCCTGGCGGTTGGATTTGTCCTCGACGACACGGGATCGGAGCAGTATAGCGAACCGCAGTACCTGGACAACACCTATACCAGCGTGGAATTGAAACAGCTACGGGCAAGGATGAAGGACATGCTGGCCACCCTGCCGGACAATCAGAAAAAAGTCATCACCTATCATTACCTGCAACAGATTCAGTTTGAGGAAATCGCCAAGATGCTCGATCTGTCGAAAGGCCGCATAGCCCAGCTGCACCGCGAAGCGCTCGGCACGCTGAAGGTGACCATCAACCGTAGCGGTACACTGCATTGGAGCACATGAAGGCAACCATCAGGGTGTCCCGGCATGGACGGGACGACGCAGCAGCATCATCGTTTAACGCGACAAGGACTGGAATATTTTATGACGAACTCGACATTATCACTGCTTGACCAGGGCGAACTGCTGCAATTGGCGATCAATGCCAGCGAAACGGGCGATGCGGCAAGCGCCATTGCTTATCTGAAAGAGGCCGCAGGACGCGCTGATGCGTCGGCGGCGACGCATTATTTACTGGGGGCGGAATACGCGCAGAGCAAGCTGTATTCGCGCGCAATTGACCAGATGGAGGCCGCGCTGGCGCTCGATCCCGCGTTGCATACGGCACGGCTGCAGCTCGGTCTACTTTGGCTGGGCACCGCCCAGGGCGATCGCAGCCTGGCCGTGCTGGCGCCGCTCGAGGGGCTGCCAGCCGGCGAGGCACTGCACCATTTCGGCCTCGGCTTGCGCTACCTGATCGGTGACCAGATGGCGCAGGCAACGGCCAGCCTGCAGCAAGGCGTCGAACTCAATACGGGCAATCAGGCGCTCAACAGCGACATGCAAAAAATCATCGGCGGCATCGCCGCCCTGGCAACGGCGGCGGCCGAAGCACCGCCCGCAGTGGAGGAGCATGCGGGCCATCATATTTTGCTGTCTGCCTACATGGGCAACGAAAGCCATGGCCCACGCTGATGCGTGGCAACCTAATCTCCTCCCGAGGACTTGCCCATGACTTCCCCCATCGCGTCCGTCAGCCAGCTTGTCGCCGTGCTGCAATCACAGCTGTCAGCCAGAAATGGCGCCACCCCGGCGCAGGCAGGGCGCGCGAAAGCCGCCAGAGCTGCGGCGCCGGCGACCTATGCCGATTCGCAGCTGGCATCGTTGATCGATATCCGCATCCGGCAGATCGGGCCGGACGATCCGCGCCGGGGCCGCCAGGCATTCCGTATCTTCCTCGAAGTCGTGCTGCTCTCGCAGCTGGGCGAGGAACTGGTGAATGACCCCAAGTTCTATCAATTGATTGACGACATTCAGGCGGCCATGGAAAACGATCCGGCCTGCCGCCCGCTGGTCGATGAAGCGATCGCGCATTTACTGCAAGCCAGCTGAGGCGGCGTCGCCCCTGCTCAATTTTAATGAAGAGTGTTATGTTGCCCCACTATTTACACGCCGCCGCCTGCCAGCGTCCGCAGAAAACGGAATCCCCGCATGCGGCCTGATCTGGCTCTCCAATTGCTTGCCGACCTGTTGTGGAATGCACTGTTAATCTCGGCACCGCTGCTGGCAACGACGCTGGTTGTCGGTTTGCTCGTCAGCGTGGTGCAGGTCGTCACGCAGGTACAGGAAGCGTCGCTGACGTTCATCCCGAAAATTATCGCCGCAGTGGTCGTGCTGGTGGTATGCGGTCCCTGGATGCTGAAACGCCTGATCGCCTTCTCGGTCACGCTGATCGCCAACATTCCGACCTATTTTTAAGATGCAGGTCACTATTGATCCCGCATGGGCGATGGCGGTTTTTTTCACCTCACTGCGGCTGAGCGTGCTGCTGGTCATGACGCCTATTTTCTCCAGCCTGTCGGGGCTGGTAACAGTGCGTGTGCTGTTTACGCTGGCCATGAGCATGGTACTGGTTACCGGCCTGGGTACGCCTGCCACCCTGGTGCTCGAGCCGGGGCCGGTGCTGCTGGCGGCGGTAGCCGAACTGGTGCTCGGCGCGGTCCTGGCGTTTGGCGTCTTTGCCGCATTTGGCGCCTTTTCGGTGGCGGGGAAGATCCTGGATATTCAAAGCGGCTTCGGTATCGGCACGGTCTACGATCCGGTGACCCGCGCCGGCGCGCCCCTCTTTGCGTCGATGCTCAATGTGCTGGCCGTCGTGGTGTTTTTCGGCATGAACGGCCATCATGCCTTCTTGCGCGGCATTGCCTTTTCATTGACCCGCTTCGCGCCGGGCTCCGGCTTCACCCAGTTGCCGGTGGATGAGGTCCTGCGCCAGTTCGGCCTCATGTTTTCGCTCGGTGTCGCACTGATCGTGCCGGTCATGTTTGCTCTGCTGCTCATCGAGGCGGCGCTGGCCGTGGTATCGCGTGTCTTGCCGCAAATGAATGTGTTCGTCGTGGGCGTGCCTGTCAAGCTGGTTGCCGGGCTCGCGGTGTTCGGCCTGACAGTTGGCACCATGGGCCCCGTCATGACGCGCGTCTACGGAACGATTTTTCTTTTTTGGCAGGAGGCATTGCGTCATGGCTGAACAGGATGCCGACCGATCCGAGCAGGCCACCCAGCACAAGCTCAGCGAAGCGCGCAACAAAGGATCGGTCGCCCGCAGCAGCGACCTGAACGCGATGGCAGTCATGGCCGCGCTAATGATGACCGTCTACGGTAGCGGCTGGGATGCACTGCGCCAGACACTGCGGCTACAGCAAAGGATCCTGGCCCACGCCACCGTGCTTGAGTGGAGCGCCGATGACATGGCGGCGTGGATGGGCCAGTTGCTGATCGCCATGCTGCATATCCTGGCGCCGTTGTTCATGACGCTGGCGGTAGTGGCAGTACTGATCAACGTGGCCCAGACCGGACCGGTATTCAGCTTCCATCCGCTGGCACCTGATTTGAACCGGCTTAACCCGGCCACTGGCCTGAAGCGCCTGTTTTCGCTGCGCATCCTGTACGAAACGGCAAAGAGCGTGGTCAAACTGGTGATTTTATCGGCCGTTGCCTATCACGTGTTGCGCGATACGGTACCCGGACTGATGGGGCTTTCAGCGGTGGCACCTGCCCTGTATGCCAAGGTGCTGCTGTCGCTGATCGGCGCCCTGCTGGTCAAACTGGTTTTGGCGCTGTTCCTGATCGCGGCTGTAGACCTGGGTTACACGCGTTGGGATTTTGCCAAACGCATGCGCATGAGCAAGCGCGACATCCGTGACGAATCGAAGAACCGCGAAGGCGATCCGCGTATCCGGTCGCGCATCCGGCAATTGCGCTTTGAAATGCTCAAGCGCAGCAAGGCTATGCAGCAGCTGCCAGGCGCCGATGTGCTGATTACCAACCCTACCCGCCTGGCAGTGGCCTTGCGCTATCAGCACGGCGAAACGGGCGCACCGCAGGTGGTCGCCAAAGGCGCCGGTGAGCTGGCACGCTCGATGCGCGAGATCGCGGGTAAGCATCACATCCCGATCGTGCAAAACAAGTTGCTGGCGCGCGCGCTGTTTCGCGAAGTTGATTACGACGGCTACGTGCCGGAAAAGCTGTATCCACAAATTGCCAAGATCATGGTCTGGGTGTACACGATGCGCGAAAGCAAGCGCACTAATGAAGGGTAGTCTGATGTTGTCTCTGCGTCGAATTTTTAATAACAATGCCGATCTGGTGATGGTGTTGCTGGTAGTCGGTATTCTGACAGTGCTGTTTGTCCCGATTCCCTCGGCACTGCTCGATTTCCTGATACTGACCAATGTGAGCTTTGCGCTGCTGATCCTGCTGCTCACGTTTTACATCGCCAGGCCGGTCGAGTTCTCGACTTTTCCGTCGCTGCTGCTGATCGCCACCCTGTTCCGCCTGTCGCTTAATGTGGCGGCCACGCGTCTGATTCTGGCCGATGCGGACGCGGGACGCGTGATCGGCGCCATCGGCGCCTATGTCGTCGGCGGCAACTATGTGATCGGCCTGATTGTCTTCCTGATCCTGGTGGTGGTGCAATATGTGGTGGTCACCAACGGCGCCCAGCGCGTCTCGGAAGTGGCGGCGCGCTTTACCCTCGACAGCATGCCAGGGCAACAAATGAGCATCGATGCCGATCTGAACATGGGTTTCATCGACCAGGAAGAAGCAAAAAAGCGCCGCAAGCTGCTGGAAAAAGAAACCGGGTTTTATGGTGCCATGGACGGCGCCAGCAAATTCGTCAAAGGCGACGCCATCGCCGGCATCGTCATCCTGCTCATTAATATCATCGGCGGGCTGGTGATCGGCGTCATGCAGATGGGAATGCGCTGGGACCAGGCGCTGCAGACCTTCACCCTGCTAACTGTGGGCGATGGCATTGTCACGCAGGTGCCGGCGCTGGTCATCGCGGTCGGTACCGGCATTATCGTGACGCGCTCGGCATCGGATGGCAACCTGAGCGCGGAAGTGCTGCGCCAGCTGACATCGTTCCCGAAAACCTTGTTCGTGGTCGCGGCCGCGCTGTCGATCCTGGTATTCCTGCCAGGAATTCCAACGGTACCGGTGCTGGTCATTGTTGCCGTGCTGCTGGCAGTCGGCCTGCTCGTGCTCAAGCGCGGGCCGGCAGAAGCTGCCGCGGCGGAGGAAGCAAGCACGGCGAGCGCCAAAGATGCTGCCGAACAAGACGCGTACGATATGTTGAAAGTCGAGCCGATTGAAGTGCTGGTCGGGGTCAACCTGGCGCCCCTGGTCAGCGGCGAGCAGACCATTTTCATGGAGCGCATCAGCGCCATTCGCAAGCAGTATGCACTGGACTCGGGCATGGTGCTGCCGCGCGTGCTGTTTCGCGATGCTGCGCACATGAGCGCCAATGCGTACGAGCTGCAGGTGTTCGGCGTCATGTCCGGCAAAGGCGAAATCATGACGGACCGTACACTGGCCATTCATGCTGGCGGCGAGGTCAAGCCGATCAAGGGCATCGAAACGCGCGAACCCACCTACGGCCTGCCCGCCGTATGGATTGCCGATAGCGACAAGGAAGTCGCGCGCGCCGCCCGCTACACGCTGATCGACCCGACCACGGTCTTCATCACGCATCTGAGCGAAGTGTTGAAACGCCAGTCCGCGATGCTGCTCACCCGTACCGAAACCGACAAGCTGATCGGACGCATCCGTCGCGAGCAGCCCGGCTTGGTGGAAGAACTGGTACCGACGATATTGTCGGTGAGCGACATACAGAAAGTGCTGCAGAATCTGTTGCGGGAAAAAGTATCGATCCGCAACCTGGAAGTCATTCTTGAAACCCTGGTCGACGTTGGCCGCACCAGCAAGGATCTTAACTACCTGACCGAACTGGTACGGCAGAAGCTGGGGGCGGCGATCTGCCAGGCATTGCTCGGCGACATGCCGGTACTCAATGTACTGACCCTGGAGCCAGCGATCGAGCATTCGCTGATGCAAAGCGTGCGTGCCGCTACTGCCGACGGTGGCGCGCTCGTTCTCGAGCCGCAGTTTGCCGAGCAGCTGCTAAGCAGGCTGGCGGCGCAAGCCGAACGCATGATGAAAAATAATATGCTGCCCGTTTTGATGTGTTCGCCGGATCTGCGGCGCCATGTGCGCGCCCTGGCAGAACGCGTCATCCCGCACATGCGCATTCTGTCACTGGCGGAAATCCCCGGCACGGTCAGCCTCAAATCCTACGGCGTCGTCACACTGGCGGCCGCATAAAGCATTTAAGCCAATTTGTGCATTTTTTGCATATTTTCCTAAACTTTTACAGTTTGCAGTGGATACGCTGTCATGCAGGACAAAACCTTTTCAAACGGCTGGCAGTGCATCCATCGAATGCAGCGGCATGCAAGGCGACGCCGGGCGCATACCTGAATTCATTCGACATTCCAACCTGGCGCAGTAAAATACTGCGCTCTACCTGGCGAGATACCTTTTCATGCTCAACCTAAGTGACCTGCAATCCAAAATCGCGCGCTTCGAGTCCTATCTGGCATCCGATCCTGACAACTGCAATTTGTTGATTGACTTGGCCGACGCTTACCACGGCACCGGCGATTTTCCGAAGGCGCTGTCCTGCTTCGAGCGTGTCATCATGCTCAAGCCGGATTCAGCCGTCGGCCGCAGCCGGCGTGCCGCAGTCTATCTGTCACAGCACCGCTTTGCCGACGCAGAACTGGAGCTGGCTGGCATCATTGCTGGCGGCGTCACTGATCCGGCGATACACCACAATCTCGGGCTTGCGCTGTACCATCAGCGCAATTTTGATGCGGCACAGCAGCATTTTCTCTCTGCCGCACAGTCAGGTTTTTCCTATGCGGGCAACTGGAAATATTTGGCGTACAGCCTGCATCATCTCGGCCAGCTTGACGAAGCCATCGGTGCCACGGAAAAATGGGCCGCAACGGACGGCTCCACCGACAGCAGGGGATTTCTGGCGCTCCTCCACTTCGACCTCGGAGATCAGGCTCGGGCCAGTGTGATCGCGCAGCAAGTGTTGCAGGAAGACCCGGACAATACCGATGCTAACGAAGTCATCGCCTCGCTGGCGATGGAAAAGCAGGATATGGCGCTGGCGCGCGACACTTATGCGCGCATGATTATGCAGGCCCCCGATTACGGTCGCGGTTGGCTTGGACATGGCCTGTCATTGCTGCATGGAGAAGACAGAACTGGGGCCGTCGCGGCGCTCTCTACCGCTGCGGAAAAAATGCCTGGCCACGCTGGCACGCTGGTCGCATTGGGTTGGTCTCACTTCATTGCCGAGAATTTCAGCAAGGCTGAGCAGGTGTTTCGCGACGCTATTGCGCTTGACCGGAATTTCGCCGAATCGCACGGTGGCCTGGCCTCGGCGCTGGTCCATCTGCATCGCATGGAAGAGGCGAAACAGGCAATCTTGCTTGCCGACAAGCTTGATCCTGCCAACTTCGGCGCAGTCTATGCCAAGGCCGCGCTGTTGCAACTGGAGGGACGAAGTGCGCTTGCCGACCGCCTGATCGACCGCGCCCTGCATAGCACGCCTGTCGCCGGCGGTAAGCCGTTGATCGAATCGCTGGCGAGATTGAAGTTTGGCCGATAACACTAAGCAGCCTATTCGGTTCTTTCCTTTGGCACAGCCCCCCTTTGACTTGCGGAATGCTAACTCAGCCAGGCGTCAGTCAAAGTAATCTTGTGAAAAAAACGAAGTAAAACTGTGAACAAATTTCACTTGTGGCGAATTTCAGAACAACACAGTGTTTAAATACAAGCACTTAGACGTATTTGCGAATTAATTATGTGAAATTATTAGTAGAGCGTTTTCGTTGCTCTCCCAGCAATGAAATATAGGTGCCTGGATGGGTGCGCAAACGCTAGGTTTGACGCTCCAATTCCGTGACGCCAAGCAGGTCGATGCAATCGACCCAATCATTCCATGATGCATCCAACGCGGCGGTAAAACCGATCAGTGTGAAGTCGAAATTGTCCTCTTCAAGCGCCGGCTGTCCGACTTCCCATTCGGCAACGCCATACAAGGGCAAACGATGACCGCGCCGGAGCAGATACGGGGATTCTGTCGCATTAGCGCTCGCCAGCGGGTCGATCAGGAAAACTACGGTGTTTGAACGCTGGACGAATCGACATGCTCAACTTCAAAGGGATGCGCTTTCCGATCGACGTGATCTTGGTTTGCATCCGCTGGTATGTAGCTTACCCGCTGAGCTACCGACACTTGGAAGAGATGATGAAAGAGCGCCGCGTGTCGGCCGACCATTCGTCGATCAATCGGTGGGCGATTCGTTTCCTGCCCTTGGTCGATAAGATGGCCCGTAAACACAAGCGCCCAGTCGGTGGCAACTGGCGCATGGATGAGACCTACATTAAGGTCAAAGGCGTCTGGAAATACCTGTACCGCGCCGTCGATAAGGAGGGAAAGACCGTCGACTTCCTGCTCACAGCCAAACGCGATATGGCTGCGGCGAAGCGCTTCTTCGACAAGGCCATGGGAGCGAACGGCGATCCGGAGCAGGTCGCGATGGACAAGAGCGGCGCCAACAAGGCGGCGATCGATGCGATCAACGCTGGCCGCGACGTGCCGATCGTGGTGCGCCAAGTCAAATACCTCAACAACATCGTCGAACAGGACCATCGCGCCATCAAGCGGGTGACCAGACCGATGCTCAACTTTAAATCGTTCCGCGCCGCCCACTGCGTGCTCGCCGGCGTCGAGCTCATGCACATGATCCGCAAGGGGCAGTTCGCAATCAGCGGAGCCGATGCGATGTCATTCGCCGACCAATTTTACGCGCTGGCGGGTAAGGTCCGTCCGCAATGATATGGACAATGCCCTTCAAGGGAAATTCCGCCGTTTGATCAACAACGCGACACAACCGGCGGCGGGCTATCATGCCTTGCTTGAGCGAACCGCTCTTCTATTTCCTCATCCACATGAGACAGGTACTTGGATCGCGTATACGTCGAAGCCACGCTCGTGGCATGCAGCGTCGGCTTTATTAGCGTCGCCCCTTTAACTACCGTCATCCAGTATCCACGCGGAGGCAAAGGAATATCTAATGTTAGGCAGATTTTCCGCAAGGCGACATCCGACAGGGCGTAGAACTTGGCGACTTTGGTCATCGGTTCCGCCCAGACCTGATCAAAAAGCGCTTGCCTCTCTATCGTCTGGTGTTGCCAGGCCATCTCACCTCCACGGGCTGCGTCTAGCGGCGGCAATCGATCAAGATCGGCAAGCGAACATGGCAATTCTGCAAAAAATCAAATCCGATCGATTGACTCAACTTACCAAGCTCCGAGCCCAAGACGAAGCACCGTCGGCGGCCAATCATTTTCCACGGTAGCTGAACTGGATCATCTACCGTGGAAGGGTTACACTTTTGCTTGATCCAGAGCCTTACCCGAATCAACCCAATCTTTAACCCATTTCGGCTGGCGGCCACGGCCACTCCACTGTTGCGAGGCATCATTCGGATTACGATACTTTACTGCAACCGTTTGGGTTTTTACCCGGACACCATCACCGACCAACTCTTTGACCGATTTTCCAAGGCTCTGCGCAATTTGCAGAATTTTTGCCCGCGCTTCATCCAGATCCTTTTGCTCGCGGACCTTCAACTGCTTTTTGATGTCGTCCTGTAATGCACGCAATTCCGCAATGCTCAGATTTTCCAGATTCATAGAATTCACCTATTAAAACGTTTGAATGACTGGGAAATTAACACATTTACCTCCCCCATCATCCGTTCAGTTGCAAACTTTTTCAAAAAATTCCAAGCCTGCACCCAATTTGTGGCACCAGTCCTGGCCATCGCTTATTTTCTAGCGCACAACCCTAGCGGTAGCATCACGACAGATCGGACGTTAAGGCAATTGGCCAAATCCATTCCAGACTACCCTATCGCAGCGGCGGCCCGAAAAACTCCAGTGATGCATCACCTAGCGGATCGCCAGCCGCTACATTGGGCGCTTCCACGGCGTGTAGACGCTCGGACTCAGCATGGCGCGACCGTACTTCCGACGCCATCAGGCCAGCATACGCGAGAATACGCAGCCGGTTAATTCTCCTTGGACCTTTCGGAAAGCGCTGAAGATCATCAAAGAGGGCTGGAATATCCTCGCTCATCAGGACAAAGCTCATTCGCATTACCGCGCTCATAAAGCACTACTGGGTAACACGTGCGGTACCTCTGGGTTTTCCAGCTCCGGTCCGACACCAGCATGATGTGTTTTGGAAAATGCAGTCCCAGCATATTGAAAGCCTTTGACATTGGCAAAGATCGGATCTTTCAGCTCGGTGATCATATGTCTCGGAAAAGCTGCCTTGAGCGCCTTCCTGTAAAAGAACGCGGCACCGCCAACCAAAATGATATTTTTGAGATCGGCGGCATCTCCGACATAGCGAGTCATTTCGGCGACAGCTTGCTGCGGTATCTTGAGCGCCATGGCCAAATGGGGCGCAATATCGTAGTCGGACTGAAATATCACCGGCTTCTTGCCTTCCCGTAGCGCCCGGTCAATCACATCGTAGTCTCGGTATTGTGATGCAGTAGTCCGACTAATGCCATCGGAGATCGACTGCAACACGTCGAACATGCCACGGTTGACTGAATGGCTGCGCTTTTCCACTTGTTGCATCCCGTGAGAGACAATCCAATCGAAAGTACGCCGGCCAGGATCCACAATGAGACGGCGCTCCTTGCGTAACTCGGCGACCCGGTTATACGCAAGGCCGTAATACATGAGAGCGCCAGTCGGCTGCGCCACTGCCTTGACCCGCGCGATAGTGACCCGCTTGCCGTTCCCTAGCTGATGCTCACCCTGCACCTTTTTTTCTAATGCCGCTACCCAGCGCCGCTGCTTGAAGGTGGCGACAGGAAGACCAACGACGAGAAGATCGATATGCTCCAGTTGCATGTAATGCACAGCCCCCAGCAATAACGCCATGTATTCATGGGGTAAGGCAATAGTGATCGTTTTGCAACATATTCACTGAGAAAACATCTGCTGCCAAATGGACATCGGGACCAACTTCGTAAAACAGGCCCTCGATCGGCACAGTCGTCGTCTTGCGCTTTGCGCCCCAGGCATCCTGGTCACGCAATGACTCGGATGGCGCTGCCTGTGAAGGAAACATGTCGCATTGCGGGGCCCTATCCTCTTTGATACCGATAATAAATTTCGTGTTCCCACGTCCCACATCGACCGCCCGTACCACTGGATTCATGATCCTCTCCTGCCGAACTCATTTCAAAAATGTACTGCCAAACAGCATGCCCTGAGAACAAACAGAATGCGTTTTATGCGCCTCTTTTCAATTTGCCGCATCCCCAATGCATTTGCAGTGCGACTGGAATGGTTTTCGCACCGAGGCGGCGCCCATCTTGGCCTTAAGACCTGCTCTCCATCTGTTCCCCACTCGTTGTGGAAACGTTTTCCACCCAATGTGCCGAGCTCCGCATCGACATTCGTCAATACGATTTACAATCAGAGGTATCACTCTCCGTTCACTTCTCAAGTGAAAAAAACGTTTTTTGGGGTCTTACAATTTAAATTGGGGTTCAATTACAATTTTTCGCGGTCAAAAATCCCCTTGACTTCGATTTTCGCGCCGCCTAATCTGGGAGCACTGTCTGGACCTGCGTCCATGACCATCGCGGTCTCAATGCAGCGCCCGTGAGCGAAATCACCGTCGCAGTCGTAACCTGCCACTGTCGACTGGATCACCAGTCCGTTATGAAGGAGCCATGGAACCATGGCCCACTGTTCTCTGTATCCGATCCTCGAGATCGACGTCCGTATCCAATCATTCCTGCACCGCCGTGAGCCGTCGGGAGCATCATCGCCTGCTGAACGCGATGCATGCAGATAGCCCATAGACATGATCTGGGGCGTGTCGGCACGACCGGCATCTCAGCAATTCCCATTACACATTTCCCCTCGTGCGACCATCCTCGGATGTCGACATGCCGCCGTTGCCCGTGAGGCTTCGAGCATATCGGTATGCACGTAGCGCCAGGAGGTCCGGTGGTAGGACCTTGGATATCGGCGTGGGAGATGGACTCCTTGACATTCAATAGTTGGGCCTGGCAGTCAACCAGGCAGCCTTTGCTACGCACTGTGCGTGGCACTGCCCGCCCTTGAGGCGGGGGTAGTCGGGCAAGGCGAAATCCACCCGTCTTCGGCATGCGCATTTTTAAGAGACCATTCGCTCGCGCGATAGACCCTATCCAAGAAAGCAGTGCGCCCAGGGCACACGCATTGCCTGCAATTCCTCGCCCGCAGGACGAACGCACATTGGCCGCGTCTCGCCGCACCTGGAAAATGGCCAAGCATTCGACGTGGTACTGACAGCGCCACGTCGGTAAATTGTTTCAACGGGACTGCACAGCTTCGTGATACCACATCCGAGGAGCAGGAGGACGAGCGTGCAACGGGACTATCCGTCTGCGCCAGATGGCATGCGGCTGCGCGGTGAGGGTGCCTGAACAAGGAGATTGGTGATGACGAACAACAGCAACTGGAAAACCCAACTGGACATGATTTTGTTGGAACATAACGGCAAGCATGCGTATCGCAACAAAGTGGTGTCCCACAACACCATGGAAGCGCGCAAGCTGGGCCTGGAACGCGCATTTACCACCCTGCGTGCACTGGGATTCAAACCGACGCCCGATAACCTAAGCAGCAAACACCTCTGCGCACTCATGCTGCACTGGACGGGAAAGACCATCGGTTCCCCGCGGCAAGGGGTGGCGAAGACGGTGCGCCAGCCGTTCAGCCCCGCCTACATCCAGCAGCAAATGAGTTTTCTGCGGGTGTTTGCACGTTGGATCGGCAAACCCGGACTGGTTCAGAGTGCTGAGCAATATGTCCATGATGTGCACCTGGTGACTCGGCACTACAGTGCAGACAGCGACAAGAGCTGGACCGGGAATGGCGTCAATGTCGACACGATAATTGATGCTGTGACGGCCATGGACGACAGGGTCGGTACGCAACTGCGCATGCTGCTGGCATTCGGACTGCGGCGTAAGGAAGCGGTGATGTTCTGCCCGCACGCCGCCGAGGTACCAGCCTACGCATTGCCGGCCGGTTACACGCAGCACGGCACTGACGGTTTCATTAGTTTCTTGCGCATCAAACGCGGCACCAAGGGAGGCCGCTTGCGTTTCGCGGCAGTACGTAACGATGCACAGCGCAGGGCGTTGAGCGAAGCCTGTCGCCTCGCCCGCTTCCGGCACTCGCATATCGGGCACCCGGATTTGACACTGAAACAGTCGCTCGACCTGTTTTCCAACGTCGTGCGCAAGGCTGGCTTGACTAAAACCGACCTTGGCGTCACTCCGCATGGACTACGCCACGAATTCGCGGGGGATCTCTTCTTTGACATTGCCGACTGCCAGGCACCGGTGCGCGCCGGGCAACTGTGCCTGGACACGGAAGCACTACGCGCGCTCTACCATCAGGTGGCATTGCAACTTGGGCACAACCGCCCACAGATCAGCAATGCCTATCTCGGCTCCCCCATGCAGAAAAAACCAGTACAGGAGGCTGATTGTGACCTTGTCCCGTGATGATAGAACTCACCGCCCTATTCCGCGGCGTGATCAGTCGCGTACGTCCGATGAAAGGCGGCGTCGCATGCCGCTGTCTTCCATCGTCTGCCGCCTTGCATCGCGCTGTATCAATGCCTGGCGACTGCGCCACAGACCACGTCACCGCCACAACGTTGCCAAATCCCGCGCTGTGCTGCGGCAATTGCGCTCCTGGGACGGCCCGTATCTGAACCCCAGATGCATCGCCTTCCTGCGCAAGGTAGATCCGCTGATATTCGAGGAAATAGTACTGACGGCGCTGGAAGACTGCGGCCTGTTTGTCTGGCGCAATGTGCGCTACACCGGCGATGGCGGCATCGATGGCAAGGCATGGCATCCGCGCCATGGATGGTGCGCGGTACAGGTAAAGCGGTATTGCCAGCATGTGTCAGCCGACCATGTGCGGAAATTTGCTGAGTTGGTGGCAACATATCGGTATCCCGCCGGCCTGTTCGTCCACTCGGGACGCAGCGGCGCGGCGCTTTACCAGCACTTGGGGAATAGTCGGCTCACTCTGATCAGTGGCGAACGGCTACTGGAACTTCTGTTACAACGCCAACTGGGCCGCCTATGGTAGTAACGGCCTTCTAAAACCGAAGTAAGCAGTTCCGAATGTAAAGAAATGGATCGCCGCCAGATGCCTATACGCGGCGATCTCATTGTCCGTTTCAACCTGGAACGGTGACGCGGAAGCCAATTTCTGGCTCAACGCGATCCACCTCATGCGCGCGCAGATGAAAGACTCCCGCGACATCCCCCGAAAACCAGTGGCCGCCCCGGATCAGGGCCTCGCCACTATAATCTTCTCCAGCCGATAGGCCGTCGCCAGCTCCGCTCTGATACAGCAACTCCTCAATGCGATCTACCGTGGGCGAGTTAATGGGGAATGGCCCAGCAACAATACCATCCGCATCCCCCTGCACGTCGTCGAAAATCCATGTATAGGCATTTCCAGATACGTCATGAATCACTTCACCGTTGGAGAGAACATGCCAACGGCGTTCAGACAGACACGTTGAGCGGTGAATACCTGGCTGTGGCCCCTCGCATGTCCCCTTGTGCAGCCCTTGATACAGCCGACCATGTCCCACTGCGCCGCCAGTCCAGTTGATGGGCTGGCGCATGATGTTGCAGGCGATGGCCAATGCCTGCCGCTCTGTCAGCAGTGCCATGCCACTTTCGACACTGATCCTTTTCGCGCCCCAGAACGAGATCGACGTCCAGGGAGCTGTCCACGGGTCAATCTGAATGGTTTTGAATGCCCCCTCACCACACAGAAATGCACCAACACGGAATGCCGGCACCACCTCGCCGCCGACAACGGTATCTGGCACGGTCACCAGACAGTTGTTTTGCAGAGTACGGGCGATGACCGCATCACGAATGGCGCCGGACCGCGACGGCGCCTCAACCTCGCAGGAGACAGCATATGCAGCCAAGGCCGCCAACACATGACGGTCACTTGCAGCTTCCAACAAAAGCCGCTCGGCCAAGCCGGCCTGTGATTCCCGCGAAGTATGGTGGCATGAGATAGTCGAAGCCGC
The DNA here is from genome assembly GCF_051380665.1 of Janthinobacterium lyxosi. Lineage (NCBI taxonomy): Bacteria > Pseudomonadati > Pseudomonadota > Betaproteobacteria > Burkholderiales > Oxalobacteraceae > Janthinobacterium > Janthinobacterium lyxosi. The sequence goes on from NZ_JBNYXM010000033.1 coordinate 46,246, forward strand.
AGTGGTACGTAATAAACCATGCAGCGCGACTAAGGAAGATGCATTGTTCGACATGCTAGCCTCCGATAAATAAGAATGTAGGAGGTTCAGTGTAAAAGCGTAAGACGGCTTCTCAAGTCGCCGCCACGCCATTACTGCATAGAGGAATGGACATCGATGCGATGACGCCGTCAAGGCTATCAATGGCTTGAGCAGAATCCCGGTACACGCCGCCTGCGATGCAGCTGCGGCTCTGAAGGAAATAAATGGCCCGGTGCGTGTCGTGCCATCAAGCCTTCACGGCAAACCGCTGCGCCCTATCGCAATACACCTAACAAAAACGCCTGTGCCAGTTGAGGCGCGGCAGGAAGACGACGGCCACGGCTTGAAGTTTCACCAGGTGCGTCTAAAATGAGCATGCTTTTTGTGGGAATCGTTCTCACATTGCTCTTGTGTTCGCCAATCGCTGGCAACACAAGATCTTGCAAAATAGGTCTATCTTGCAGGCGTAGCGGTCGTTACCCGCCACCATACATGTCGGCTCACGCCGACGACGTGTTGTTCAACGTCATATCCAACGTACGGTATTTTTCTCCGCACGCATTTCGCTCTCCCATCTGGAGAACGACAGCAATGGTGCGATGCCGTTGCCATCCAAGGCCCAACTTTCGAGTTCCGGGCCTTCTTTTGTCCGCGCGCGGTATAAGCAAAAATACCTGCGTTTTCATGCTTAGTCGGGGACCAGCGTACCCGATACAGGGCACAGCTGTCTCCACGCATTTCTGGAGGCTTCTCATGTCCACACCACTTTTCTTTTCTTCCAGCTCTTTTCACTGTCTGCTTGTCGGTGGCAAGTGCAGGAAAAGTCCATGGCTGCAACCTAGCACGGCCTGTCTCTTGCTGGACGTCAGCGCTATCGCCGGTGGCGGGGAGACATCTACGACACCAGGCTCTATCGCAGTGAATCGGAGAAACAGGCGATTCCGTGTATGGCGCCCCCGGTAAAGGTCGCGGAAATGGCGCCGTTCTGTGTCCTGACCTCGTTTTTTTTTGCGGGAACGTTGTGGTTCCCGCCTGGGATCTGCCGTTCCCATTTTTCATTAAGGGGAACATCATGTCCAATAAAGCATACCGTGGCAATACCCAGCAAAGCGATCGCGATGACCAACCGTCAGGGCGTGATACTTGGCAATTGCCAAACGATGAACAGTCAAAAACGGTGCATCGTCCAACCTCGACATATCCACATCGCCCTGCCAAACGGAAAATAACAGCTTTGGAAGAGTGCGAGCAGCGGGCATGGATCAACTTTTACCGGAACATTGGTGATCCACTCGTGGCGGCGGAAGTACTCCGTCTACTCGACAGCAATGGCGAGATCAGATCAGACCATCTCGGTCTGTATCTTCAAGCGAAACGATCGATTCGCATGCATAAGCAACGTCAACTGCGTGCGGAACATCTCGCGGCTGCCCTGCGTTTCTGTGGGCGTATGCTGTTCATCTTGCCGCTTACCGCGCTGTACAGTCTGATGCGACGTTTTGTCGGGCTCATCGGCAGCGTCCTGGTTGCGTGCGCACAGCAGCGTATCACTGAGCCAGCTGCCGAACGCCTGCGCGATGTGGCGCGGAAAGGGAAACCTGCCAAGCCAGCTGGAACGGATGGTGTCACGTCTCCGGACGACACCAAGGCGACCAGTGCTCAGCCAGCGGGCAGATAGCTGGGACAAGTTAGCATGACTTGCAAATGCTTGCGACGGTATCGTCGATCAGCCGATGAAACTTCCGCGAGTCGGGTGATGTGCCCCAGTAGTATTGTTTGCAGCGTTCGACATAGACGTCGAGATCGTCGATGCTTTTCACCCCCTCAGGCTGAATCAAAGTCAGGTGTGTCAAGCGTTCGACGTCTCTCGACGTCAGTCGAATAGAGTTTCCCAGTCTTAGCATAAGAATCCTGCCCCTCCATGCATATGCGCGCAACGTAGCGACCGCTGACAAGGCAATGCCAATACGGAAGCACCGCTCATCATAGATACGGTCAGACCGCAATTCAAGCCTCCGTATGTCATTGGAGGTACTTTTGGCTGTTCCTCTACATAGAGGATCGCCCTAAGTAAATTGAGGTCGCCTGTGTTCATCCATAGGGTGCGTCCTGCGTACGCGTCGGCCTGTTCAGGCGCGTCAATTTTGTTGTTCCTTTTGTACGAAATGCCTATCCCCCTGCCGGGAAAACCGTTCCCGAATGGGACACCGTTTTCCCTTTCTTGAATCCATTTTGGGAGAACGTGATGACCTCTCTACATCTCATGTCGCGCGAAGAACTCGCTCGTGAACTCGTCGCTGCGCCAAAAGCCCGCAGAAACACAGCAACAACAGATGCCACCTCGACGCCCAATTGCCTGAGGACACCTGCATATGATCAAAAGGTGCGGCGCAAATTGGATCTCGCAAGGGAAATCCTCCTCCGAGATCTGGCTGAGCCATTGAAACGTACCTGGAGTTTGACGTCGCCAAAAACAGTGCGCGAATGGCTCACCATCCGCTACTGCGGCGTTGAGCGGGAGATTTTCCTGGCTCTCTATCTGGATGTCAAAATGCGTCTAATCGATACGGAGGACCTGTCGGCAGGCACACTAACAACCACCAGCGTCTATCCGCGCGAACTGGTCAAATCGGCACTCCGCCACAACGCCTGCTTCATCCTTTTTGCACACAATCATCCATCTGGCTGCCCCGATCCCAGTGACGCCGATGTGAACTTGACGCGAACGCTTCGCAAAGCGATGGCGCTGATCGATATTGAGGTGCTCGACCACGTCATTGTCGGCTCCGGTGATTTTTTTTCGTTTGCTGAGAAAGGTCTGATGTAGGAGGGTGAGGTGCCTGGAAGTGCATTCGGGATCGCAATACCCAAGATCCTGCCATGGATCGACATGAGCGCTGGATATTCGTCTTTTCAAAGGAGAAAGCCATGCGTAGCTTCTTTACCCGGGTCAGTTATGCCCTGGCCAAGACCCACCGGCTGTTCAACCTAACCACAGCACGCCATGCAATGGATGCTGCGGCCGCTCATGCCGAAGCTGATGGCATGGTCGATGCGGTACGCGGCCACATGCAGCCGCCGCTCATGTTGCTCGGAGCGCCTGCACTATGTCATGCCTGGCTGGATGGCCATCATTTTGCGCGATGGTTGCGTGAATGCATTGCCATGGATACCGGCCTCCACGGAGTTCAGCTGCTGGCAGATAGGGGCCTGTTTCCCGGCCCCGAACGCAGAACTCACGACGGCAATTCCAGTCATCTTTTGGAAGAACAACAAACGCCGTCTGGCACATGATCTGATGGCTGAATGACTACCTCACGCCGGTATCTTGCCGGCATCCAGCCTGACCTGGACTGCCTCCTGCTAAGGAGGATATGTGTCCCGGTCAGGCGGGCCACGTTTTTTCAATGGAGGCATTGAAAATGCGTTTTACGTTCAATAAGAAAGCCCAACAAACCGCCCTGCAGGCACTCAAACATCTGGAAACCGGATCGTTCGCCAGCGCCGTCCTGGGCGCATTTAGCGCCAGTCCTCGTACCACCGCCTTGGTCGCCCTTGGCTTGTTTGTCGTTTGCCGTGTCTGTACGACCATTATCGTCGGCATCGAAGACACGGAGAAAAAAATAGAACAAGGATCCAGGCCAATGCCAGAACAGCCCGGCAGCCGCAGCGAAGAAAATACAACCAATTAGGCTTGCCGCCACGCGCAAATGAACTACACTTTCGTCACAGAGAAAGAACTGGAGGAATAGCATGTCATTCGCCAACATAATTATATCGGTCGACATTGCTGCTGCGGTGGCGGCAGTGGCTATTACCTGGCACTACGTTCGACAGACGAAGAAACAACGCAATGTGAAAACATCACAGCCCGACCGCCCTTACAGAATCGCCGACGTGTTTGTCGGCGATATTTTCAACGATCGTTTTCTGCACGGCTCCGCTCATAGGTCATCAAGGCAACTAGTTTTGCGCCATATCCCATCGATTACACCAAGCCAATCACCGCCTCGATCTGATCTTTCAACCCTTCCGGGTGATTCGTATGACGCCTCAGCTCGTCATACACGCGTGCACGGCCACGCGGGTTGATATGCCAGCCCCTACCCCACTTTTTAGCGGCGTAGCTCTTAAAGTCACTTCGAGCAATCCCCATCTCACCCAGCAACATCCACATTGCGCCCAGGTCGGTAGGTTCTACGCTCCCCTCCCCGGCCCCTGCATTCGACGCGACCCTATTCTGTACCTTCGCGCCGCCATCGTCATCTGCTGCTATGTGCGCGGCGGAATCAGGCAGTTCGCCAGGCTCATCGCCAGCGACGCTAGCCGGCTCAAACTCGACAGGACCCGTACCATTCAACAGCGTTGCCGATGGATCCGTCAGGCGCAATGCATCCCCATTGCACTGATTCGTTAGCAGCATGGCGACATCAATGGGGGCCTGGAGCTCGATGATCCAGTGAGCGGTTTTCACAGGACGTCCATCATCACCAATACGCGACACCTCGCGCAACATCTTCGTGATGTAGAAAGTAGATCGATTTGAATCCAGATACCCTCCAATTTTCCCTCCGCGCAGACAGGACACTGCTTCCAACCGCTCAATGGCACGACTCATTGCATAGATGCTGTTGGTCGCCAGTTCAAAGGCATCGATCGATTGAACGCCAGGAACGTAGAACACAAAACGCCCGGAGAGATTGCATTGCCGAGCCTGGAATTGCGGACAGCATTCAGGATCACAAATGCCGTGATTGTCGGGCCGCAGTTGCTTCGCTCGTCCGCCGAAGGTACGGATGATCCGCGTGCTGCCCGCCGCTACTTTGGCCGGCGCGAACATCATGCAATGCCGTGTCCGGCCGTCGGCGGAATACTCGCTCCAGTACCGCTTCTCGTTTGCACTCCATGTCGCCAGCTCATGCGGCATGATCAGCTGCCATATGTCGGTCGGAAAAATAACCGGGAATCGGTACAGACGCCGCCCTTCGCCACGGTCCTCCCCGTACAAATGCATGATCTGTTCGGGTATGTCACGATTGGGAAAGTCTTCTGGACGGACAGTAAACCAGGGAACATTTTTCGGTATCAAGGGTTTCTTAATCTGAGGAAACTGTTCCAGTATCCGATGAGAGATTTTCTGAAACGAGATGTTCTGCGCCACACCCTGCTCATAAATGGCAACAATATCCCAGTGCTGCGCCGCATCGGGTGTCAGGATCTGGATGCCGGCATGAATTTTCCCAGCGGTAGGGATACGTTTTATGCGGTGCCCCAGCACGGTGACGGGAGCAGCTTGGGCATTACGCAACGCTATTTCGCCATGGTTCATATTCCACTCCTTTACGGTTGCACGAGTTGGTATGTGCTTCCATGGTCGCCTGCACAGCATCCAAGTCAACCCTGGTCTTTCACACGGCGCGGCAATAGACATATAGGGAAAGGAACCACGTGATCGCCCTGTCCGGCGTCATAGGAAAATGAACCAGCGTAGGAGCCTGGATCGGGTTAGTTGGCGGACAAGGCATCTATCCGCACACTTGCGGATGTGGACACGACGTAGAGATCCTCTTCCAAATAACATTTTCTGGCTCATTGGTTAGCAATACCAACTCAAATACCCCGTCAAAACGGCAGTTTATTGGTCAACAACATGCCGGGAAATGGACCAACATGGGGCTACGCAGTGGCAAACGAGTGAGGGAAAGATGATGAATCCGACAAACGGCAACGTCAGCGTGATCCGTCAGGATCACGGCGAGATGAATCAAAAATTGCTGCAACGCCAGGCGCTGGCGTCACTCGCCCCGGTCGAGTCAGCCGGTCGCATCGTCAAAATGAGCCTTTCCAGCCCAGAGGGAAAGCGTCTGTTCCTCCGTTATTTTGATATTACGCAGCTCCACATGCACTACATCTCCAAAATTGCGCGCCTTTCTTTACCGTATGCCGATATCGAACAGGTTGAAAAGCAAGTACTTGAGCTTGTCGAGGAGAAAATAGACAGCATCGACAAGGAAATGGTCAGGGTAGAGCAGGAACTTCACAAGAACAACATCGATTCCCTGGCAACCTATGTGATTGAACCGCTCACGCTTGAGGTACGTATGCTTGGAAAGATTGGTCGCCGACTACTCGAGCTCATTGCCAAAGTCGATCAGTTGATGCCCATGCTGGAAACGTTGGCCATTGATGAACTAATCTCAGAAAGCCAGCTCAGTATCAAGAAGAACCTTTTTAAAAGAATGGTGCGTAGCGTTGGCGGCATCGTCCGTACGCTCAAGATTGGCCTGCAGAAGAAAAGTGCGGCGCTTGCCAATATAGACAAAACCGCTGCAGATAAAAAAAATGGAACTGACCAGATCGGCCATCCCGCAGCCAATGCATTGAGTTCTGATGATTCGGTTGCAAGCGATACGATTGTCGATGAAAATCCGTCAACCGACGCAAAGGTCATGACGATGCAATCGGGGGATGCACACAATTCCGATACCACTGAGGCCGGAGAACCAGTCAGCACGGCCGCTTCCAATACTGCACACATACCGGGGTCTACACACGGCCACAGTCGCCGAGACCATATCGATATGTCCTAAATGGAGCCCCTTTCTTGCTATGGGATGCGAGTTGCTATGAAGTTATCATGCGATCCTGTTGCAACATGGAAACTCCTTGAAAATCGCCAGTGCAAACAGCGAACACCATTGGCGCAGTATGCCTGGTATCAGAGCCCCGGCGATAAACAGTATTAGGCAACCACTGATTTATTCATTAAACGCCGTTCCTTGCGGCGGACCTACCAGATGCAATAACTGCATCCTGACTGTTCGCCATCAATCATGCAAAAGGGCTTTTCTGACCTTGAATACGCCGCCAAGAAGAAGCCGACGCGGCGCGACCGCTTCCTGGCCAAGATCGACAGCGTGACGCCGTGGGGCAGACTGCACAAACTGATCGAGCCGTTCTATCCGACGGTCTAAGGCGCCGGGCACCCGCCGATCGGGCTGGAGCGCATGCTGCGCCTGAACGTCGCCCAGCAGTACTTTCGCACTCGTCTTAAACCTGTTCCACGCTAAATATCACCATAAATCGAAGAGTGATAAGTAGGATTATCACGGAAGGGCAGGCCCATCCGATGCGTTGTTTTGCTTTCTACAGCGGCTTGCCGAGCGCCTGGCGGGTATGGTGGTCCTCGATCTGGTGCTCGTCCACTCCGCCTTCGGTGACGGGCGCCCTCCTCTGCCCTGGCCATCCACCGCCGGCGCCCCCCGCGCTATCGTCCACGCCAAGGCAGCTGCACGGCATGCCGGCACTCCCGCCTGGTGTGACAGCCTGCCGCAGGTGCCAGTGCCACCACTACTGGGTATTCCGGTCTATCGTGACCAGCGATTCCGGCCTATCGTGACCGGTCATTTCGGTCCATCGTGACCACCCATTGCGGTCTATCGTGACCGATTTCGGCCGCCACCGGAATCGG
>NZ_JBNYXM010000034.1:0-52430 GCF_051380665.1 Janthinobacterium lyxosi
AGATTCGCAGTCGCCCGCGACACCCTTGCCGTTCGGCTAACTCTTCCCCTTGTCGGGCGAGTAGAGGACTTGCACCTCCAAGTAAGTGCGCCCTGCCGGGCGCACCATAAAAAAAACCCGCTGCCGGGTGAGCGGCAGCGGGTTTCCAGAGGGTGGAAAGATGCTTACGCTTTCAGCGCAGCAAGCTTTTGCCAGGTGTCGATCACCGAGTCGGGATTCAGGGACATCGATTCGATGCCCTGCTCCATCAGCCAGACGGCAAAGTCCGGATGGTCGGAAGGACCCTGGCCGCAAATGCCGATGTACTTGCCGCGCGCCAGGCAAGCCTTGATGGCCAGCGACAACAGTGCTTTCACGGCGGGATCGCGCTCGTCGAAGTCGGCGGCCAGCAATTCCATGCCGGAATCGCGGTCCAGGCCCAGGGTCAGCTGGGTCAGGTCGTTCGAACCGATCGAGAAACCGTCGAAATGGTCGAGGAACTGGTCGGCCAGGATGGCGTTCGACGGCACTTCGCACATCATGATGACGCGCAAGTCGTTTTCACCGCGCTTCAAGCCATTTTTCGCCAGCAGGTCGATGACTTTCTCGGCCTGGCCCAGGGTGCGCACGAATGGCACCATGATTTCCACGTTCGTCAGGCCCATGTCGTTGCGTACGCGCTTCATCGCTTCGCATTCCATGTTGAACGCTTCGGAGAAGTCGGCCGACAGGTAGCGCGCCGCGCCGCGGAAGCCCAGCATCGGGTTTTCCTCGTCCGGCTCGTAGCGCGAACCGCCGATCAGCTTTTTGTACTCGTTCGACTTGAAGTCGGACAGGCGCACGATGACTTTTTTCGGCCAGAATGCGGCAGCGATGGTGGCGATGCCTTCAGCCAGCTTGTCGATATAAAACGCTTTCGGCGAGGCATGGCCACGCGCCACCGATTCCACGGCCTTTTTCAGGTCGGCGTCGATGTTCGGGTATTCCAGGATCGCGCGCGGATGCACACCAATATTGTTATTGATGATGAATTCCAGGCGCGCCAGGCCCACGCCGGCATTCGGCACGGACTGGAAGTCGAACGCCAGTTGCGGGTTGCCCACGTTGAGCATGATCTTGGTGTCGAGCTTCGGCAATTCGCCGCGCGACACTTCCGACACTTCCGTTTCCAGCAAGCCGTCGTAGATCTTGCCTTCGTCGCCTTCGGAGCACACCACGGTGACGAAGGTGCCGTCTTTCAGCACGTCGGTGGCATTGCCGCAGCCGACGACGGCTGGCACGCCCAGCTCACGCGCAATAATTGCAGCGTGGCAAGTACGGCCGCCACGGTTGGTGACGATGGCCGCCGCGCGCTTCATGACCGGTTCCCAGTTCGGGTCCGTCATGTCGGCCACGAGCACGTCGCCTGGCTGCACGCGCTCCATGTCGGCCGGGTCGTGGATCACGCGCACAGGGCCGGCGCCGATCTTCTGGCCGATGGCGCGGCCGGACGTCAGCACGGTGCCCGTGCTTTTCAGCTTGAAGCGTTCCTGCACGTCGGTCGCCTTTTGCTGCGACTTGACGGTTTCAGGACGCGCCTGCAGGATGTACAGCTTGCCGTCGCGGCCATCCTTGCCCCACTCGATGTCCATGGGACGGCCGTAATGGTTTTCGATGATGACGGCGTATTTGGCCAGTTCCACCACTTCGCTGTCGTTCAGCGAGTAGCGATTGCGCATTTCGACGGGCACGTCGACGGTTTTCACGGAACGGCCGGCTTTCGCTTCGTTCGTAAATTCCATCTTCAGCAGTTTCGAGCCGATATTGCGGCGGATCACAGGCGACTTGCCTTTTTCCAGCATCGGCTTGTGCACATAGAATTCGTCGGGATTGACGGCGCCCTGCACCACGGTTTCGCCCAGGCCATAGCTGGAGGTGACGAACACCACATCCTTGAAGCCCGACTCGGTATCGATGGTAAACATCACGCCGGCCGCACCCAGGTCGGAACGCACCATGCGCTGCACGCCGGCCGACAAGGCCACTTCAGCGTGCGTAAAACCCTTGTGCACGCGGTACGAGATGGCGCGGTCGTTGTACAGCGACGCGAACACCTGTTTCATGGCGTCGAGCACGTTGTCGATGCCGACCACGTTCAGGAAGGTTTCTTGCTGACCAGCAAAAGACGCGTCCGGCAAGTCTTCCGCCGTGGCCGAAGAACGCACGGCAAACGACATTTCGGTATCGGAATCAGCCACCAGCTTGGCATAGAACTGGTCGATTTCGGCGGTCAGGCGTGGCTGGAATGGGGTTTCCACGATCCATAGCCGGATCTCGGCACCGGCTTGCGCCAGCGAGCGCACGTCATCGATGTCAAGGCCTTCGAGGCGCTGGGCGATGCGTTCGGCCAGCGGCAAGCCGCCGTTGGCGCTATACGACAGGAAATCGCGGAATGCCTGCGCCGTGGTGGCAAAGCCACCGGGCACGCGCACGCCGGCTTCCGCCAGCTGGCTGATCATTTCGCCCAGGGAGGCGTTCTTGCCGCCGACAGATTCAACATCCGTCATGCGCAAATGCTCGAACGAGGCAACATACACCGCGTCCTTGTCTTCCTGCTGTTGCGATACTGCGTTGGTCATAATGACACCCTTACTGATGATAGAAATCTTTACGCGCGGCGCACAGACAGTCTTCTTGTTATTCTTGGCGTCGTGCAGCACAATCATACCGTTGCAGCCATTTTACCTTGTGCGGCGCAAATTGACGACGCACAATCTTGATCCGAAAACCCATGACACAAGATCCACGCCCCCCTCTGCCCTCCGCGGCCCGCACCGTCTTCTTCGTTTCCGACGGCACCGGCATCACCGCCGAGACGTTCGGCCACTCGGTGCTGACGCAGTTCGATCTGCGTTTCCGCCAGATCCGCCTGCCCTTCATCGACACCATGGACAAGGCCTACGAGGCGGCGCGCAAGATCAACGAGGCCTTCGCCACCGATGGCCAGCGCCCGATCATTTTCTCCACCTTGGTGAAGAACGACCTGTCGGCCGTGATCCGCAAGTCCAGCGGCATGCACATGGACCTGATCCAGACCTTTGTCGCCCCGCTGGAGCAGGAACTGGGCGTGATGTCGACCCATACCATCGGGCGCTCGCACAACATCGTCGACAGCGAGGAATACAAGAACCGCATCGAGGCAATCAACTATTCGCTGGCGCACGACGATGGCCAGTCGCACAAGAACCTGTCCTCGGCCGATGTCATTCTGGTGGGTGTTTCGCGCTCTGGCAAAACTCCGACCAGCCTGTATCTGGCCATGCAGTACGGCATCAAGGCGGCCAATTATCCGCTGATTCCCGATGATTTCGAGCGCGACAAGCTACCATCCGCCTTACTGGAATTTAAGAATAAAATTTTCGGATTGAGCATTACGCCCGAACGTTTGTCGGAAATACGCAACGAAAGACGCGCTGGAAGCAAGTATGCGGCCATCGAAAATTGCCGTTACGAGGTCAACGAGGCGGAAAAAATGATGAAACGCGAAGGTATCCGCTGGCTCTCATCGACCACCAAGTCGATCGAGGAGATCTCCACGACGATCTTGCAAGAGATTAAGCCGAACCGCCGCGATTACTAGGAAAAACGCCGGACCAGACCTGCTGCGCGTCCGCTCGCTACGGTTTTGTCAGGTGTTCGTTTCTTTGGAAAGCACCGTCAGCGCCGCCACCAGCTGATCGAGTTCGCTGGTCTGCGTCGTGACGGCCACCGTGGCGCGCACGATATCGGTATCGCCGATATTGCGCTGCACGGTAAATACGCCAAAGCGCTGCAGCAAGGCCTGCTGCAGCGCGCGTGCCTCCATGCCATCGACGGCAAAGGCCACCAGCGCCGTGCCGCGCTTTGCGTCCAGTGGCGACAGCAGGCGCACGCCGGGCAGTTGCGCGGCGCGGCTGACCCAGTAATTGCGCAGCCAGGCCAGGCGTTCAGTCTTGGCCGGCGTGCCGCCCAGGCGCTCATGAAAGTCAAGCGCGGCAGGCGCGGCCAGGATGGCGCCGATCGGTGGCATACCCATGTGCAGGCGGCTGCGGATATCCCCTGGCGGATAATCATCGTCGCCAAAATGCGGCTCGATCTTGTGCAACTGCGACGCGCGGATATACACGACACCCAGTCCCGCCGGCGCGCCCAGCCATTTGTGCAGATTGAAACCGGCGAAATCGACGCCCATGGTCTGCACGTCCACGTCGACCTGCCCCAGCGCATGGGCGCTGTCGAGCAGCACGTCGATGCCATGTTCGCGCGCCAGCGCCATGATGTCCGTCACCGGCAGTTGCTGACCGTTGGCTGGCGTTACCTGCGACAGCAGCAGCAATTTGGGCTTGACGGCCCGGCGCATGGCTTGCGCGTAACGGGCGATGATCTCGTCATCGCCGATGGGCAAGCGCAATGTGACTTGCGTACTGGTGACGCCACGGCGCTGCGCCAGCCAGCGCATGGCCGTGCGCATGGCCGGATAGTCGAGATTACTCCACAGCACGGTATCACCGGGCGCCAGGCCGTGGTATTGCGTGATCAGCACCTGCATAGCCTCGGTGCCGCTGCGCGTGAGCAGGATCTCGTGCGGCTCCGCCTGGATCAGCGCAGCGACGCGCTGGCGCACAATATCCACATGCGTGCGCGTGAACTCGCCGCGCACGAAAGGACTCAGCTGTTCATTCGTGTAGCGCACGGCCTGCTCGAAGGCGGCTTGCACGGGCGCGGCCATGGCGCCGAAATAGCCATGCTCAAGATTGACGATGGCGTCCGGCGGCGCGGGATAAAAGGCGGCGACCTGGCGCCACCAGGCCTCGTCACGTGCAGCACCGTCGGCGAGCAAAGGCAGAACTGGTTGATCAGGCATGGCGGGCTTTGGTTGGAAGTGTCAGGACTGGCCCTGGCGCAGCTGTTCGAAAAAGCACACGGCGGCGCAGGCGGCCACATTCAGCGATTCGATCTGGCCCAGGTGGGGAATGACCACCTGGTGCGTCGCCATCGACAGCAAGTCGCCGGCCACGCCCTGCCCTTCATGGCCAAACAGCCAGGCGACCGGCTGGCGCAGGTCGACGTCGTACAGGCGCTGCGTGGCGTAGCCGCTGGTGGCGAGAGTGGCCACCTTGGCGCCGGCAACGAGCGCCGCCAGGTCGACGTTCTCAAAGATGTCGAGCACGAAGTGCGCACCCATGGCCGCGCGCAGCACCTTCGGCGACCAGCAGAAGGCCGTGCCGGCGCTGCAGTACACCTGCGTGATGCCGGCAGCGGCGGCGCTGCGCAGGATGGAGCCCACGTTGCCCGGGTCCTGCAGATTGTCGAGCAGCACGGCCGACACGCTCAGCGGTGCCGTGACGGCCCGTTCCGGCGTCTCGACGAGGAACATCACTCCCACGCCATGCTCGACCTGGCTCACCGCGTTGTACAGCGCGTCGGGCAAGCCCAGAACATGCGCGCGCTGGCTTTCCAGCTGGCCGACGATGTCCGCCACTTCCCCGTTTTGCAAGGCGCTTTCGCTGACGATGCACTGCTCCGGCATGCCGCGCAGCTGCAGGTAGGACACGCACAGGTGCACGCCATCGAGCAATGTACGGCCCGACTTGCGGCGCGCCTGTGAACTGCCCGCCAGCTTCAGCAAATCCTTGTATTGCGCATTGTCGCGCGAGGTAATCGTCTTCATGCCACCACCTCCTGCGCGCCGAACAGGGCGATCACATTGCGCACGGGTGCGAACGAACGGCGGTGCACGGGCGAGGCGCCGTGCAAGTGCAAGCGCTCCAGGTGCAATTTGGTGCCGTAGCCCTTGTGCTGGTCGAAGCAGTACTCGGGATAGGCCGAATGCAAGTGCACCAGGGCCGCGTCGCGCGCCGTCTTGGCCAGGATCGAGGCGGCGGAAATCGAATCGACCTTGTCGTCGCCGCCGATGATGGCCATGCCGCGTATCGGCATCACGGGGCAGCGGTTGCCGTCGATCAGGGCCAGGGTCGGCACAGTGGCCAAAGCCTCGACGGCGCGGCGCATGGCCAGCATCGACGCCTGCAAAATGTTCAGGCGGTCGATTTCCTCTTCCGACGCTTCGGCGATGGCCCAGGCCAGGGCCTTGGCCTTGATCTGCGGTGCCAGGAGGTCACGCTTGGCCTCGGTGAGTTTTTTCGAGTCGCGCAAGCCGTCGATCGGCTGCTGCGGGTCGAGAATCACGGCGGCGGCGAACACAGGGCCGGCCAGCGGACCGCGGCCTGCCTCGTCGACGCCGCAGATGATTTCATCGAGCGAGAATGGCAAGTCGTCAAACAGGCCGGGATAGATATTTTTCACGTTGAATCTTTGGTTGGTACTACGGTTGAAGCGGTGATCGGGATTTATTTCCGGTTGCTGGCGATGACCTGCATGACGGCGTTGGCGCTCTCGCGCGCGCTGTCGCGCAGCAGGCTGTGGTGCATGTCCGTAAAGCGCTGCACCAGACGCAGACGGCCCGGCACGTCGCTCAGCTGCTGCCACATGGCGTCGGCCAGCGCTTCCGGGCTGGCCGCGTTTTGCAGCAGCTCGGGCACCAGGTAGTCGCGCGCCAGGATATTTGGCAAACCAATCCACGGCTGATAACCCATGTGGCGCATGATTTCCCACGACGCGCGCATCATCTTGTAGGCGATGACCATGGGCTTCTTGTACAGCGCCACTTCCAGCGACGCCGTGCCCGACGCCACCAGCACCGCATCGGCGGCGCAGATGGCCGTGTGCGAACCGCCATCGGTGAGCAGTATCTCGACGTCCTGCAAACCCGCTTCGCGGATCAGCTGCAGGAAGTACTGGCGCTGCTTTTCGCCGGCCATGGGCGCGACAAAGCGCAGCGAGCGGTCGCGCGCCAGTAGCAATTTGCAGGCGGCCACGAACGCCACCGCATTGTATTTGAGTTCACCCATGCGGCTGCCCGGCATCAGGGTCACGACATTCGCGTCTTCCGGCAAGCCCAGGGTGCGGCGCGCGGCCGCTTCGTCGGGCTGCAGGGGAATCATTTCGGCCAGCGGATGGCCGACATAGGTGACGGGCACGCCCGCCTTGCGGTAGATCTCTTCCTCGAACGGGAAGATCACCAGCATGTGCGAAACAGCCTTGATGATTTTCTTGATGCGGCCACCGCGCCAGGCCCAGATCTGCGGCCCGATGTAATGCACGGTGGGGATGCCCCCCTCCTTCAACTGCTGTTCCAGCCCCAGGTTGAAGCCGGGATAGTCGGCGCCGATGAAGACGGCGGGACGCTCGGCCAGCAACTGGTCGCGCAGCGCGTTCTGGATACCCTTGATTTCGCGGTAGCGGGGAATGATCTCGAACAGGCCACGCACTGTCAGCTTGTCGAGCGGCCAGTCGGAGACGAAACCCTGTTTGGCCATGTGCTCGCCACCGATGCCGTGGAAGCGCGCGCCGGGCAGCTGCGGCACGAGGCCGGACAGCAGCCGGCTGGCCAACAGGTCGCCCGACACCTCGCCGGCGACGATGGCGACATTGGCGACCGACAGGCCGCTGGCCTGGTCAGCGGACGATGCCACGCGACGCCACGCCCAAAAATTCACGCATGGCGCGAATGTGTTCCGCCACCTCGGGCGACGACGCCGCTTCTTCTTCGAACAGGGCTGCCTTGGATTCTTCCAGGGTCAGTCCGGAGCGATAGATGAGTTTATACGCGGTGCGGATGCCGTTGATCTGCTCGCGCGTAAAGCCGCGGCGTTTCAAACCCTCGATATTCACGCCATGCGCCTGCGCCGGATTCCCGTTCAGGAGCACGAAAGGAGGCACGTCCTGCGTCAGGCTGGTGCTCATGCCGACAAAGGCATGCGCGCCAATCTTGCAGAACTGGTGCACATTGGCGAAACCGCTCATGATGACCCAGTCGCCGATCTCCACGTGGCCCGCCAGTTGGGCATTGTTCGAAAAGATCGTGTTGTTGCCCACCAGGCAGTCGTGCGCCAGGTGCACATACGCCGAAATCCAGTTGTCGTTGCCCAGGCGCGTCACGCCGCCACCTTGCACGGTGCCCGTATTGAAGGTGCAGAATTCGCGGATGGTGTTGCGGTCGCCGATTTCCAGGCGCGTCGCCTCGCCCGCCCATTTTTTATCCTGCGGCTGTGCGCCGATGGAGGAAAACTGGAACAGGTGATTGTCGCTGCCAATCGTCGTGTGGCCGTCGATGACCACATGCGGACCGACCCTGGTGCCAGCGCCGATGCGCACGTGCGGACCGATGATGGTGTACGGACCCACCTCGACCGAGCTGTCGAGCTCGGCCCTCGGCTCAATCACTGCCGTAGAGTGGATGGCCGCCATCACTGCCCCGCTGGCTGGCTCGCAGACTGGCTCGCATCCTGCGCGCTGCGGATGGTGCACATCAGTTCCGCTTCCAGCGCCACTTTGCCGTCGACCGAGCCGACTGCCTTGTATTTCCAGATGCCGCGCGAGACGCGCAGGATTTCCACATCCATCTTCAGCTGGTCGCCCGGTTCGACAGGACGCTTGAAGCGCGCATTATCGATGCCGACAAAGTACACCACCGAATTTTCATCGGGTTTCACGCCCATCGTCAGGAACGACAGCAAGGCCGCCGTCTGCGCCAGCGCTTCGATCATCAGCACGCCGGGCATGACCGGTTTGTGCGGGAAATGCCCCTGGAAGAACTCTTCGTTGACCGTCACGTTCTTGATGGCGGTGATGGATTTGTTCGCTTCCCAGTCCAGCACGCGGTCAACCAGCAGCAGCGGGTAGCGGTGCGGCAGCAGCGATTTGATGGCCAGGATGTCGAGGGTCTTTTTTTCAGTAGTCATTTTTCGTCTTGCGTGGTCAGTGTTTTAATTGTTTTTTCAAGCGTGCGGATCTTCTCGCGCATGCTTGACAGGTTGCGCACGATGGCGGCGCTCTTTTCCCAGTCGGCATTCTTGGCCAGCGGATAAAAACCCGTGTACTGGCCCGCTTCCAGAATCGAGCGCGAGACCATGCTGCCCGAGCCGACATGAACGCGGTCGGCGATCGTCAAATGGCCCAGCACCATGGCGGCGCCGCCAAAGGTGCAGTACTTGCCGATGATGGCGCTGCCAGCCACGCCGACGCAGCCGGCCATGGCCGTATGCGCGCCGATATGGCAGTTGTGGCCGATCTGGATCTGGTTATCGAGCTTGACGCCATCTTCGATGATGGTGTCGGCCAGTGCGCCACGGTCGATGGTGGTATTGGCGCCAATATCGACATCGTCACCGATCACCACCCTGCCCGTCTGCGGAATCTTGATGTACACGCCACCTTCGTTGGCGAAGCCGAATCCGTCGGTGCCGATCACGGCGCCCGAATGGATGATGCCGCGCTGGCCGATCACGCAGCGCGCGTGGAAGGTCACGTTGGCGAGCAGCTGGGTACCCGCGCCGATGATGGCATCGCGCCCCACCACGCAGCCAGGGCCGATGACGCAGCCGGCGCCAATCACGGCGCCCGCTTCGATCACCGCATGCACGCCGACAGAGGCGCTGGCGTCGACCTGCGCGCTGGCGTCGACAAAGGCGCGCGGATGGATGCCGATTGGTGCCTTGATCTCATGCAGGGCGGCGAAATACTGCGCCGCGCGCGCGAAATAGACATAGGGATTCGGAGTGACGATGCGCGCACCGGCATACTCGACACCGATCAGCGCATCGTCAGCCGGCGTAAGTATCAGCGCGGCAGCGCCGCTCTGCGCCGCCTGTGCGCGGAATTTGCTATTACTGAGAAAACTGATGTGCGAAGCGCCGGCATCGGCCAGCGGTGCGATCCCTGTGACTTCCAGGTTGGGCTCGCCCGCCAACTGTCCACCGAAGCGTTCGACCAAATCTCCTAGTCGAGTGCCCATCTTGATAACCCTTATTTTGTTACTGTTACTTGTCCAGCGCCTTCAAGACCTTGTCGGTAATGTCGATGCGCGGGCTGGCCCACAGGGCTTCCTGCAGCACGATGTCATATCCTTCGATATGCGCCATCTGCTGGATGATGGTGTTGGCTTTTTCCGCGATGGCGCTGCGCTCTTCGTTCGTGCGCTGGCTCAAGTCTTCGCGAAATTCGCGCTGGCGGCGTTGCAGCTCCTTGTCCAGCTCGAAAAACTCGCGCTGGCGCTTGGCGCGCTCGGCCTCGCTCAGGGTGGGCATGTCCTTTTCCAGGGCTTCGTTGGCCACCTTGAAGCGGCTGCCCAGTTCCTGCACGGCTTTTTCGCGCGAGCGGAACTCTTCGGCCAGCTTGGCGCTGGCCGCTTTGGCCAGCTTCGATTCGTTATAAATACGTTCGCTGCTGATCCAGGCGATCTTCGACTCCTGAGCCTGCGCCTGCACCGGCAACAGCGAACTCCAGCACAATGCGATCACGGCAAGGGACTTGGGCAGGGTAGCGGATGCGGTGTTCATGATACTCCATGGTCAAAAAGGTAAAAGCTGTCGCCCCGGTTCAGATGGCCGGTTAGAAACCGGTGCCCATCTGGAACTGGAAGCGCTCCAGGCGGTCAGTCGGCTTGGCGTTCAGCGGCTTGGCATAGCTCAGCTTGAGCGGACCCACCGGTGAAATCCAGCTGATGCCCAAACCAGCAGAATAGCGCAATTGCGAGATCCGCATTTTTTCGCCTTCCTGGTAGACCTGGCCGCCGTCAAGGAAACCGAACCAGCGCAAGCTGCGGTCATTGCCCGAACCGGGGAAGGGCATCTGCAGTTCGGCGTTACCGATCAGGCGCGAAGCACCGCCCAGCGCATCGTTGGTGCTCGGTTCGACCGCGCCCAGCGAGGAACTCAGGTAGCCGCGCACCGAGCCGATGCCGCCACCGTAGAAGTTCTTGAAGACTGGATACACGTGCTTGCCGATGCCGTGGCCGTAATCGATCTCGCCCTTCAACGCCAGGGTGACCTTGCTGAACAGCGGACGGAAATACTGGTGCTCATAGATGGCACGGAAGTATTTCTGGTCGCCGATCACGTCCGCTTCCAGGTTGATGCGCTGGTAGCGGCCTATCGATGGCGTCAGGGCGCTGTCGCGGCTGTCGCGTTGCCATGCCGCCGTCAGCGGGATGGAGTTCGTGGTGGCCGAACCGATACCGTCCGACGGGCCGCCATTGTCGACCACATACTGCTTGAAGCGGACCGGGCTGGTGATGTCGGTTTCGATGCGTGAGCGCTCGGCGCCGATGCCGAAGAAGACAGTGTCGACTTCCGAGAAGGGCACACCGAAACTGACGCGGCCACCGGTTTGCTTGATCTTGTAGCTGCCGATGTTCAGCGCCGGCGGTTCCGTCGTACGCAGGTAGATTTCAAAGCTGCGCGAAATGCCATCATCCGTAAAGTACGGATTGGTTTGCGAAAACGCAATCGTGCGGCTGTAATGACTGGTATTGAGCTCGATGCCGACCGTGTTGCCGCTACCGGCGAAGTTGGCCTGCGAAATCGATGCCGACAGGGTGAACTTCTCCGATTGCGAGAAGGCGCCACCGATCAGGAAGTTACCCGTTGGTTTTTCCACCACCGTCACGTTGACGTCGACCTGGTCGGTCGTGCCCTGCGCTTCCGGCGTGTCGATGGTCACATCCTTGAAGTAGCCTAGGCGGTCGACGCGGTCGCGCGACAGTTTGATCTTGTTGCTGTCATACCAGGACGATTCGAACTGGCGGAATTCACGGCGGATGACTTCATCGCGCGTGGTGGTGTTGCCGGCGATATTCATGTGGCGCACGTACACGCGCTTGCCCGGATCGATGAAGAAAGTGAAACCCACTTCATGCTTTTCACGGTTGATTTCCGGATTGGCATTGACGTTGGCGAAGGCATAGCCGAACGTGGCCAGGCGGTCCTGAATGCGTTTATTCGTGGCCGTCAGGCGCGCGCCAGAGTAAATCTCACCTTCGCGCATCAGGTTCAGGGCCTTCAGTTCTTCTTCGCGGCCGAACATCTCGCCTTCGAACTTGGTGCCGGCGATCTTGTACTTTTCACCTTCGGTGATATTGATCGTCAGGTAGATATCTTTTTTATCGGGCGTGATCGACACTTGCGTGGAGTCGACCTGCATCTCGATATAGCCGCGGTCCAGGTAGTAGGACTTGAGCGCCTCGATGTCGCCCGTCAGCTTGGTCTTCGAATACTGATCGGCTTTGGTGTACCAGCTGAACCAGCCGCCCGTGTTCAGGGCCAGCTGCTCGCGCAGTTCCTTGTCGTTGAAGGCCTTGTTGCCAACGATGTTGATCTGTTTGATGCGGGCCACGTCGCCCTCGTCGACGGCGAACACCACGTTGACGCGGTTACGCTCGATCGGCGTGACGGTGGTGGTGATCTTCACGCCGTACAGGCCATGCGACAGGTACTGGCGCTTGAGCTCCTGTTCCGCGCGGTCGACCGAAGCCTTGTCGAAAATCTTGGCTTCGCCCACGCCGATTTCCTTCAATGCCTTGACCAGCACATCTTTTTCAAATTCCTTGGTGCCCGTGAATTCCACGGCAGCGATGGCCGGGCGCTCCTCGACCAGCACCACCAGCACGTCGCCATCGACTTCCAGGCGCACATCCTTGAAAAAACCCGTCGCGTACAGGGCTTTGATGGCGGCGATACTCTTCTCGTCGGAGAACGTTTCGCCGACGCGCACCGGCAGGTAGCTGAAAACAGTACCCGCTTCAGTACGCTGGATCCCTTCGACCCGGATATCCTTGACAGTAAATGGCTGGACGGCCAGCGCATGGCCGGCACACAAGGCCATGACGGCAGCGCCGATCAGGCTGCGACGAAAGGAAGGCAAGGCAAAACGAGCAGAATGTAATTTCATTGGGGTTATTCAATGGGTAAATCAATGGACAACATACACAAAAGATTGCTTGTGCGACTCACGCAATGGCATCAACCACCGCCCTAATTCAGCAATCGCAACACGTCATTAAAGACGGCAAGCACCATCAAGGTCAGCAACAAACCGATCCCCAGGCGCTGGGCAATCTCGCCTACGCGCTCCGGCAAGGGGCGTCCGGTCAAAACTTCCAGCGAATAATACAGCAAATGCCCGCCGTCCAGAACAGGAATGGGTAGCAAATTCATCACGCCCAGACTGATACTGATGAAGGCGATGAAGCTCAGGTAGCTTACCAGGCCGATGCGCGCCGTCTGGCCCGCGTAATCGGCGATGGTAATGGGCCCCGTCACATTTTTCAGCGAAACCTGGCCGGTGATCATTTTACCCAGCATTTTCAGGCTCATCACGCTGGTATCCCATACCTTGGTAGTGGCCTTGCCCACGGCGGCGAACGGACCCGATGCCACGGTGATCATATCCGGCACCTGCCCCAGCTTCGCCTGGATCTTACCAACTGTTACAGCTCCCTCTGCCCCAGCGCCCGGCACGGCGTCCGGCGTAATGGGCAAGGTCAGGTCCTGGCCCTGGCGCAACAGTTGCAATTGCAAGGTCCGGCCAGGCGCCTGGCTCAGGGTGGCGATGACGGCCGTCACATCGTGCACGGGTTGTTCGTCGATGGCCAGGATCTGGTCGTTTTTCTGCAGGCCGGCGCGCGCGGCGGCGCCACCGGGCATGATTTCCATCAGGGTGGGCGCGGAACGGGCCAGGGTCAGGCCCAGCTTGCCCAGCACATCGCCTTCCAGGTCCGTTTCTGTCAGGCTGGCCGTCGGCAAGGTCGCTTCCTGCTGGCCGCGGTCGGGCCGGCGCACTTCGATGCGCGCCGGCTGTTTGTCGAGGGTGGCCTGGATCAGTTCCCAGCGCAGCTCGGACCAGCTGGCCACGGCCTTGCCATTCACCGTTTCAATCGTATCGCCGCTGCGCAAGCCGGCCGCATAGGCAGCCGTCTGCTCGGCCACGGGACCGAGCTTGCTCGACGGCTCTTCGATGCCATGCATGAACAGACCAGCGTACAGCACGATGGCGACGAGGAAATTGGCCAGCGGGCCGGCGGCCACGATGGCGATGCGGCGCCAGACGCTCTGGCGCGTGAATTCGCGGCGCAATTCGCTTTCGGGCAAGTCGCTGAGGTCTTGCGCACGGCTGTCGAGCATGCTGACATAGCCGCCCAGCGGCAGCGCGGAAATCGCCCATTCCGTCTGGTCCTTGCCAAACTTGCGCGAATACACCACTTTTCCCATGCCGATCGAGAAACGCAGCACTTTCACGCCGCACCAGCGCGCCACCAGATAGTGACCCAGCTCGTGCAGGGTAATCAGTGAGCCGAGCGCGACGATAAAGGCCAGCAAGGTGGTGATGAGCGTCATGCGGCCAGCCTTTGGGCGATGTACGCGTGCGCGGCCGATCTGGCCAGGCGGTCCTGCTCCATCACGGCCTCGATGCTGGAAGCGGCGCCGTGCGGCACCGTCTCGATCACATGCGCGATGACCCGGTCGATCTGGCGGAAGCCGATCTGTTCGTCGAGGAAGGCTTGCACGGCCACTTCATTGGCCGCGTTCAGCAAGGCCGGCGCCGTGCCGCCCGCGCGCAAGGCGTCGAACGCCAGCGCCAGACAGGGGAAACGGCGGAAGTCAGGACGTTCGAACTGCAAGGTGGCCACTTGTGCCAAATCAAGCTGCGCCACGCCGGAAGCGATACGCTGCGGATAGGCCAGCGCATGCGCGATCGGCGTGCGCATGTCCGGATTGCCCAGCTGGGCCAGCACGGAACCGTCGACATACGACACCATCGAATGGATCACGCTTTGTGGATGGATCAGCACTTCGATCTGCTCGGCAGGGGCGCCGAACAGCCAGTGCGCCTCGATCACTTCCAGGCCCTTGTTCATCATGGTGGCCGAATCGACGGAAATCTTGCGTCCCATGGCCCAGGTCGGATGCTTGCAGGCCTGGTCCGGCGTGACCGCGTCGAGTGACTCGACGTCGCGCGTGAGGAAGGGGCCGCCTGACGCCGTCAGCACGATTTTCGCCACGCCGGCGGCGCCAGGCGCGCGGCCATGGGCATGCGGCAGGCATTGGAAGATGGCATTATGCTCACTGTCGATGGGCAACAGCACGGCGCCGTTATCGTGCACGGCATCCATGAACAGCTGGCCGGACATGACCAGCGCTTCTTTATTGGCCAGCAATACTTTCTTGCCGGCACGCGCCGCCGCCAGGGTGGGCGCCAGGCCGGCCGCACCGACGATGGCCGCCATCACGCCCGTCACTTGCGGCGCGCTGGCGATGGCGCACAGGGCTTCCACGCCGTACTCGACTTGCGTATCGATGCCCTGCCCGCGCAGCAAACGCGTCAGCTCAAGGGCGGCGTCTGCCGTGCCGACGACGGCGCGCTGCGGACGGAACTGCAGGCACTGCGCGGCCAGTTCGGCCACGCGGCTATGCGCGCTCAGCGCATACACGCTGTATTGCTCGGGATGACGCGCGAGCACGTCCAGGGTGGACACGCCGATCGAGCCGGTCGCGCCAAGGATGGTGATGTATTGCATGTATTTCCTTAAAGCCAGCTGGCCACGAGGGCGGCAAATGGCAGGACCGGGATCAGCGCGTCGATACGGTCGAGTACGCCGCCATGGCCTGGCAGCAGCTTGCTGCTGTCCTTGATGCCGGCGCGGCGCTTCAGTTGGGATTCGAACAGGTCGCCGACGATGCTGGCAGCGACGATCAGCAGCAGCACCAGCAAGGCCACCAGCGACCCGCGGCGCAATTGCAGCTGCACGGCGAAGGTGTCTTGCAGGACTGGCAGCGATGGCGCGGCAACGATGGTGATGGCGGCGATGAGCAGCACGGCAATCCCGCCGCCGATGGCACCTTCCCAGGATTTCCCAGGGGAAATACTTGGCGCCAGCTTGCGCTTGCCGAAAGCCTTGCCCGAGAAATACGCGCCGATATCGGCGATCCATACCAGCGCCATGACGGACAGCAGGTAAAGCGGGCTATGCAGGAACAAGGCGATGATGGCGACGAAGCAACCAACGATGGTCACCGGGTACACCAAGCTGAGCAAGGTATTGCCCAGGCCTTCGGTAGGCGGCAAGCCCGTCGCCAGCGAAGGGACGAAACGGATCAGCCAGATGGCCACGCACAGGGCAAACCAGAAATTGAGCTGCGCCATGCCGTTACCGACAAAAAACGTATACGCGAAGGCGGCAGTCCAGACGGCAGCAATCAGCAGCGCCTGGCGATTTTTGAAAATGCGGAAGCTTTCCCAGACGGCGGCGCCGAAGAACGCCGTGGCGATCACGGCGAAGGCGGGGAAATAATTTAGATACAGAACCGGCAGCAAGACCGCCAAGAGGACCAGGGCGGTGATTATCCGTGTTTTCAGCATCAGTTTGTCTTTTCAGTTAATTGCGCGCTGGTACGGCCAAAGCGCCGTTCGCGCTGCTGGTAAGACGCGATTGCCGCGTCGAGGCACTCGTCATTGAAGTCGGGCCAGAAAGTCTCGGTAAAAAACAGCTCAGTGTACGCCAGTTGCCACAGCAGGAAATTGGAAATGCGCTGCTCGCCGCCCGTGCGGATGAACAGGTCAGGCTCGGGTGCATAGGCCATGGCCAGGTGCGGCGCCAGTTGTTCTTCCGTGTAAGCCTGTCCGGCAGGCTGGCCGTTAGCGGCAGCCTCGACCGTCATTTTGTTGACTGCCTGCATGATGTCCCAGCGGCCGCCGTAATTGGCGCAGATCGTCACCGTCAGACGCGTATTGCGCGCCGTCTTGCGTTCCGCATTGGCGATCAGGGTTTGCAGCTGGTCATTGAAGCGCGACAGATCGCCCACCACCTTCAGGCGGATGTCGTTGGCATGCATCTTGACCACTTCGCGTTCCAGCATGGTGACAAACAGGCGCATCAGCATCGACACCTCTTCTTCCGGGCGGCGCCAGTTTTCCGAGCTGAAGGCAAACAGCGTCAGATACTCGACGCCCCGTTCGAGGCAGGTCTCGACGACACCGCGCACGGCGTCAGCGCCCTTGACGTGGCCAGCCACGCGCGGCAGGAAGCGTTTGGTTGCCCAGCGGCCATTGCCATCCATAATGATTGCCACATGGCGCGGCACCGTGCCCACCTCGGGTACTGCCGTTGTCGAACTCGAATAGATCATGAAAACAAGAATACCAAAAATAAAAGATAACTATTATGCGCCAAATAGCACTGCCCGGAAAAGCCATGCTTTCCCGGGCAGCGTCAGAGGACTGAAAACTAGACCGTCAGCACTTCTTTTTCTTTGTCGACCACCATCTTGTCGATGTCGGCAATAAACTTGTCCGTCAGCTTCTGCACTTCTTCCGACGAGCGGCGCTCATCGTCCTCGGAGCAGGCTTTTTCCTTGACCAGTTTCTTCAGCGACTCGTTCGCATCGCGGCGGATGTTACGCACGGCAATCTTCGCGTCTTCCGCTTCGGTCTTGACCAGCTTGACCATTTCCTTGCGCCGCTCTTCCGTCAGCGGCGGCGTCGGGACGCGGATCAGGTCGCCCTGCGCCGATGGATTCAAGCCCAGGTCGGCGTCGCGGATGGCTTTTTCGATGGTGTTGGCCATCTTTTTTTCGTACGGCTGCACACCGATGGTGCGCGCGTCGATCAGGGTCACGTTGGCGACCTGTGTCAGCGCCGTCGGCGAACCGTAGTAATCGACCATCACGTGGTCCAGGATACCCGTATGGGCGCGGCCGGTACGCACTTTGGCCAGGTCGGCCCGCAGTGTTTCCAGCGACTTCGTCATGCGTTCCTGGGTGTTCTTTTTAACGTCAGCTAAGGACATACGCCCTCCTATATCTTGATAATAAATGGGTATTACAATTATTTACTGCAGTGTAAATGTTCGCGCAGTCGGGAGGATTGAAAGCCGCCCAAGACTATCCTGGATGGCTTCCATATCGCCTTAAACGTGCACTAACGTGCCTTCGTCTTCGCCCATAATCACGCGCATGAGGGCGCCTGGTTTCGTGATCGAAAACACCTTGATTGGCAGTTTCTGATCGCGGCACAGGGCGAATGCGGTGGCATCCATCACTTGCAGGTGCTTGGCGATGGCGTCGTCGAACGTAATCGTGTGGAACAGGGTAGCGTTCGGATCCTTCTTCGGATCGGCCGTGTAGACGCCGTCGACCTTGGTGGCCTTCAGGACGATCTCGGCACTGATCTCGGAACCGCGCAGGGCGGCTGCCGTGTCGGTGGTGAAGAACGGATTGCCGGTGCCGGCGGCGAAGACAACCACTTTGCCTTCTTCCAGGTATTGCAGGGCTTTCGGACGAACGTACGGCTCGACGACTTGCTCGATGCCGATGGCCGACATGACGCGCGCGACGATGCCGACGTGGCGCATGGCATCGGCCAGGGCCAGTGCATTCATCACGGTGGCAAGCATGCCCATGTAGTCGGCAGTGGCACGGTCCATGCCTTGCGCGCCAGGCGCGACGCCGCGGAAGATATTGCCGCCGCCAATCACGATTGCCAGTTCCACACCCAACTTCGCCACCTCGGCCACATCGGCCACCATGCGCTCGATCGTGGCGCGGTTGATGCCGTAGGGATCATCTCCCATCAGGGCTTCGCCGGACAACTTGAGGAGGACGCGCTTGTAGGCTGGTTTTGACATGAGCTGGGGCTCCATAAATGAGGTTATTCGAGTATGACATGGCACAGCGCCTTGCAGCGCCGGATAGGCGCGCGGGGCTGCCCATGCCGCCGCCCGGCACAACAGGTGCGGGCGGGCCAAAAAAACGGGCCTCTCGGCCCGCTTTACTTACGCTCCCTGGGAGGCAGCCATCTGTGCTGCGACTTCTGCTGCGAAGTCGTCTTGCTTCTTCTCGATGCCCTCGCCCACTACGTACATGGCGAAACCTTTGACGCTGGTGTTAGCCGCCTTCAGCATTTGCTCAACCGACAGCTTGTCGTTTTTCACGAAAGCCTGGTTCAGCAGGGAAACTTCTTTCAGGAACTTTTGTACGGAACCTTCCAGGCGCTTGGCCAGGATCTCCGGCGATTGCGCTGGCTTGCCTTCGGCGGCCGCTTTGGCTGCGTCTTCTTCGGCTTTCAGTTGTGCAACCGAACGCTCTTTTTCGATCAGTTCCGCTGGAACTTCGTTCGAAGACAGCGACACTGGCTTCATGGCAGCGATGTGCATGGCCACGTCTTTGCCTACTTGCTCATCGGCGCCGTCGAATTCGACGATCACGCCAATACGCGCACCGTGCAGGTACGACGCCAGCTTGTTGCTGGTTTCGAAACGTTGGAAGCGGCGGATGGTCATGTTTTCGCCGATTTTGCCGATCAGGGCAGCGCGCACTTCGTCCAGGGTCTTGCCATCGAGTGGCAGGGCCAGCAGGGCAGCTACGTCAGCCGGGTTGTGTTCTGCTACCAGACGGGCAGCGTTGTTGGCCAGTGCCAGGAAATCGTCATTTTTCGCAACGAAGTCGGTTTCCGAGTTCACTTCGACCAGGGCGCCTACGCCATTGGCGATGTAGGTTGCCACGACGCCTTCAGCGGTGATGCGTGCCGATGCTTTCGATGCCTTGCCGCCCAGTTTGACGCGCAGGATCTCTTCCGCACGCGCCATGTCGCCTTCGGCTTCGGTCAGTGCTTTTTTGCATTCCATCATTGGTGCGTCGGTTTTGCCGCGCAATTCGCCTACCATCGCTGCTGTAATCGCTGCCATGTGTTTCTCCTGATTCGGTGAGTCGATAGTCGCGGCCGGGCATGCATGCCTCGCCAGCGGTCCCTATCGTTTTTTTGTTAAAAAAAAGGGGGAGCTGCTGCCACCCCTTTTCCCTTACTGCTGCGCTTACAAACGGCTATCTCGCGATAGCCTGGCCATTAAGCCTGTTCGTTTACTTCGACGAATTCGTCGCCAGCGGCTGCCTTAACCATTTCAACAATTTCGTTACCGGCAGCTGCACGGCCTTCGATGATTGCATCAGCAACACCGCGAGCGTACAACATGATGGCTTTCGAGGAGTCATCGTTACCTGGGATCACGAAGTTCACGCCTTCTGGGGAGTGGTTGGTATCGACCACGCCGATGACCGGGATACCCAGTTTAGCTGCTTCGGTGATCGCACCTTTGTGGTAACCGACGTCCACGACGAAGATTGCGTCAGGAATGCCGCCCATGTCCTTGATGCCGCCGATCGATTTTTGCAGCTTGATCATTTCGCGGGAGAACATCAGCGCTTCTTTTTTCGACAGCTTCTCGATCGAACCGTCTTCGACCATAACTTCCATGTCTTTCAGACGCTTGATCGAGGTTTTGATCGTTTTGAAGTTGGTCAGCATGCCGCCCAACCAACGTTGATCAACGAAAGGCACGCCAGCGCGTTGTGCTTCAGCAGCGATGATTTCGCGAGCTTGACGCTTGGTGCCAACCATCAGGATGGTGCCACGGTTTGCAGCCAGTTGACGCACGTGCTTCATTGCGTCCTGGTACATCGCCATGGTTTTTTCCAGGTTGATGATGTGGATCTTGTTGCGATGGCCGAAGATGAACGGTGCCATTTTTGGATTCCAAAAACGGGTTTGGTGACCAAAGTGGACACCGGCTTCCAGCATTTCGCGCATTGTTACGGACATTATTAACTCCAGGGTTGGGTCTGGAATCCGATCAGTCACCATACAGGCACCCTTGTCGACCGGATTCGCGTGTTTATTTAAATTAAAGACACTGTTTTACTGCATTGCTTAAAAGAGAATTCAAGCAACCCGGGATTCTACACCGAAATGACCGCCGCATCAAGTCCGCACTGCAAATCGCCCGCCCTGCGGAAACGCCCGGCGCAACACGTTGGTGCAAGGCGTGGCCGCGCCACCGCTTCATCCCCATTTCCCCCACAAATGCCTGCCCGGCTATAGGAAGGAGGCGGCGGATTCAGGGCACCTCGTTTATAATTTCAACATATTTGCAGACTTTTCCCCGTACCGCAGGACTCGTCTGTGCTTTTCACCCGTGCTTTTCAGCCGACTATCTTGCAGATTGCGAATTACACCATGCCCACCATCCGTATCAATAGCGCCGCCGACATCGAAGGCATGCGCGTTGCCGGCAAGCTCGGCGCCGAAGTACTCGACTACATCACTCCCTTCGTCAAGGTCGGCGTCACGACTGGCGAACTGGACCGCCTGTGCCACGAATACATGGTCAATGTGCAGGGCACCATCC
Source organism: Janthinobacterium lyxosi (assembly GCF_051380665.1). Taxonomy (NCBI): domain Bacteria; kingdom Pseudomonadati; phylum Pseudomonadota; class Betaproteobacteria; order Burkholderiales; family Oxalobacteraceae; genus Janthinobacterium; species Janthinobacterium lyxosi. The sequence goes on from NZ_JBNYXM010000034.1 coordinate 21,074, forward strand.
CTGCTCCGCTGAACTATTGCCCACCCGGCTACACGCCCTACCCGAAGGCCATCTGCACCTCCGTCAACGACGTCATCTGCCATGGCATTCCCGGCGACAAGGTACTCAAGAGCGGCGATACCGTCAACCTCGACATCACCGTCATCAAGGATGGCTACCACGGCGACAATAGCCGCATGTTCCTGGTCGGCACGCCCACCATCCTGACCAAGCGCCTGTCGGAAATCACCTATGAATGCATGTGGCTGGGAATCGACCAGATCAAGCCGGGCGCCCACCTGGGCGATATCGGCCATGCCATCCAGCAGCACGCGGAAAAGGCCGGCTACAGCGTGGTGCGCGAATTCTGCGGCCACGGCATCGGCAAGGTCTTCCATGAAGAGCCGCAGGTGTTGCACTACGGCAAACCAGGCACCCTGGAACGCCTGGAAGCGGGCATGATCTTCACGGTCGAGCCGATGATCAACGCCGGCCGCCGCGAAATCCGCGAAATGAACGATGGCTGGACCATCAAGACCAAGGATCGCAGCCACTCGGCGCAATGGGAACACACGGTGCTGGTGACGGAAACCGGTTATGAAGTGCTGACCGTCTCGCCCGGCATGCCGCCACCGCCGGACTTCATCACGCACAAAGCCTGATCCCGCCATCCAGCCAGCCAAACGCACCGCCACCCCAGGGCCCAGATGAAAAAGCAAGTTCGGGAACAGCTGAAACAGCAACTGAAAGCCGACCGCCAGGTCGTCATTGCGGCCTTCCAGGCCGATGGCAAGCCTGAAAAACTGCTGCGCAGCCTTCGCCACAGCATCGATGGGGTGCTGGCGCGCGCCTGGCAGGAAGCGGGACTGCCGCCCGGCACGACCCTGGTGGGCGTGGGCGGCTACGGCCGAGGCGAGCTGTTTCCGTATTCCGACGTCGACCTGCTGATCCTGCTGCAGCAGGCGCCGGACGCGGCGACGCAGGAAAAACTCGAGGAACTGGTGCAACTGCTGTGGGACCTGGGCCTGGAAATCGGCCACAGTATCCGCACGGTCGACGAATGCATGGTCGAATCGAAAGCCGACATCACCGTGCAAACCAGCCTGCTCGAAGCGCGCCTCGTGTGCGGCAACGCAGACTTGTTCGCGCAATTGCAGCAGCGCTACGAGGCAGCAATGGACCCGCAGGCGTTTTTCCAGGCAAAAACGGCGGAAATGCGCCAGCGCCATGCCAAGTACGAAGACACGGCCTTCAGCCTGGAACCGAATTGCAAGGAAAGCCCGGGCGGTCTGCGCGACCTGCAGGTCATCCTGTGGGTGGCCAAGGCGGCCGGCCTGGCCAATTCCTGGCGCACCCTCGCCACAGGCGGCCTGATCACCCTGACGGAAGCGCGCCAGCTGATGGAAAAGGAGCGCGCCTTCAAGGATATCCGCGTGCGCCTGCACCTGCATGCGGGCCGGCGCGAAGACCGCCTGGTGTTCGACGTGCAGACGGCGATCGCCGAATCGCTGGGCCTGCAGGCCACGGGCAGCGGGCCGCACATGCGCCGCGCCAGCGAATTCCTCATGCAGCGCTATTACTGGGCCGCCAAGACCGTGACCCAGCTCAACACGATTCTGCTGCAAAACATCGAGGCGCGGCTGTTTCCGCAAGACGACGTGGCCGTGCCCATCAACGAACGCTTCAATGAAGTCAACAGCCTGATCGATATCAGCGCCGACGATACGTTCGAGCAATATCCGTCAGCCATGCTGGAAATCTTTGTCTTGATGACGGAGCACCCGGCCCTGAAGGGCATGACGTCGCGCGCCACGCGGGCCCTGTGGCACGCGCGCTTCAAGATCGATGCCGCCTTCCGCCAGGCCCCCGTCAACCGCGCCCTCTTCCTGCGCATCATGCGGGCGCCCGTGGGCATCATCCACGCGCTGCGGCGCATGAACGAGATGAGCATCCTGGGCCGCTACCTGCCGAATTTCCGCCGCATCGTGGGCCAGATGCAGCATGACCTGTTCCACGTGTACACGGTCGACCAGCATATTTTGATGGTGGTGCGCAACATGCGCCGCTTCACGATGAGCGAACACGCGCACGAATACCCGTTCTGCAGCCAGCTGATGGCCGATTTCTCGCAGTCGTGGCTGCTCTACGTGGCGGCCCTGTTCCACGACATCGCCAAGGGCCGCGGCGGCGACCATTCCAAGCTGGGCGTGGCCGACGCCACCCAGTTCTGCCAGGACCACGGCCTGTCGGAAGAAGACACGGAACTGGTGGCGTTCTTGGTGGAAAATCACCTGACTATGTCGCAAGTGGCGCAAAAGCAGGACCTGTCCGACCCCGACGTCATCGCCGCCTTTGCGAAAGTGGTCAAGGACGAGCGCCACCTGACGGGTTTATACCTGCTGACGGTGGCCGACATCCGCGGCACCAGCCCGAAAGTGTGGAATGCCTGGAAGGGCAAGCTGCTGGAAGACCTGTACAAAATCACCCTGCGCGTACTTGGCGGCGAGCCGCACACGGCCGACCGCGAGCTGAAGAACCGCCAGCAGGAAGCGCTGGCCACCCTGCGCCTGTACGGTTTGCCGCCGGATGCGCACCTAAAACTGTGGCAGCAGCTGGACGTGGCGTATTTCCTGCGCCACGACGCCTCCGACATCGCCTGGCAGACGCGCTCGCTGTATGACAAGCTCGACAGCAAGTTGCCGGTGGTAAAATGCCGGCTGGCGCCCATCGGCGAAGGCTTGCAGGTGGCCGTGTACATTCCCGACCAGCCCGACCTGTTCGCGCGCATCTGCAGCTATTTCGACCGCAAGAATTTCAGCATCCTCGACGCGAAAATCCACACGACCAGGAATGGCTATGCGCTCGACACTTTTCTCGTCACCGAGCAGAACTTTGCCAAGAGCTACCGCGACATCATCAGCCTGATCGAGCATGAGCTGGGCGAACTGCTGCAGTCGCAGGCGCCGCTGCCGCCGCCGGGCAAGGGACGGCTGTCGCGCCTGTCGCGCACCTTCCCCTTCCAGCCGACGGTGGATTTGCGGCCCGATGAAAGGGGCCAGTACTACCTGCTGTCGGTGGCCGCCAACGACCGCACCGGCCTGCTGTATGCCATCGCCAATGTGCTGACCAAGTACCGCATCAACTTGCACACGGCCAAGATCATGACCCTGGGCGAGCGGGTCGAAGACGTCTTCCTCGTCGACGGTCCCGCGCTCAACAATGCCCGCAACCAGATATTGCTGGAAACCGATTTACTCGATGCGCTGAAAGTGTAATGACCTCCGCGCAGCGCCCACCCTTACTGAAACTGAAACAACATGACCGAAGAATTATTACGCTTATCCAAACGCATGTCCGAACTGGGCCTGTGCTCGCGCCGTGAAGCCGATGAATGGATCGCGCGCGGCTGGGTCCGCGTGGATGGCAAGGTGGTGTCCGAACTGGGCAGCAAAGTCACCCCCAGCCAGCGTGTCACCGTCGAGCGCCAGGCGGCGGCCGAACAGTCGAAACGGGTTACCGTGCTGATCAACAAGCCGATGGGCTATGTCAGCGGCCAGGCCGAAGACGGCTACACGCCCGCCGTTGCCCTGATCAAGGCGGAAAACCGCTGGGCGGAAGACCGCAGCCCGGAACAGTTCCACCCGACCCAACTGCGCAGCCTGGTGGCAGCCGGACGCCTGGACATCGATTCCGTCGGTTTGCTGGTCTTGACGCAGGATGGACGCGTGGCCAAGCAGCTGATCGGCCACGATACCGATATCGACAAGGAATACCTGGTGCGCGTGAGCTACACCAAGGGCGACACCCTGCCCGACAGCGAGCTGAAAAAGCTCAACCACGGCCTGTGGCTCGACGGCAAGCCGCTGCTGCCGGCCAAGGTGCGCTGGCAAAATGAAGACCAGTTGAGCTTTACCCTGCGCGAAGGCAAGAAACGCCAGATCCGTCGCATGTGCGAAGCCGTCGGCCTGAAGGTGCTGGGTCTGAAACGCGTGCGCATCGGCAAGGTCAAGCTGGGCGACTTGCCGACGGGCCAGTGGCGCTATCTGAGCGCGGACGAACAGTTTTAAGCGACTGCATCAAGATGGCATGCGCCCAGGCATGCCAGGCTACAGAAACGAATATAGTGATATAAAATCAATTATTGTGATTTACTTAGTAAATATTGCCTTAAACCTATACACTATTCCCCATTAGAATAAAAGAGATACGCTGTCGTGAACGATCCCATCCCCAATCCCCTGCGCAAAGGCGCGCCCAGCCTGGCCGACGTAGCCGAGCCGATGGAGCCAGGCTCCAAGCCGCACCATATGAGCGATCCGTGGGATATCGGCGAAACCCTGTGCAGCCTGGCTGATAACGGCGACGCCATTTCCATCTACCCGACGGGTGGCGAAGACGTCATCATGGCGCGCATATTATCGGTCGACGACGACTTGCCGCAATTCGTGCTGGAACTCAATGAAGGTGCCACTCTGCCCGAAGGCGGCGCTACGTTTGTGTCGTGGGTGCAAAGCGCCAAACTGCAATTTACCATCAATGGCGAATGGGAGGCTTATCCCGAGCGGCCAAACGTCTATCTGACGAACTTCCCCAGCCATTGCCTGGTGCTGGAACGGCGTGAATCGACGCGCCTGGAAACACCGCTGGGTGTGTACTACCTGGCCGCCTTCGTGCTTGAGGGTCGCCCGTATGAACTGCAGCTGTATGATTTCTCGGCCGGCGGCATCGGCATGCGCGCCCACCCGCGCGATACGGTCGGCCTGTACGTGGGGCGCAAGCTGTCGCGCGTGCGCCTGGAACTGGGGCCGGAAAAGGTCATGATCGCCGACCTGGAAATCCGCCTGTCGCGCACCTTCCGCTCCTTCCTGCTGGGCGAGCAGGTGCAGATCGGCTGCCGCTTCCTGAACCTGACGGATGCCATGCAGGATGAATTGAAAGCCTTGCTCGACAACCTGGGCAGCAGCCGCAAGGTGCGCTGAGACTGGGGTCAGACTCTCAACACCGCTAACACAAAGGTCTGCGCTAACACGTCCGGGGGTCTGACCCCGGATGTCGGCTGACTAATCGTCGTCGTTCGGGTCCATCTCGGGAAACATCACTTCCGTATAGCCGAATTGCGTAAAATCAACGATACGCATCGGATACAAAATGCCGTGCAGGTGGTCCACTTCATGCTGCACCACGCGCGCATGGAAGCCGTCGCAGTCGCGGCTGATGGGCTGGCCGAACTGGTCCACGCCTTCGTAGTGCAGCTCGCTCCAGCGCGGCACGCTGCCGCGCAGGCCGGGCACCGACAGGCAACCTTCAAAGCCCTCTTCCTTGCGCTCCGACAAAGGCGTCAGCACCGGGTTGATCAGCACGGTTTCCGGCACTTGCGGCGCATCGGGATAGCGCAGATTCTGCTTGAAGCCGTAGATCACCAGTTGCAGGTTGACGCCGATCTGCGGCGCCGCCAGGCCCGCGCCATTGGCCGCATGCATGGTGTCGAACATATCGGCGATCAAGGCATGCAATTCGGGCGTATCGAATTCGCGCACGGGCTCGGCCATGCGCAGCAGGCGCGGATCGCCCATCTTCAGAATCTCGCGTACGGTCATTTTGCTTCCAGTGTCGATTGCAGTTCTTGCAGGTAAGTGCGGAAGGCAGCGCCCGTTTCCGGATGTTTCATGCCCATCGCCGTCGTCGCCTTCAGATAGCCAAGCTTGGAGCCGCAATCATAACGCTGTCCCTTATAGCGGTAAGCCAGCACGCGCTCTTCGCGCATCAGGGCGGCGATGCCGTCCGTCAACTGGATTTCGCCGCCGGCGCCCGTGCCGATATTTTCCAGGTGGTTAAAAATGCGACTGGTCAACACATAACGGCCCACCACGGCCAGGGTCGACGGCGCCTCTTCGGGCGCGGGCTTTTCCACGATGGCCGAGACCAGTTCCAGGTCGGGCTGATAATTCTTTGCCGACACAATACCGTACTGCTTGGTTTCCGCGCGCGGCACATCCTGCACCGCCAGCAGCGAGCAATTTTCATACTGGAAGACATCGGTCATCTGCGCCAGCACGGGGCGCACGCCTTCTTCCACATCCATGAAATCGTCGGCCAGCAAGACGGCAAACGGCTCGTCGCCGATTACGGGACGGGCGCACAGCACGGCATGCCCCAGGCCCAGCGGCGCCGACTGGCGTATGTAAATGCAATTGATGTGTTTGGGAATGACGTTTTGCACCATGTCGAGCAACTGGCGCTTGCCGGCCGCTTCCAGTTCCGACTCCAGCTCATAGGCCGTATCGAAATGGTCTTCAATGGCGCGCTTGTTGCGACCCGTGATGAAGATCATTTCCGTGATGCCCGCCGCCACCGCTTCTTCCACCGCATACTGGATCAATGGCTTGTCGACGATGGGCAGCATCTCCTTCGGTTGCGCCTTGGTAGCAGGCAAGAAACGGCTGCCCAGGCCGGCGACGGGAAAGACTGCTTTTCTGATTTTTTTCATGGGTCTTCTATAATATTTTAATGATTAGTCCTGCGCGAGCAAGGCCAGCAGGCCAGCCTCGTCGAGTATGGCCACGCCCAGTTCCTGCGCCTTGGCCAGTTTGCTGCCGGCGTCCGAGCCGGCCACGACGTAAGCGGTTTTCTTCGACACGGAACCGCTGACCTTGCCACCGGCCGCCTCGATCAGCTCTGCAGCCTCGTCGCGGCTCATATTGGGCAAGGTGCCCGTCAGGACGAAAGTCTTTCCGTCCAGCTTGCCGCCAGCGGCTGGCATTTCAGGCAATTGTGACAGTAATTCATTTCGCAAGGCGTCCAGTTGAGCAAGCAGCTTGACATTGCCGTCATTGGCCAGCCATTGCGCCAGCGATTCAGCCACCGCGGCGGGCAAGCCCGCGTGGAAGCTCGCGCCCTGCGCTGCCAGGCTGGCCAGGGTCACGCCCCGCTCCACCAGCTGCTTGCTGCGCGGTTCCGTCAGCTTGGGGATGCCGATGGCCGCCAGCAGCCTGGTTTGCTCCAGTTGCATGCGCAGCTTGGCGCTGGGTGCGTGTTCGCCCTGCGGCGTGACACCAGCATCCAGCAATGCCTGCAGCGCCTGCTGGTTCTTTTCTTCGGCAAAGAAATCGGCAATCGACACGGCCACGGTGCCGCCGATGTCGGGCAGCACGCGCAGCAAGGCCGCCGGCGCGCGGCGCACATAGTCCAGGCTACCCAACCATTCGGCCAGGGTCTTGGCCGTCGATTCACCCACGTGGCGGATGCCCAGCGCAAACAGAAAACGCTCGAGCGGCGGGCGCTTGCTCGCTTCTATGCCAGCCAGCAAGTTTTCCGCCCATTTGGTGGGAATCTTACCTTGTTGCACTGTTTCCGGCGTGGAACCATCGCGCTCGTCGGCGCGCAGCTTCATTTCCAGCAATCTCTCCAGGGTCAGGCTGTACAGGTCAGCCAGCCCATGCACGTATTCCAGTTCGACCAGGGTATCGATATAACGTTCTCCCAGGCCTTCGATATCCATCATGCGGCGGCCCGCGAAATGGCGGAACGCTTCCTTGCGCTGCGCCGAGCAGAACAGGCCACCCGAGCAGCGGGCGATGACCTCGCCCTCTTCGCGCACCACGTGGGAATCGCAGACAGGGCAGCGCTCCAGCATCTTGAACGGCAGCGGCGCCGGCTCAGGGCGCTTGTCCAGCACCACGGACAGCACTTCCGGGATCACGTCGCCGGCACGGCGCACGACGACGGTATCGCCCACGCGCACGTCCTTGCGCAGCACTTCGTCTTCATTGTGCAAGGTGGCATTGGTCACCGTCACGCCGCCGACGGACACGGGCGCCAGGCGCGCCACGGGCGTCATGGCGCCCGTGCGGCCCACCTGAATGTCGATGCCCAGCACCTGCGTCAGCGCCTCTTCGGCAGGGAACTTGTGCGCCAGGGCAAAACGCGGCGCGCGCGACACAAAGCCCAGCTCCTGCTGGTCTTCTGTCGCATTCACCTTGTAGACTACGCCGTCGATTTCATAGGGCAAAGCGGGGCGGCGCGCGCCGATGTCAGCGTAGTATGCAAGCAAGCCCCGGGCGCCCTGCACCACCCTGCGCTCCTTCGACACGGGGATACCCAGCGTCTCGTACCAGTCCAGCAAGGCCGAATGTGAAACAGGCATGGCGGCGCCATCGAGGGCGCCGATGCCATACGCATAGAAGCGCAGCTTGCGCTGCGCCGTGATGCGCGAATCGAGCTGGCGCAGGCTGCCGGCCGCCGCATTGCGGGGATTGGCAAATTCCTTGTGCCCTGCTACACGCTGGCGTTCGTTCAGGCGGGCGAAATCGGCCTTGAACATCATCACTTCGCCGCGCACGTCGAGCACGGCCGGAATCTTCTCGCCCTGCAGGCGCAGCGGAATGCCGGCGATGGTGCGGATATTCGCCGTCACGTCCTCGCCTGTGGCGCCATCGCCGCGCGTGGCCGCCTGCACGAACAGGCCGTTTTCATAGCGCAGGTTGATGGCCAGGCCATCGAATTTCACTTCGGCAGCGTAGTCGACTTCTGCACCGTCAAGGTCCAGGCCTTCACGCACGCGGCGGTCGAAATTGACGATATCGTCATCGGTGAAACCATTGTTCAGCGACAACATCGGTACCGTGTGCGTGACTTGTTCGAATTGCGGCAAGGGCGCCGCGCCCACGCGCAAGGTGGGCGAGTCTGGCTGAAGCAACTCAGGATGGGCCGCTTCCAGCGCCTGCAGTTCGACAAACAGCTTGTCGTACTCGGCGTCGGGGATGGTGGGATTATCGAGCACGTGGTAAGCGTGCAGATGCCGATTGAGTTCGGCAGTGAGTGCCAGGACGCGTTGGGCGGCGTCCTGGTTGATCGGATCAGTCATTGTTGCGGGATTCTTCAGCTAAATAAACGCAGGGCGCGGGTGGAACCGGCCGGAATGTCGGCCGCGTCCATTTCCTGGTAAAACTCTTGCACCTGGCCGGCGATCTCGGCCAGCGCCGCGTCCGACAGGGCCTGGTTGTAATCGTCGACGATGGTGGCGTCGAGGCGGCCCACCAGCGCTTTGGCGCAGGCGACCATGGCGCCAAAACCGTCGCGCGCGGGCGCCACGCAGGGCACGTCCAGCAGCAGAGTCAGGCGGGGCGTGGTTTCCTCGGCCAGGGTGACATTCGTCGACAGCGAGAACAGGTAACTGCCATCGCCGTCCGGCATGACGAAACGGCCGTCCGGACGCACATCAAAGCCCTGCTTTTCCAAAGCGAAGAGCAAGGTGGAAATGGCCCACGGCGCGCCGTTCGTGTGCAGATTGACGCCCAGCTGCGCGTCGTGGCCGGCGACAAAGCGGTGCAGATTGCGCGCTTCGGCCATCACTTCCATCATGTCGGGCACTTCCGGCTCGGCGCCGATCTCGTCCGCCACGCCACGCAGCCGCGTGACCAGTTCCGAGTATTCGAGTTCATTCAAGGCCGTGCTGCGGCTGGCCAGCTGCACGCCGCCCTGCATCTTGGTATAGACACCGCCATGCGTGATCGGTTCCCAGTCGCCATTCACGTGCAAACCGATGAAGTGGACGGGCTTGTTGCCCACCAGGCGCAGGGTTTGCAGCACGGGCAGGATCTTGTCGCCGCGCACGGGCGCTTCCAGCGACAGGGGCAGCAGGCAATCGATCAGCGGGTCGACCAGGCTGGTCGCCTGCTCGCTGGCGGCGCTGACTTCTTGCACGGGCTCGGCGGCTGGTGCAGGGACCGGCTCGGCAGGGGCATCCCCCAGCGATGGTTCCGCATGCAAGTGGGCTTCAGGCACGGGCGCCGCTGGCGGCGCGCCGAACGACGGTTCGGCCTTGGCGGCGGGCGCGGCGTCAAAGCTCGGCTCCTGGCGCAAGACGGGTTCCTGGATATCCGCCACAGGGGAGTCACCCTCGCGCATCAGCACGTCGTCGTGGTCGGTGGAAAAGGCCCGCTCCACGCTTTTCTTGGCCTTGTATTCCTGCCATTTGTTGTACGAGAAAACGCCGACGATAAAGACGCCGCCGGCGCCGAACAAAGTAATTTGAAGGTCTGTCATGCTGCTTGTGCCTCGGTAGCAAAATTTGCGGCGGACTCCATGTCCACCGCCACGATGCGCGATACGCCCTGCTCCTGCATCGTCACACCGATCAATTGATGGGCCATTTCCATCGCAATCTTGTTATGCGAAATGAAAAGGAATTGGGTCTGGTCGGACATGCGCTTGACCATGCGGCAGAAGCGCTCCGTGTTCGAATCGTCCAGCGGTGCATCGACTTCGTCGAGCAGGCAGAACGGCGCCGGATTCAGGCGGAACATGGAAAACACCAATGCGGTCGCGGTCAGCGCCTTCTCTCCACCGGACAACAGGTGGATGGTGGCATTTTTCTTGCCGGGAGGCTGCGCCATGACTTGTACACCGGAATCGAGAATCTCGTCGCCCGTCATGGTCAGCTTGGCCTGCCCCCCGCCAAACAGGATGGGGAACAGCTCGGAAAAGTGGTGGTTGACCTTGTCGAAAGTATCTTGCAGCAAGTCGCGCGTTTCCTTGTCGATCTTGTGGATCGCGTCTTGCAGCGTATTGATCGCTTCCGTCAGGTCGGCATTCTGGGCGTCGAGGAAGTTCTTGCGCTCGGATGCCTGCGCCAGTTCGTCCAGTGCGGCCAGGTTGACGGCGCCCAGGGACGTGATGGCATTCGTCAAACGCGTCACTTCGCCCTGCAGATACGATGGACGCATGTCTGGATGCAACTTTTCCGTGAGCGCCGCTTCATCGGCGCCCGATTCCAGCAATTGCTGGGCGAATTGCTCCTGGTTCAGGCGCGCGGCCTGTTCCTTGAGCTGCATTTCCATGATCTTGTCGCGCTGCGGCTGCAAGCTGCGCTCCGATTGCGTGCGCGCATCTTCGGACAGACGCAGCTGCTGCGTGATCTGGTCCAGTTCATGGCGCGCGTCCGCCAGCGCCCGCTCCTGCGTGGTGCGGCGCTCGAGCAAGTCCTGCAAGCCGTCGGCGGCCGCGCCGCTTTCCAGGTTGGCCAGTTCCAGTTCGCCCGCCTGCAAGCTGGCCGTCACTTGCTGGGCCTGCGTACTGGCCGTGGCGATATTGCGGCGCAATTCCTCGATCTTCGCACGGTGGGCTTTTTCCGCGTATTCCGTATCCTTGGCGGCACGCTCCAGGTCACGCAAGGCTTCGCGCGCTTCGGCCAAGCGCTGCTCCTTCTGCAAGAAGTCCGTATGACCGTCTTCGTGCGCTTCCTGCAAGTTGCCCAGTTCCATGTCCAGCTGTTCGAATTTCTCTTCCGATTCCAGCTTGGTCTGCATCTGCTCCGCTTCCTGCGCGGCGATTTCGGCCAGGTCCGCACCGATCTGCGTGCTGCGCTGGTTGAAACGCGCTTCCACTTCCGACAACTTCACCACGTCCAGTTGCAAGGTATGCACGGACGACGTCAGTTGCTGTATGCGCAGGCGCAAGTCCGACAGGTTGCGCGTCAAGGTTCCCACGGCCGCATCGGCCCGCACGGAACGGGCGCGCGCTTCTTCGGCCAGCAATTGCTGGGCGCGCAACTGCTTGCCGATATTCTCGATTTCCTGCTGGCGCCCCAGCATGCCTTCCTGCTCCGAATCGGCTGCATAGAAGCGCACGCTGGACGCCGTGACCACGTGTCCAAGCCGCGTGACGAAATAGCCGCCCGGTGGCAACTTGCCACGCTCGGCCAAGGCCTCGGCCGCGTCTTCCACGGCGTAGGCGTTGTACAGCCAATCCTGCAGCAAGCCGCGCAAGCCCGGATCGTTGAGTTTCAACAAATTCAAGAACGGCTTCAGGCCCGCCACTTCCGGCAGGGGCAACGGCGCCACGGTGGACGGCGCGTACAGGGCCAGCTTGGCTGGCGGCGCGTCGGCAAAGAAAGCCTTGGCCCAGTCGATATTCGACAGCTGCAGGGCCGACGTGCGCTCGCGCAGGATCGACTCCATGGCCGCTTCCCAGCCCGCTTCGATCTGCAGCTTTTGCCACAAGCGCGGCAACGTGTCGAGCTCGTGCTTTTTCAGCCACGGCTGGACCTTGCCCTGCGTCTGTACCCGTTCCTGCAATTGTTTCAAAGCGGAAAGACGCGCTTCCAGCTGGGCGTTGGCGGCCGTCTCGGCATTGACCTGCGCCTGTGCTTCGGCCCGTTCCTGCTCCAGCTTGGGTTGCTGCTCCAGCGCCTCTTCCAGGTAAAAACCCTGCTCTTCCAGCGTTTGCTGCTTTTCTTCCAGCTGCAGTTTCAGGTTTTCCAGGTGGCTGCTGTCGGGCAAGCTCAGGCTGTTCTTTTCCTGCTGCAGGCGCTCGCGGCGCGTCAGGAGGCTGGCCAGGATGTTCGAGGCGTTGCGCTGGTGCGCCGATTCCAGTTCCAGCTGCTGCTGGGCCTGCATAATCCGCGCGCGCGATTCCGTGCTCTTGTTCTGCGCGGCGCGCCAGGCGGCGTCCAGTTCGGGCAATTGCTCACCCTTCTGTTCCGCCATCATTTGCGATTGCTCAACCTTGGCAGCCAGCTCTTCGAGGTGGAATTCCGCCTCTTCGATCTGTTCCTGGTATTCGCCGCCTTGGCTGCTCCATTGGTCGCGCTGGGCTGTCAGGGTGGCCAGCTGGGCTTGCAGGCGGGCGCGCGATTCGATGACGAACTTGATCTGCGCTTCCAGGCTGCCAATTTCCGCATTCGTCTGGTACAGATGACCTTGCGCCGTGTGCAAACGGTCGCCCACGGCAAAGTGCGCCTGGCGCATCTGCTCCAGGGTCAGCTCGACATTGCGCAGCTTGGCCGTCTGCTCTTCCAGGTCCGTCTGCGCCTGCTCGACTTCGCGGAAATAGCGCGTCTGCTCGTTTTGCGCCTCGTTCTTGCGCAGCAGCCACAACAGTTTCTGCTTTTCTTCCTGGTCCGCCTGCAAGGCGTGAAAACGGGTGGCCACGGCCGCCTGCGCTTCCAGTTTTTCCAGGTTGGCATTGAGTTCGCGCAAGATGTCTTCCACGCGCAGCAAATTCTCGCGCGTGTCCTGCAGGCGGTTTTCCGTCTCGCGGCGGCGTTCCTTGTATTTGGAGACACCGGCCGCTTCTTCGAGGAAGACGCGCAATTCTTCGGGGCGCGATTCGATGATGCGCGAAATCATGCCCTGGCCGATGATGGCGTAAGCGCGCGGACCGAGGCCCGTGCCGAGGAAGATATCCTGGATGTCGCGCCGGCGCACGGGCTGGCCGTTGATGTAATAGGTGGAAGTACCGTCGCGCGTCAGGGTGCGCTTGACGGCGATCTCGGCGTACTGGCCCCACTGGCCGGACGCCTTGCCATCGTTATTGTCGAACACCAATTCCACGGAAGCGCGCCCGGCGGGCTTGCGGTGGGTGGAACCGTTGAAAATGACGTCCTGCATCGACTCGCCGCGCAGTTCGGACGCTTTCGATTCGCCCAGCACCCAGCGCACGGCATCGATGATATTCGACTTGCCGCAGCCATTCGGCCCGACCACGCCCACGAGCTGGCCTGGCACCTGGAAATTGGTGGGATCGACGAAAGACTTAAATCCCGACAACTTGATGGAAGAGAGACGCACGTGTTTTAGAGTTCCTGGCCTATGCTGGCGGTTGAGATCGGCGGACCCGGTTCATTTCAGTTCAGATGCACCAATGCGATGGCAGCCTGGCCGCTCACCGCAAAGAGTGGTTCATCATACCATTTCCTGATGCTTTTCTGGCCAAAAAACAGCAGCATCAAGAGCTGGCCAGCGCCATCTTAACGGGCTGGATGGACATCCTGCGCCAGTTTCCAGTCTGCACGGGAAAAAACGCGCTCATGACCGGATAGCACCATGGCCAGTTTTTGCAGCCACTGCTCGGTCGGCATGGGCTCGGCCTTGAAGCTTAGCACCACCATCAGCACCAGGCTGGCCAGGGCCAGCGCATGGCTGACGGCGAAATTCACAGCACCGCGGGCATTCCACATGAAGCCCAGCGCCAGCGCCAGGCCCAGCACGCACCCGCTGACCGCTTCCGACACGCTGTGCGCATGCACGACGACGCGGGAAATGGCCACCAGCACGGCAAAGGCCACACCGACGAGCACGCCGGCATGGCGCCAACGCGGTTCGGCGCGCTGCAGCAGCACGTACATCAGCACGGGAAACACGGCGCCGGCGCGCATGGCATGACCGCTGAAACCGGTAAAATCGAGCGCGCTGCTGCCCACACCCCAGCTCATGAAGGCCAGCTTTGACAGTACCACGAGGGCCAGGCCACCGCCGTACCACAGGCTCCAGCTGAGCACCAGGCGCCACTGGCGCGAGACGAGCAGCCACAGGGCAATCGCCACGCCAGCCGGCCCCATCACGGCCATGTCGGCCGCAAAAGAAATACCATTCCACCAAGTCATCGCGCCTGCACTTATCTCATGATCAACTTGCACTATGCCACGACTCTGCCCTGTTCCGGGCGGATTTTGCTGTGCTGCAGCGAAGAATTACATTCGATTACAAAATTTCCACGCAAAACCATCCGCCTGGCATTGCGAGGCGCGCATCAGATATTCGTCAGGCGCTTGCCCTTGGGCGGCGCAAAGTCGCGGATCGATTCGATCATGCCCACTTCCAGCGCCTGGTCAGCCGTCAGGTGCAGGTCGGAATACGCATGCACCTGCCATTGCTCTTCCGTCAGGTTGACCTGGCCGCGCAGGATGCGCTCGGTTCGCATGTCGTCGGCGCGCAAGCCCTCGACGATGATGCTCAGCGCATCGGGCCGCGAACCGGGCGAGGCTGTCGCATGCGACTTGTGCACCATGAAGCGGGCCGTATCGCTGGCATGGCGGTGCCGCCCCGCCAGGAACAGGGTGACGGCGATGGACGCCACGGCGCCTGCGTTGTAGGTAATGATGTCGAATGGCAACTTGCTGAGAAAGTTGTACAGACAGATACCATCGCTGACATAGCCGCCGTTCGATTGGATCAAAATGTGCGCGCTGGAGAGCTTATCTTCCGTCATGTCGGCCACGGCGTTGAAGACGCGCCGCACCATGTCACTGTTGACATCGCCCGAGAGGGTAAAGTAACCGTGCTGCTCGGTGTTGTTTTGTGTCTCGTTTTGCGTATTGTTCATGGCAGCCACCCGCAAGAAAGCCAGGATTTCATCATAGCGCATTCGCGCGCGGCACGGCGCCCTCTTGCGCTGGAGCGCAGCGCCTTCCAGCCCCGCAAACTGCGGCTTTTGCTGCAATTTGGCAACGTCTTTTCAGATTGACAGAAACACCCTGCTGGCATATATTCCTCACACTTGATCGGGAGAGGGCAACCCAGCGTTGCCGCCGAAGGGGCACTACCCAAAAACTCTCAGGCAAAAGGACCGATCAGGCGGACTGAAGCTGTTGCTTTGGCGACACTACAGCTCAACTCTGGAGAGCGGTCGCGGCTATTGCCGGCGGCCCACCGAAGGGGCGCACGGGGCAAGCCCCCGTAATCTCTCAGGTACAAAGGACAGGGGGGTCAGTGATCACGATGGAGTGCCGTTTTGGCTCTCTGTATTGCGTGTTCTGTTAACTTCCCCTTTACCTTCGTCCCGAGGAATCCATGACGCTCAAAGCGACCCCACTCAACAACGCCCACCGTGCCCTCGGCGCCCGCATGGTCGATTTCGGCGGCTGGGACATGCCCGTCAACTACGGCTCGCAAATCGAAGAGCACAACGCCGTGCGCAGCGATGCCGGCATGTTCGACGTGTCCCATATGTGCGTGGTCGATATCGAAGGCCCGAACGTGCGCGCCTTTTTGCGCGGCTTGCTGGCCAATAACGTCGACAAGCTGCAAGTGTCGGGCAAGGCGCTGTACTCGTGCATGTTGAATGCCGAAGGTACCGTCATCGATGACTTGATCGTCTATTTCTTCAATGAAAACTGGTTCCGCCTGGTCGTCAACGCGGGCACGGCGGAAAAAGACGTGGCCTGGATGCAGCAGCAAAATACAGCCACCAACAGCGGCCTGACGATCACCGAGCGCCGCGACGGCAATGACGCCATGGCCCTGGTGGCCGTGCAAGGCCCGAACGCGCGCACCAAGGTATGGCAAGTGCTGCCGGAGACGCAAGCCGCCTCCGAAACCATCAAGCCGTTCAACGTCGTCATCGTCAAGGACACGGCGTTCGGCGAAGTCATGCTGGCGCGCACTGGCTACACGGGCGAAGACGGCTTTGAGATCGGCGTGGCCGCGACCCAGGTGGAAGCGCTGTGGAACGCCTTGGCAGCTGCCGGCGTCAAGCCGGCCGGCCTGGGCGCGCGCGACACCCTGCGCCTGGAAGCGGGCATGAATTTGTATGGCCAGGACATGGATGAAAGCGTCAACCCGCTCGACGCGGGCCTGGCCTGGACCATCGACCTGGTCAGCGAGCGTGACTTCATCGGCAAGGCCGCCCTGCTGGCCAAAGGCCAGAACGCGCAATTCGTCGGCCTGATCCTGCGCGAAAAAGGCGGCGTGCTGCGCGCCCATCAAAAAGTCATCATCGCCGGCAGCGAAGCCACGGGCGAAATCACCAGCGGCACCTTCAGCCCGACCATGCAGGAAGCGATTGCCCTGGCGCGCGTGCCAAATGGCGTGAACGTGGGCGACACCGTGCACGTGGAAATCCGCGGCAAGCAACTGGCTGCCTCCGTCGTCAAGCTGCCTTTCGTGCGTAACGGTAAAATCCTGGTCGCGTAAGCGATTAGCGATAGAGAGCCACCGCCCGCAAGACCGTACAACCATAATCAATAACGAACACTTACCATCTGGAGCCACACATGAACATTCCTGCAGACCTGAAGTACACCGCTTCCCACGAATGGGTACGCCTTGAAGGCGACGGCACGATCACCGTCGGCATCACCGAGTACGCGCAGGACGCCCTGGGCGATATCGTCTTCGTCGAACTGCCAACCGTGGGCAATACCTACGGCGCCGGCGACGACGCCGCCGTGGTGGAATCGGTCAAGGCAGCGAGCGACATCTACGCGCCGATCGCCGGCGAAGTCGTGGCCGTCAACGACGACGTGGTCAATGCGCCTGAATCGATCAACGCCGACGCCTACGCCAACTGGCTGTTCAAGATCAAGCCGGCCGACGTGTCGGCCCTGAACGGTTTGCTCGACGCTGCCGCCTATGGCGCCACCACCAGCGCCTAATCGCGTTTGACTCACGGGCCGCGTTTGCGGCCCGTTTGCTTTTTTCCAGCAGCGCCCGCGCGCCGCATCCCGGTTTTTCAGTCTTTTTTGGCCTCTATATCATGACCCGCACCAGCCTGACCCAACTCGAAGCACGCGATGCCTTCATCGCCCGCCACATCGGCCCTTCTTCCACCGAACAGCAAGCCATGCTGGCGACCCTCGGCTATCCATCGCGCGCCGCGCTGATCGACGCCCTGGTGCCGGCCAACATCCGCAACAAGGGCGCCCTGCCATTGGGCGCGTATTCGCAGCCGATGCCGGAACAGGAAGCTTTATTACGGCTGAAAGCCATCGCCGGCAAGAACCAGGTGCTGAAATCCCTGATCGGCCAAGGTTATTACAATACCTTCACGCCTGGCGTCGTGTTGCGCAATATCTTTGAAAATCCCGCCTGGTACACGGCCTACACGCCTTACCAGCCCGAGATTTCGCAAGGCCGCCTGGAAGCGATCCTGAACTTCCAGCAAGTGATCACGGATCTCACCGGCATGGGCATCTCGAACGCCTCGATGCTGGACGAAGGCACGGCCGCCGCCGAAGCGATGACCTTGATCCAGCGCGTGGGCAAGTCGAAATCGAACGTGCTGTACGTGGCCAATGACGTGCTGCCGCAAACCCTGGAAGTGGTGCAGACGCGCGCCCAGCCGATCGGCATCGAGGTGCGCTCGTTCGACCCGGCTGAAATCGAAGCGCTGGACGCCTGCTTCGGCGTGCTGCTGCAATACCCTGGCGTGAACGGCGTCGTGCGCGACTACCGCGCCGGCGTGGAAAAACTGCACGCGAATGGCGCCATGGTCATCGTCGCGGCCGACCTGCTGGCCCTGACCATGCTGACGCCACCGGGCGAATGGGGCGCCGACGTCGTCGTCGGCAACAGCCAGCGCTTCGGCGTGCCGCTCGGTTTCGGCGGCCCGCACGCGGGCTATTTGTCCACGCGCGATGAATTCAAGCGCAATATGTCGGGCCGCCTGGTCGGCGTGACCGTCGATGCGCAAGGCAACAAGGCGTATCGCCTGGCCCTGCAAACGCGCGAACAGCATATCCGCCGCGAAAAAGCGACATCCAACATCTGCACGGCGCAAGTGCTGCTGGCCGTGATGGCCTCGATGTACGCCGTCTACCACGGCCCTGCCGGCCTGCTGCAGATCGCCCAACGCGTGCACCGCTACACGGGCGTGCTGGCCGCCAACCTGAAAACCCTCGGTTATGGCGTCGTCAACGCGAGCTACTTCGACACCCTGACCATCAACGTTGCCGATGCGGCGCAGCTGCACGCGACGGCCTTGCACCACGGCGTCAACCTGCGCAAGATCGACAGCACCCACGTCGGCGTGTCGCTCGATGAAACCACCACGCGCGACGATATCGCGCTGCTGTGGAAGGTGTTCGCACACGGCCTGGCCAATGCGCCTGCCGCCCCTGACCTGGACGCCGTGGAAGCTGGCGTCACCAGCGCCCTGCCGGCGCAGCTGAGCCGGACCAGCGCCTACCTGACCCACCCTGTCTTCAACAGCTACCATTCGGAACACGAAATGCTGCGCTACCTGCGCAGCCTGGCCGACAAGGACCTGGCGCTGGACCGCACCATGATCCCGCTCGGCTCGTGCACCATGAAGCTGAATGCGACGTCGGAAATGATTCCCGTCACCTGGCCCGAATTCTCGAACATCCACCCGTTCGCGCCGGATGCGCAAACGGTCGGCTACCGCGAAATGATCGCGCAGCTGGAAGAGATGCTGTGCGCACTGACGGGCTACGCCGCCGTCTCGCTGCAGCCGAATGCCGGTTCGCAGGGCGAATACGCGGGTCTGCTGGTAATCAAGGCGTATCACGAGTCGCGCGGCGAAGGCCACCGCAACATCTGTTTGATTCCATCCTCGGCGCACGGCACCAACCCTGCCTCGGCCAACATGGTCGGCATGCAGGTGGTCGTCACCAGTTGCGACGCCAACGGCAACGTGGACCTGGCCGACCTGAAAGCGAAAGCGGAAAAGCACAGCGCCAACCTGGCCTGCGTGATGGTCACCTACCCATCCACCCATGGCGTGTTTGAAGAAGGCATCCAGGAACTGTGCGAAATCATCCACGCGCACGGCGGCCAGGTCTACATCGACGGCGCCAACATGAACGCGCTGGTCGGCGTGGCCGCTCCCGGCTCGTTTGGCGGCGACGTCTCTCACCTGAACCTGCACAAGACCTTCTGCATCCCGCACGGCGGCGGCGGACCAGGCGTCGGCCCGATCGGCGTGGGCGCGCACCTGGCGAAATTCCTGCCGAACCAGCGTTCGTCGGGCTACCAGCGCGATGTGGCCGGCATAGGCGCCGTCAGCGCCGCGCCGTTCGGCTCGGCCAGCATCCTGCCGATTTCGTGGATGTATATCGCCATGATGGGCGCGGAAGGCTTGACGGCAGCGACCGAGACGGCGATTCTGGCAGCGAACTACATCGCGCGCCGCCTGGCACCGCACTACCCCGTGTTGTACTCGGGCCATGACGGCCTGGTCGCGCACGAGTGCATCCTGGACCTGCGCCCGATCACGGACGCCACCGGCATCAGCAACGAAGACGTGGCCAAGCGTTTGATGGACTTCGGTTTCCATGCGCCGACCATGAGCTTCCCCGTGCCGGGCACCCTGATGATCGAGCCGACGGAAAGCGAATCGAAAGTGGAAATCGACCGCTTCATCGATGCCATGATCGCCATCCGCGCGGAAATCGCCAAGGTCGCCAGCGGTGAATTCGACCACGACGACAACCCGCTGAAAAACGCGCCGCACACGGCGCAGGTGCTGATGTCGGACAGCTGGGAACGCAAGTACAGCCGCGAAATCGCCGCCTACCCCGTCGCGTCCCTGCGCCAGCGCAAATACTGGCCACCGGTCGGCCGCGCCGACAACGTGTACGGCGACCGCAACCTGTTCTGCGGCTGCGCGCCTATCAGCTCGTACGAAGAAGAGTAAACGCCATTTGCCCGGCTAGCCGGGCAAGAGGAAAACAGAACGGCAGGCCGCAGGGTCTGCCGTTTTTTTTGAACGCCCTACAGCGCCAGCAGAACGGCCCCCGGCAGCCCTAGGGTAGTGCCGAGTATCGTCAGCAACATGACATCGCGCCGCTCGCAGCGGGCGCGGCGCGAGCTCCACGCGGCAAATAACAGCGCGACAGCCACGCCGCTGAGCGAAATTCCCACTTCCGTCATGCCCGTTCTCCTCGCCGATGCCAAGCGCGCGTCATTATTTCTTCTTTCATCATTCTCATCCTTTTCATTTATCGAACAAGCTACCTACCGGTAGGCAGTAAGTGTACAATAAAAAACACGGCGGCGTCCATGCCCCGTTTTTAACGAACGAAGGAAGCGCAATGCAGCAGCAAACCACTCTCCCCGCCGCCAGTCTTGGGCTGGCGGCGTCCCTGGCCCTGGTGGCCGTGTTGGGCCCGGCAGGCATCGACATGTACCTGGCCTCGATGCCCGCCATGGCGCGCGAGCTGCACACCTCGTATGCGAATGTGCAGCTGAGCCTGACCGTCTTCCTGCTGGCCCTGGGCGGCGGGCAGCTACTGTGCGGGCCCCTGACGGACATGCTGGGCCGGCGCTATCCGCTGCTGGCCGGCATCGCCATTTACATCGTGGCGGCAGTGTGGGCGGCGCAGGCGGATCAATTGGCCACCCTGCTGCTGGCGCGGACGCTGCAGGGCCTGGGCGCGGCGCTGACCCTGGTCGTGGTGATGAGCATGGTGCGCGACGTGGCCGATGGCGTGCAAGCGGCGCAGCTGTTTGCCCTCTTGATGACCATCGTGGGCCTGGCGCCCGTGCTGGCGCCCGCTGTCGGCGGCTTGCTCGACGCGCACTACGGCTGGCGCGCCGTGATGCTGGCCCTGGCCGCGCTGGGCGCCTTGACCCTGCTCAATAGCGCACTGTTCCTGCCGGAAACGCTACCGCCCGCACGCCGCGTCTCGCCGCGCGGCCTGCACCGTACCTATGCGCGCATCGCGCTGGACCGCGCCTTCCTGCTGCCCGCGCTGGCACTGTCGGCCACGTTCTTTTTCCTGTTTGCGTATATCGGCGGCGCGTCGCTCGTGTACCAGCGCGATTTCGGCCTGTCCGCCGGCAGCTTCGGCCTGGTGTTCGGCGCCACGGGAGTGGCCGTGCTGCTGGGCGCCATGGCCAGCGGCCGCCTGGTGGAAAAGTACGGCGTGGCGCGCCTGAGCGTGGCGGGCAGCGCCGCCATGCTGGGCGGCGCCGTGCTGGCCCTGCTGGGCGCCTGGGCGGGCTTCGGCATCGCCGCCGTCGTGCCGGGCATGTTCGTGGCCCTGTTTGGCCTGGGCATAGCGGAAGCGGCGCTGATGGCCATGGCCATGGGTTCGCAGCAGCGCGCGCTCGGTTCCACGGCAGCTTTGCTGGGTGCCATCCAGATGACCTTGTCGTCGCTGGCCACGCCGCTGGCGGCCAGCCTGTCCGAATGGGGGCCGCTGCCCTGGCTGCTGTTCTTGACCGTGGCCGGCCTGCTGGTATCATGGCTGACCCTGGCCACTGCGCGCGTCCATCCGGCACACGCCACCAGCCTGGGAGCGCACTGACGCCTCACCCACTATCACCCCAATGATGAAAAAACGCTCGGCCTCGGCCGATAACATCTGTGCCGTCGCCGTCGTGCACTTTTCCGAACATGGCTACGATGCCTCGTCCCTCAGCGACATCGCCGAGCAAGCGGGCATGCGCAAGGCGTCGCTGTATTCCCACTTCGCCGGCAAGGACGCCCTCTTCCTCGACGTCTTTGCCGACGCGCTGGAAGAAGAGCAAGCCTTCATGGTCGGCTGCTTTGCCGATGAAGCGGCGCTGGCGGCGCCCGGCGGCCAGCAGGCCGGCGCCCTGTACTGCGACCGCATGGCACAGCGTTACGGGGATTCGGCCCATTTGCGCTTTTTGCTGCGCACGGCGTATTTGCCGCCCGCCACCCTGCGCATCGAAGTCGGCACGGGCTACGAAGCGCTGCTCGATCACTTGCAGCGGCATTACATGGCCAGCCTGGGCCGGCTGGCGCCAGCCTTGGCGCCGCAGCGCATCGACCTGTATGCGCAAGCCTACCTGGGCATCGTCGACAGCCTGCACGTGGAACTGATCTACGCGGGCGGCGCCGCGCTGCAGCAGCGCCACGCGGCCTTGTGGCAAATCCTCTCCGATTCGCTGGCGATGATGGAGCAATCGGCCTGATGCGGTATAGCTTTCGGCCACACTGTGAACCGACAAACAGGTCTGACACTAGCCGCCATCGACTCTTCGAAAGCACCGCTTTGCCACATTCAAATGTGGTACGACTTGCTGCCCGATTTTTCGCATGCGAAGTTCCGCTTTCGCCTGCGGATTCAATCGGTGGTTGCGCCAATCACGCTCATCCCACAGTTACATATGCTCGCGAGCCACACCTCAAGCTCGAACCGGCTGGTCGCAGGGTATGCACGGGTCGGCGCATTTGACTAGACCTCAGTCCGGCTAGCGCTTAAGGTGAAAGCTTTCCTGCCTCGGGACTTTCCATGCGCGTTTTACTTTCTATTCAATGGGTGACTGAAACGATAAAATTACAGAATTGCATTTCTGGAAACCCAGCATGAAAGTCGAAACCCCATTGCTCGTTCCCGTGCTGGCCGCACTGCCGGTGTGCGCCTGCATGGCCATCCTCGGCCTGCCCGCCTACAGTAATGGCTATATAGTTGCCTTTCGTACGCTTTTCTTCGTCGCCTGCCTGGTGTGGCTGGTTCCGCTGACGCTGCTGCAGCGGGCCATGTGGCGCCGCGAATGGTCCTGGCTGCGGATGGGTGTGATACTGTTGGTGATCACCTACGCAATGGCCATCGTGAACGCCTTGCTGGGCCAGCACCTTGGGATCTCGCTCGGAATGGAGAAGGGCTACCACTGGGCCTCTCTCGCACGGGGTCTGGATAGTTGCTGGCTGGCGCTGATCGCGTTCTGCGCGGTCCATGCGGTGGGGGTCTATTACCTGTCGCTGCAACAGGTCCGCTTGCATCTTGCCCAGGCGCAAAGCGCGGCGCGCGACGCAGAGCTGCGCGCGCTGCGTCTGCAGGTCAATCCGCACTTCCTGTTCAACTCCCTGAACGCCATCTCCGCGCTGGTGTCGGCCCAGCACAACCGTGAAGCCAACCGCATGCTCGCGTGCGTGTCCGACTTCCTGCGCGCCACCCTCGCACACGACGGCCGCCACGAGCATACACTTGCCGATGAATTGGCCCTGCTCGACGCCTACCTCGCCATCGAAAAGGCGCGGCTCGGCGAACGCCTGCGCCTGACGATGAAGGTCGGCCCTGACCTGCTGGACAGCGTTGTGCCCTACCTCATGCTACAGCCGCTGGTCGAGAATGCGATCCGCCACGGCATCGCGCCGCTGTCCGCTCCCGGGCGGCTCGATATTCTGGTCGAGCGCGCCGGGACGCGCCTGCTCATCGACGTGCAGAACGACGGCCAACAGCGGGTGCACGCAGAAAGCGGGATCGGCCTGGCCAACGTCAGGGAACGACTGCGCCACCTGTACGGCGAGGGTCAAGAGGTGGACGCAGGTTGGAGTACGGAAGGTCGCTTCCACGTGCGCATCGCCATGCCGCTGCACAGTATGAGGGCGGCAACATGAACATCCGGGTCGTTATCATCGACGACGAGCCGCTGGCCAGGCTGGCGGTCAAAGTCAGGCTGGCCCGGCGCGATGCCTTCACGCTGGTTGGCGAATTCGGTGACGGAGCCAGCGCCTACGAAGGTATTCTGGCGCTGAAGCCCGACCTGGTGTTCGTCGACGTCGAAATGCCGGGCAAGTCCGGCCTCGACGTGCTGGCCGCACTGCCGCCGGCGCAGCGGCCGATGGCGATCCTGCTCACCGCCTACGACGGCTTCGCCCTGCAAGCGTTCGAACTGGCTGCCCTCGATTACCTGCTCAAGCCCGTCGATGACGAACGCTTCGACGAAGCCCTTGAGCGTGTTCAGCAGGCTTTTCCCTACCGCGGCCATGGCCGTGCCGCAGCTTCGGCGGCGCCGAAAGCGCGCACTTTCAGCGTGCGTGTCGGATCGCGCACGGTGCTGGTGCCGGTTGCGGAGATAGAACGCATCGAGGCCGACGGCGACTACGCCTCCCTGCATGCGAATGGCAAGACCTGGCTGGTGCGTGAACGCCTGCACAACCTGGCCATGCAGCTCGATCCGCGCCAGTTCCATCGCGTGCACCGCTCGTCCATCGTACGGCTGGACATGATCGCCGAGCTGCGCTCGCTCACCAACCGGGACGCCATGCTGCGCCTGCGCGACGGCAGTGTACTGCGCGCCAGCCGCTCCTATATGCCCGCTCTGTCGGAAGCACTGCAACACCTCGACAAGAAAGCCGAATGATGCAGGGCGCATCACGCGCATTTTTTCACACAACAATCAAACGCTTCGTAGTCCAACTTGGAGGAATGTATGGCAGGTAGAAAGAAATTTGTCGCGGCAGTCGTATTGGGCACGCTGTTGTCGTTTCACGCCTTTGCGGCGGAGGACACTCCGTTGAACGGGTCCGCCCGCGCTGCGATCGTGCAGACACTGATAACGAAAATGAACGCGAACTACATCGAGCCAGCGGTGGCTGAACGGGTCGGCAGTGCGATCGCCAGGAAAAATGCGGAAGGAGGTTATGCGAGCGCCGCCAACGTGAAGGCGTTCAGTGCAGCGCTGGCGAAGGACTTGCGCGAATTGAGCGGCGACTTGCATTTCGGCGCCGCGTTTTATGAAGGTCTTCGTGAGCGCAGCGGCACCGCCGAACTGCCTGGCCGCGCCAAGATGGAAGAATGGCGCGAGCAAACCGCGCGGCGCGGTTATGACATCGAGAAGATCGAACGTCTTCCCGGCAACGTCGGCTATATCGAGCTGCGTGGTTTCGGAGGCTTGGACTTCGTCGGCCCGGCGTACACAGCGGCGATGTCGCTCATGGCGGGAACGGATGCGCTGATCCTCGACCTGCGCCGCAACGGCGGCGGGAGCCCGGCCAGCGTGGCTTATTGGATGAGCCATTTCTTCCCGCTCGGCGACGAGCGTCACCTGATCGACATGTACGATCGCCCGACCGATACGACGCGGCAGTTCTGGACCGTGAAGACGGTTGTACAGCGTTACGACAAGCCCGTATACGTACTGACCTCGGCCCGCACGTTTTCCGCCGGGGAAGACTGCGCCTATAGCTTCCAGGCGCAGAAGCGGGGGACCCTGGTCGGAGAAACCACCGGCGGCGGCTCCAATCCCGTGAGCTGGTACAACCTGGGGCAGGACATCATTGTCTCGATCCCGACCGCGCGCATGACCAATTTCGTCACCAAAACCAACTGGGAGCACGTCGGCGTGAAACCGGACATTGCCGTGCCCGCGGCGCAGGCGTTGCAGACGGCGCATGTCGCCATCCTGCGCAATCTGGTGTCATCCACAAAGGGCGACAATGAGCGCATGGAACTACAGCGCCTGCTTACTATGGTGGAGAAAGGGGAATCCGAGAAGCCGGTCTACACGCTCGAAGGGGCGCCTTAATCGAAGCCGGTGCGCATGCAGGATGCGCCTGCCTTGCGCGCCGAGCACAATCATGACCAGTGCGCGCCTGCGGCCAAGCCGCCGCGGGCGCCGCCGGTGCCCTAGCCGCTGCGCACGGTCAGGCGATTCAGAATGTGCACGACGGCCAGCTGTGGCAAGGCGCGCAGCGTGCTCGCGGCGTTCGTGCAGTACATGACGTAGGCGCCGATTTTGTCGCCCACGAAGGCCGTCACAACACGGCTGCCTGGAAGTCTGAGACCTCCCGAAATTGTTGTCACTCAATTTTTTCAACACAATGGACCGAAAAACGTCGGTCGCTGCCAATAGTGCTCGCCGTAAAACAGGCATTCACGGGTTTCTACACAGGCGGAGCAGCAGCATCGTGGAAGCTGGCAGGGAAGGAGAGGTTTTTGGCGAGGCCACTACGCCAAAAATGGGTCAGGCATACGCGTGCACCAGTAGAAATCCAGCCAGCGGAACGACGGCAAACAGCACAACAACGCCAAGGCATCCTGATTTCGATCCAGATCTGGACGCTGCAGGAGAAGTGCTACGCTCACGCTCGCGCGGCGCCCTGGCACGTACCCATTTGATATGACAGGACTGGCAGAAAAATGTGGTTTTGTTGTTACGCCAGGCTTCGATGGTTCGATCGGTATGGCGTGCAACCGTGCCGCAACGGGCACATTCGAAATGTGTCTCTTTGGGCAGTTTTTTTGAAAAGTGCTTGCCGGCAAAGAGCATGACAACAAGTCCCGCTATGACTGCCCCAACGATGAATTCCATAGACATGTGTTTTTCTGTATTTGCATAGTGTTCACCATGGCAATTTCTAGCCCATCAGCGTACTCGAGCATAACGGATTGCCAAGCAGAAAGAATCACACATTGTCACATCAACGCGAATGGCCGCGTCCGGCCAAAACAAAGCCCACGCCCACATTACACTTTGGAAACCTAAGATTTCTTCAGTTGACACCCTCGCAGCACGTGCATAAGATGCCCCCATTATTCATTTACGGAGTCCCACGTGGGTACTTGTTCTAGTGACAGTAGCCGATCTTGTATCGGTGATTGCCTCGGCAGCTAAACAGCAAGCAACGCGGAACTTCCTTTCCTCCGTGCCTTGCTGAGCAAGGTGCGGTGTGTCGCGCGGCCAGTCTGGCTGCGCGCCCTTCCCCCTCTTTCCGATCGCGACCGGCTACTGACCCGGATTGCCCGCCAGCGCCATGCTTTGTCATGCGCGTTGGCAGCACGCAAGTCTTGCCTGCGGCTGCGCCGCCCGTCAACACCTCGTCGTGAAAGGAAGAGCATGAATCTCTTCACCCGCTTATTCGAATCGTTCCTGCGCAAGCGCCATACGGCCGGCCATTTCCGCCGCCGCGCCATGCCGCTGGAAAACAGCACGGCCCGCCCCGTGCCCGACCATCTGGCGCGCCAGCTGCTGGCCGCCGCCCATGAAGACCTGGACAGCGCCCTGAACCGCCTGCATACGCGCCTGGAAGGCTTGCGCGATGCCGAGGCGCAAGTCATCGGCGCGCAAACGGGCCCGAATGAAGTCGAGCATGAAAAACCGCTGGCCTGGTACCAGCACCTGTGGCTGTGCTACAAGAATCCGTTCAACCTGCTGCTCACTGTGCTGGCGATTGTTTCCTACCTGACGGAAGATCCGAAGGCGACCATCGTCATCGGCACCATGGTGATTTTGTCGACCCTGCTGCGCTTCGTGCAGGAAGGCCGCTCGAACCGCGCCGCCGAGCGCCTGAAAGCCATGGTCAGCAATACGGCCACCGTGCTGCGCAATGGCCAGCAGATCGAGCTGCCCATCCGCCAACTGGTGCAGGGCGACATCATCGTGCTGTCGGCTGGCGACATGATCCCCGCCGATTGCCGCTTGCTTTCCGCGAAAGACCTGTTCGTCAGCCAGGCGGCCATGACGGGCGAATCCTTGCCGGTGGAAAAGATGGCCGAACTGGCCGATGCCCATGGCAAAGACCCCATGGAACTGGCCAATTTGCTATTCATGGGCACGAATGTGATCTCGGGCGCAGCCACGGCGCTGGTCTTGGCCACCGGCAACCGCACCTACTTCGGCACCATCGCCACGCGCGTGACGGCCACCGAGCGCACGCCGACGGCCTTTGAAGCGGGCGTGAACAGCGTCAGCTGGCTGCTGATCCGCTTCGCCCTCGTGATGGCGCCGCTGGTGTTCCTGATCAATGGCTGGACCAAGGGCGACTGGATGGAAGCGTTTTTGTTCGCCCTGTCCGTGGCCGTGGGCCTGACGCCGGAAATGCTGCCCATGATCGTCACCAGCACCCTGGCCAAGGGTGCCGTAAAACTGTCGAAAAAGAAAGTCGTCGTGAAACGCCTGGATGCCATCCAGAACTTCGGCGCCATGGATGTGCTGTGCACGGACAAGACAGGCACCTTGACGCAGGACAAGATCGTGCTCGAGCGCCATACGGACGTGTTTGGCCAGCCCTCCGATGAAGTGCTGCAATTTGCCTACCTGAACAGCCACTACCAGACGGGCTTGAAAAACCTGCTGGACCGCGCCGTACTCGACCATGTGGAATTGCAGATGGAAATGCAGCTGGCGCGCGATTACGTCAAAGTCGATGAAATCCCCTTCGATTTCGTGCGCCGCCGCATGTCCGTCGTCGTTTCCGAAAAGAATGACCACCATGAACTGATCTGCAAGGGCGCCGTCGAGGAAATCCTCGCCGCCTGCAGCCACCTGCGCCTGGGCGGCGTGAATATTGCGCTCGATACCACCCTGCTGGACAAGGTGCTGGAAACCACGCATGGTCTCAATACGGAAGGCTTGCGCGTGGTGGCCGTGGCCGTCAAGGAAGTGCCACCGCATAAAACCGTGTACGGCGTGGCCGATGAAACGGCGCTGACCCTGATCGGCTACGTCGCGTTTCTCGACCCGCCAAAGGAATCGACGGCGCCCGCCCTGCGCGCGCTGGCGGAACATGGCGTCACCGTGAAAGTCTTGACGGGCGACAACCACCTGGTGACGGCGAAGATTTGCCGCGAAGTGGGTCTGGCCGTGCACGGCGTGCTGCAAGGCCCGCAACTGGACGACATGGACGACGCCACCCTGGCGCAAGCAGCCGAAGACAATACCGTGTTTGCCAAGCTCAGCCCTCTGCACAAGGAGCGCCTGGTACGCGCCCTGCGCGGGAATGGCCATATCGTCGGCTTCATGGGCGACGGCATCAACGACGCGCCCGCCCTGCGCGCGGCCGACATCGGCATTTCCGTCGATTCAGCCGTCGATATCGCCAAGGAAGCGGCCGACATCATCCTGCTGGAAAAAAGCCTGATGGTGCTGGAAGAAGGCGTGCTGGAGGGCCGCCGCACCTTCAGCAACATGCTCAAATACATCCGCATGACGGCCAGCTCGAACTTCGGCAATGTGTTTTCCGTGCTGGTGGCCAGTGCCTTTCTGCCGTTTTTACCGATGCTGCCGCTGCACTTGCTGGTGCAAAACCTGCTGTATGACGTGTCGCAGATCGCCATCCCGTTCGACAATGTGGACGCCGAACTGATCCAGCAGCCTTTGACCTGGAACCCGCGCGACATCGGCCGCTTCATGGTGTTTTTCGGCCCCATCAGCTCGATCTTCGATATCAGCACCTTTATCTTGATGTGGCATGTGTTTGGCGCGAATACACCGGAACAGCAGACCCTGTTCCAATCGGGCTGGTTCGTCGTGGGCTTGCTGACGCAAACCCTGATCGTGCACCTGATCCGCACACCCAAGCTGCCCTTCATCGACAGCATTGCGTCCGTGCCCCTGCTGGTGGCCACCACTGCCATCATGGCCGTGGGCGTCTTCCTGCCGATGGGACCGCTGGCGACCTATTTCAAGCTGCAAGCCTTGCCCTTGGGCTATTTCCCCTGGCTGCTGGGCATCCTGGTCTGCTACACCGTGCTGACGACGTTCATGAAACGCGTGTACCTGCGCAAATTCGGCTGGCAATAGTATGATGAAACGCTCCTCCCCCTACAAAAGGCGCGCATGAGCGGCTCCCCCTCATCTTCATCAATACCCAAACGTCATCAGGCCCTGCTGCTGTCGGCGCTGGTGTTTCCCGGCAGCGGACATTTCTTGCTCGGACGCAAGACACGTGGCTGCCTGTTCCTCGTGCCAGCCCTAATCGCCCTGGTGCTCGTATTGCGCCAGATCATGGCACGCTTGGAGCAAGTTATGGCACAGATCGACAGTGGCGCCCTGCCTCTCGACGTGCAGCTGATCATGGAAAAAGTGGAGCGGCTCTCCGCCAATGACGGCCCCGCCATGACGGTGGCCGTGGGCGTGCTGGTGGCGTGCTGGATCGGCAGCCTGATCGACACCCTGCTCATCAAGCCATGACGGCGGAAGCAGACGCGCGCAAAGCACGCAAGGAAGCAAAGATGCAGGCGCACCGCGCCCAGCTAGCGCTCAGGCGCCAGGATCACGGCGGCCCGCAGGCCTGGCGCGGCTGGTTCGACGGCTCCGCCCATCCGAACCCGGGCAAGCTGGGCATAGGCGCCCTGCTGCTGGGACCGGACGGCGAGCGCATCGAAGTGAGTCAGGCGGCCGGCCATGGCAGCAGCAGCGACGCGGAATATGCGGCGCTGACGGCCGTGCTGCAGGCGGCACTCAGCGTACGCCCGCTGCCCGTGCAACTGCTGCTGTACGGCGACAGCCAGGTGGTGATCAATGACGTGCTGGGAACGACGCCGCAGGGCGCCAAGGGACTGGAAACGCAGAGGGCCACCGTAGTAGCCCTGCTGGAACAATTCAATGATGTGAGCTTGCGCTGGCTGCCGCGCCACAGGAATGGCGAGGCGGACCGGCTATCGCAGCTGGCGATCAGCGGCTGGACAGAGGAAGATTAAGCGGCGCGGCCGATCTGCAAGCTAGCCTTGGCTTCCTTGCTTGCCGGACGTTTTACACCCTTCAAACCGCTGACCGTGGCCTGCTGTCCATGCAATTTGAAGACGCTGACCACTTGCGCCAGATTGTGCGCCTGGTGCTGCATGGATTCGGCGGCGGCCGCCGATTCTTCCACCAGCGCCGCATTTTGTTGCGTCACGGCATCCATCTGGCCGATGGCACGGTTGATCTCGTCGATGCCCACGCTTTGCTCGCTGCTCGCTGCCGTGATTTCCGTGATGATGTCGCTCACGCGCTGCACGCTGTCGACGATGTCGTTCATGGTCGAGCCGGCTTGCGCCACCAGCATGCTGCCCGCGTTGACCTGCTCCACCGACGCGCCGATCAGGGTCTTGATCTCTTTTGCCGCAGAAGCCGAGCGCTGCGCCAGGTTGCGCACTTCGGACGCCACGACGGCAAAGCCGCGGCCCTGCTCGCCCGCGCGCGCCGCTTCCACGGCCGCATTCAGGGCCAAAATGTTGGTCTGGAAGGCAATGCCATCGATGACGGAAATGATGTCGACGATCTTGTTCGAGGACGTATTAATCGATTGCATGGTGCCCACCACCTGCGCCACCACGGCGCCACCCTTGACGGCCACTTGCGCCGCCGACGCGGCCAATTGATTCGCCTGGCGCGCATTGTCCGCATTCTGTTTCACGGTCGACGTCAGCTCTTCCATCGAGGAGGCTGTTTCTTCCAGC
>NZ_JBNYXM010000035.1:0-50779 GCF_051380665.1 Janthinobacterium lyxosi
CGACAACGCTCAATTTAAAAGCCAGACTGTAATCGCGCTGGCTGCGCCTAAACCCTTGTTCCATTTGACACTCCTTCTTTGCGTCGAAAAAGTGTCAACTTATTCCAGGACGGGTCACAGAAACAAAAAAAAGCCCACGAACCGAAATTCGTGGGCTTTCCTGACGTATTTGGTAGGCCGTGCGGGATTCGAACCTGCGACCAACGGATTAAAAGTCCGCTGCTCTACCAGCTGAGCTAACGACCCAAAAACTTTGACTACTTACTGCGGTAACGCTGTGCGGTGATGCTTGCCATGACGACTTGCAAACAAACCACAAATTCTTGGTAGGCCGTGCGGGATTCGAACCTGCGACCAACGGATTAAAAGTCCGCTGCTCTACCAGCTGAGCTAACGACCCAAGGGCGGCTATTATGACGGCCAACGGCGGTTTTGGGAAGGGCGGGGATGGAAAAAAACCTTGCGTGGCGCGCGGGTGCCGTCTAATATGGGTAGGTAGTCTACCTATTTATATATGCCCATGCCCAATACTGAAGACTTTCCCATCCCCGCACGCGCACTGGCGCTGTCCGATGACTTGCGCCTGGCGTTCAAGCGCCTGCTGCGTTCCATGCAGCGCGAAGGGGGCGAGCTGGAGGGCAGCGTATCGATGATGCAATACATGCTGCTGGCGCTGATCCACGAGCAGCCCGGCATCGGCGTGGCCGCGCTGGCGCGGCTGCAGAATGTGCGCGGGCCCACCGTCAGCGCGCAGGTCAAGTCTTTGGCCGAGGCGGGGTTGGTCGAGCGCAGCGCGCCCGATCCGCAAGACCGGCGCCGTTCGGGTCTGCACGTATCCGCGCAAGGCCTGGCCATCCTCGAGACCCTGCGCGCGCGCCGCCGTGATGCGCTGGCGCGGCGCATCGCCCGCCTGTCGCCGCAGCAGATCGATGCGCTGGCCGCCGCCATGCAGCCGCTGCTTGAGATTGGCCAGGCATGAGCGGCCACGATCACGCCGCCGGCGCGGAAAAAGACGCTGCCAAACCCGTCACCGAGCGCGAAGTGCGCGCCATCTATCTGGGCCTGATGGCCGTGCTGGGCCTTGGTGCGCTGGACCAGAGCATCGTTGCCACGGCCTTGCCGCGCATCGTCGATGACCTGGGCGGCATGGCGCATTTGTCGTGGGTGGTCACGGCGTATGTGCTGGCCTCGACGGCCACCATGCCCCTGTACGGCAAGCTGGCCGACCAGTATGGCCGCCGCCCCATGATCTTTACTGCCTTGCTGACCTTTTTGCTTGGTTCCGTGCTGTGCGCTCTGGCGCAGAACATGACGGAACTGATCATTTTCCGCGCCATCCAGGGCCTGGGCGCGGGCGGCTTCATGCCGCTGGCGCAAATCATCATCGGCGACATCGTGCCGCCGGCCGAGCGGGGCAAGCGGCAAGGCATGGTGCCCATCGTGTTTGCCGTCACCAGCGTGCTGGGGCCCGTGCTGGGCGGCGTGATCACGGATGCCTTGTCGTGGCACTGGATTTTCTTTGTCAACCTGCCCATCGGCACGGCCGCCTTTGTCATCATCGCGCGCGCCATGCGTAAACCCGTACGCACGCATGCGCACAAGATCGACTACCTGGGGTCGGCATTGCTGACGGGCGCCATCACGGCGGCCCTGCTGGTGCTGGCGCTGGGCGGCACGGAGTGGCCGTGGGATTCCTTGGCCATCAAGGTGTGCGGCGGTGTCGCCGTGCTGCTGGGGATCTGGCTGGCGTTCCACGTGGGGCGCGTGGATGAACCCGTGCTGCCGCCCGACCTGTTCGAAAACCGCACCTTCAATATCGCCAGCCTGGTGATGGCCGTGACTTTCATGGGCCTGATGGGCGCCAGCGTCTTCTTCCCCCTGTTCTTCCAGCTGGTGATGGGCACCAGTCCCGCCGAATCGGGCGTGATGACGGTGGCGATGATGGTGGGGCTGGTGGCCTCGTCGATGTTCAACGGCCGGGTGCTGTCGCGCTCGGGCAAGTACAAGATGGTGCAGGTGGCGGGATTAGCTGTGGCGCTGCTGGCGTTTGCCGTGCTGGCCTGGGCCATGGCAACGTCGCGCGGTTACTGGATCATCGAGCCGGCCATCTTCTTCCTGGGCACGGGGCTGGGACTGGTGATGCCGAACATGACGATTGCCGTGCAAAATGCCTTGCCCCTGGCACGGCGCGGCGTGGGCACGGCCATGCTGGCCTTTTTCCGCTCATTGGGCGGTTTGCTGGGCGTGACGGCCTCCGGCGCCATCCTTGCGCACCAGTTGCACCAGCATGGCGTGGAAGCCGTCTCGGCGCTGGGTGCGCACGCGGCGGCGCAGACGGTCGAGGTTTACCGCCATGCGATCGCCAGCGTGTTTGGCGCCGGCGCCGTGCTGCTGCTATTGGGGCTGGTTTTCCTGCTGTTTCTGCCGGAACTGCCCCTGGAGGGGCATCCGGCAACGGTCAAGGACGATCAATAGCGTTCCAGCCAGTGCGCGTAGGGCGCGGGCAGGGTCCACGAGGCGCGCTCCACGCCAAGTTCCTTGGCGGCAAAGTATGCCCAGTGCGGATTGGCCAGGTGCGCCTTGCCCACCATCACCACGTCCAGCTGTTCTTCCTTGACGACACGCTCGGCGATGGCTGGCGTGCCGAAGCCCCAGGCGGACGAAACCGGCACACCCGCTTCGCGGCGGACGCGCTCGGCGATCGGGCCCATGAAGGCCGGACCCCAGGGAATCGACACGTCGGGAATGGTGAAGCCCATGCTGACGCTGAGCATATCCATGCCCGCATCCTTGAACTGGCGCACCAGGCCGATCGATTCGAGCAGGGTCTGCTCGTCGCGGCCATCGAATTCCAGCACGCCAAAGCGGATGGTCAGCGGCAGGTGCTCGGGCCATACTGCACGCACGGCCTTTAATGTTTCCAGCAGGAAGCGGCTGCGGTTTTCCAGGCTGCCGCCATAGATGTCGTCGCGCTGGTTCGAATGGGTGGAAAAGAAGCTTTGCGCCAGATAGCCGTGGGCGAAGTGCAGTTCCAGCCATTCAAAGCCCACTTCGCGGGCGCGCACGGCCGCGTCGACGAAGTTCTGTTGCACGCGGGCGATATCGTCGAGGTCCATGGCGCGCGGCACTTTCGGCAGGCCGCCGCCAAAGGCGATGGCGGACGGGGCGATGGTTTGCCAGCCGCGCGCATCGCCTTCAGCGATATGGTCGTCGCCTTCCCATGGGCGGTTGGCGCTGGCCTTGCGGCCCGCGTGGGCGATCTGGATGCCGGGCACGGAGCCGGCCGCCTTGATGGCTTTCACAACAGGCACGAAGGCTTGCGCCAGGTCATCGTTCCAGATGCCCGTGCAGCCGGGCGTGATGCGCCCTTCCGGCGCCACGGCCGTCGCTTCGACGATCACCAGGCCCGCGCCGCCGCGCGCCATGCCCGCGTAATGCGACAGATGCCAGTCGTTGGCCTGGCCATCGACGGCCATGTACTGGCACATGGGCGGCACGGCGATGCGGTTGCGCAGGGTGATGTCTTTAAGACTGAAGGGTTGGAAGAGGGCGGACATGGTGGCCTTTGTGTGTGTTGATGAAAATATAGGGAAATGCTGATTCGGTAGTTCGTAAATATTCGAAGAATGGAATTAGTATAGCGCATGCTGTATGATTCTGCTCATGCGCCCACATAAACATCCTCCCGCCAGCGAATTCGTCCTCGAGCGCGTGCTCTACGCCTTGAGCGATTCCATTCGCCTCGACATCGTGCGCCACCTGGCCAGAGTTGACGCGGCCGCCTGTGGCGACCTCGACGGCGGACGGCCGAAATCGACCGTTTCCCACCATTTCAAGGTCTTGCGCGAAGCGGGCTTGGTTTACACGGAAAACGCGGGTACGACGCACATGAACACCCTGCGCCGCGCCGATATCGAGAGCCGCTTCCCCGGTTTGCTGGACGCCATCCTGGCGCAGCAGCCATTGGCGCCCGAGCCACCGGAGGCGGAAAAGCCGGCAGCTTAGCCGCCTGCCGTGCCCCGCCATCTTCCAGGCTCGGCTATGATATCGGCCTTTCGGTAAATCCTCAGCCGCGCGCCTGTTGCGCGATGGGCTGGCGACACTACCTGGCACGGCAAGGGATGGGAATGACGGCAGCAGCAGCGGTATCTCAGGCGGACCTGGCAAAGCGTCCGCAGTTTGGCTGGATCAATGGTTTAAAGGCAGGCGCGGCGCAATTGATCGTGTTGCACCACCTGGCGTTTTACGGACCCATGTCCGACTATGTGCGGCCCCTGTGGCCCGAGTTGCTGGACTGGCTGGGCGGCAGCGCGCGCATCGCCGTGCAAGTGTTTCTCGTCATCGGCGGCTTTCTGGTCGCCAAATCCCTCTCTCCCGCCGGCCATCCCGGCATCGCCACCCCCTTGCAAGCCATCTGGCGCCGCTATGCCAAGCTGGCGCCGCCTTTCCTGGCCGCCACCTTGCTCGCCGCCATCATTACGCCTGTGGCCGGCATCTGGATGCTGCACGATTCCATGTCGGCCGCCGTCACCCTGGGCCAGCTGAGCGCCCATGCCTTGCTGCTGCACGGCGTGCTGGGCTATGAATCGCTGTCGGCCGGCGCTTGGTATGTGGCCATCGATTTCCAGCTGTACCTGCTGACGGTATCGCTGCTGTTGCTGGGCGGCCCCCTGGCGGGCCAGCGGCGCGGGCACTGGCTGATGCCATTGGCCGTCACCGTGGGCATCACCTTTTCCTTGCTGTACTTCAACCTGGACGCGGACTGGGACAATTGGGCGCCGTATTTCTTCGGCAGCTATGGCCTCGGCATGCTGGCCTGGTGGGCCAGCGACCCCAGGCGCAAGCCCGGTGCCATGACCACGCTCATGGCCATGGCCGCCGTGCCCGTCCTGCTGGCCCTGGCCGTCGATTACCGCAGCCGCATCGCCCTGGCGCTGATCGTCGCCTGCGCCCTGTTCCTGTTCGGCCGTGCCCGCACGCCTTCGCAGGGCGGCGCCTGGCGCATCATCAACGCCCTGGGGCGCATCTCGTATGCCGTATTCCTCGTCCACTTCCCTGTCAGCCTGCTGGTGAATGCCTTGTTTATCACGTATGTGCCGCTCGAACCGGCGTGGCAGGCGCTGGGCATGCTGACCGCCTGGGGCGCCAGCCTGGCGGCCGGGGCCGCGTTTCACCGCTGGGTGGAGGTGCCGCTGGGGCGGGTGATGGGTGGGGTGGTGGCGCATCTGGCCGGGAGGCCGGCGTTGGTGTCGCGTTAAGGACTGGTTTCCGATATGCCGGGAGGAGGGGATTAAGGATATAGTTGCCGTGTATGCATGACGGCAAGAATTTCTATTGCGCTCGCTGCAACGCGATATACGACGACATAGTTTGGATGGGCAACCAGTTCACGCGTGCCGACAACTCTACCGGTTCGGTATAGGTGAGGATGATTTGGAAGTTGTGAAATAGCGTTGTCGATATCGTTGTAACGCTGAAGTGCTGCTGGCTGGTTGCGCTGCGCGATGTAAGTGAGGATCGCGGTCAAATCTCACTGCGCTTCAGCCTTCCATAGAATCGGCAGCATGGTCATCAGGCTGGGCTGCGACGATTTTCCTCAGTTGCGCCATGACCGTTTCATGTGGATGGGCTGGGCGGTCATCATTTAGTGATGCCAATGCCTTTGCACGAAACCAGTGGTCATAGGTTTCGGCTGCTTCCGTTGTCTCAAATTCGGACGTGGTCGAGGATGGGGTGCCGTTCATGATTATCTGATTATACGACAGTCCGACAGAGGCGTATCGCAAGTGGTGGGGTGTTTGATTTGTGTCAGCGATGGCATCCCGTGCAAGTGATGCTGCTGAAAAACAAAAAAGCCAACCGCGAACGGTTGGCTTCTTCATAGTATTTGGTAGGCCGTGCGGGATTCGAACCTGCGACCAACGGATTAAAAGTCCGCTGCTCTACCAGCTGAGCTAACGACCCAAAAACTTGTACAACAACTTCGGTAACACTGTGCCGTAAAAAAATGCTTGCTAGAACAACTCGCAAGCAGATCAGTACTGCGTATTCGTGGTAGGCCGTGCGGGATTCGAACCTGCGACCAACGGATTAAAAGTCCGCTGCTCTACCAGCTGAGCTAACGACCCGAAGAAGGAAGATTATAGGGGGTGCCCGGGATTCTGTCAAACCTAACGGGCAATTTTTTCCCCGCTTTTACTTTTTGCCGCCCCGTTCCTTGGCGGCCTGGGCCGCGCTGGAGTCCGGGTAGCGCGAGATCAGGGCGTTCAGCGTCTTGGTCGCGTTCGGCTTGTCTTTCAGCTCCGTGTAGCAGCTGGCGATGTTGAGCATGGCGTCGGGCGCCTTCGGGCTGTCCGGGTAGTGTTTCAGCACTGCCTGCTGGGCCGTGATGGCGCTCTTGCAGTCGCGCTGGGCGTAATAGGCGTTGCCCAGCCAGTATTGCGCGTTGGCCGCGTAGGCCGATTCCGGGTAGCGCTTCACGAAGGCGTCCAGGGCCGTGACGGCACCCTTGTAGTCGCCCGACTTGAACAGGCCGAACGCCGTTTCATACGCGCTTTGCTCGGACACGCCCACGGCCGCTTCCTGGCCATCGATGGTGACCTGGCGCGGTTCGAGCTTGCGCAGGCGCGCGTCGATATCGGTGTAGAAATCCTTCTGGCGCTTTTGCGTGTTCGCCAGGTCGTTGCCCAGTACTTCGATCTGGCCGCGCAGGCGGGCGATCTCTTGCATGGTCTGGTCGTGCTGGTTGATCAGGCTCAAGGTGCTGGTCTTGTCCGCCTTGGCATCGATGCGGCTGTTCAGGTCGCGCGCCATGGCGTCGACCTTGGCGCGCAGCTCCAGGATGGCCTTGCGTGCTTCATCGTCGTCGAACAGGGCGGCGTTGGCGTGCAGGGGCAGGTAGGCAAACGCGGCCATCAAGGCGGCGGCGACGCCGGCTTTCGAGAATGTCATCATGGGTCGGGCTTTCAAAGGTTACGCAAACATGCAAACGGGGCGCCGGGCGGTGAATCACCGCGCTGCGCCCCATTATTATGCCTATGACTGGCCAGTTAGGTAAGCGTCAATGCTGCGGCGCTCACCCATGAACATCAATAAACGATGTCAGCGCGGCGGTTTTCAGCCCATGCTGCTTCGTTGCTGCCTTGAGCTTTAGGCTTTTCTTTGCCCAGCGACACGGCTTCCATTTGGCCTTCTGGCACGCCCAGGGCGGCCATCGACTTGCGCACGGCTTCAGCACGTTTCTGGCCCAGGGCCAGATTGTACTCAGCGCCACCGCGTTCATCGGTGTTACCTTGGATCAGGATCTTGCGGCTAGGCGTTTTCACCAGGTAGCCAGCGTGGTTTTGCACGACTGGAGTGTCCGCTTCGCGCACGACGTACTTGTCGAAGTCGAAGTAGATGCTGCGGTTAGCCAGCACGCCTTTTGGATCGTCCAGTGGATCGACCGATGCGGTCGTCACTGGCTGAACTTGACGGGTGTCAACTGGTGCAACGACTTTTTCAGGAGCGCGCTCAACCACTGGGGTTTCTGCTACTTTGACTGGGGTGCTGCAGGCGGACAGCAGGGCTGCGGTAGCGGCGATGAAAGCCAAACTTTTAAAGTTACTCATTTTTATTCTCCGGGTCATGGTTAAAGGTGAAACTGTACAGCATTTACTTCATGAAAGGACCCCAGGTGGGCTCCTTGATATTGCCAGCTTGCGTAGTCAAACGCTGTTTGACGCGGCCATCCACCGATACCACTGCCAGCGACTTGCGTCGTCCGGATTCGGTCGCGTACATGATATATTTCCCGTTGGGCGAAAAGCTCGGTGATTCGTCGTTGGCGGTGTCCGACAGGCGCAGTTCCTGGCCACTAGCCAGGTCGAGCGCGTAGAGCTGGAAATTGCCGTCGCGACGGGAAATATAAGCGAGAGTCTTCCCGTCGGAGGAAATCCGCGGGCTGATGTTGTAGGAGCCGCCAAACGTCACGCGCTTGGCTTCGCCACCGCTGACCGACATGCGGTAAATCTGTGGTCCGCCGCTGC
The DNA here is from genome assembly GCF_051380665.1 of Janthinobacterium lyxosi. Classification (NCBI taxonomy): domain Bacteria; kingdom Pseudomonadati; phylum Pseudomonadota; class Betaproteobacteria; order Burkholderiales; family Oxalobacteraceae; genus Janthinobacterium; species Janthinobacterium lyxosi. The sequence goes on from NZ_JBNYXM010000035.1 coordinate 8,028, forward strand.
GATCGCTGGTGAAGTAAATGCTTAGCCCATCGGCCGAGAATTGGGGTTCGGTATCGATGCCGCTGCTGCTGCTGACGCGGCGCAAGCCGCTGCCGTCGGCATTGACGGTATAGACCTGGGTATGGCCATCGCGCGACAGGGCCACGGCCAGGCGCGAACCGTCCGGGCTCCAGCTCGGCGCCGAATTGCTGCCTTTTTCATTCGACACGATGGTGCGCTGGCGCGTTACCAGGTTTTGCACGTAGACGATGGGCTTTTTCTTTTCAAACGAGACATACGCCACCTTGGTGCCGTCCGGCGACCACGACGGCGAAATGATCGGCTCGTTCGAGCGCAGGGCGACCTGGATGCCTTCGCCATCGGCGTCGGCCACTTCCAGGCGGTATTCGCGGCCCGATTGCGTGACGTAGGCGATGCGCGTGGCGAACGCGCCTTTGACGCCCGTCAGCTTTTCATAGATGTCATCGGCAATTTTATGCGCCAGCAGGCGGTTGAACTGCGGCGCTGCCGCATTGTTCATGCTGGATATCTGCGCGCCCTTGATGGTGTCGAACAGCTTGTAGCGCACGTCCAGGCGGCCGTCGGCCATGCTTTGCACGGTGCCGGCCGCCAGCGCATCGGCGCCGCGCGACTTCCATTGGTCGTAGCTGACGGGCGCCGTTTCCGATACGGGCGCATCGGCGTCGATCAGCTTGAACACGCCGCTGCGCGCCAGGTCGGCCTTGATGATGCCCGACAGCGATTGCGGCGCCGCCGATTCATTGACAAAGCTGGCGACAGCCACCGGGATCTGGTTGCTGCCGATCCCTGTAATCTCCACGCGCAGCTGCGCCTGGGCGCTTGACGCTCCCAGCATGAGGCTGGCGCAGAGCACGACATAGCTCATTTTTTTCATGGTCATCATTTAGGCAAATCCTTCATCTCGAATATGAGTTCAATCTCGCGTTCCACGGTGCCGTCTTTTTTCTTCGGCAGTGGCGACGATTTATTAATGGCGTTTTCCACCGAGCTGTCATACGCCGGCAGGCCGCTACTTTTAATCTTTCGGACCGAAATAATTTCCCCAGTTGGCAGTTGCTCGATCTTGAACACGGCGCGCGGGTTGCCCGGCACGTCCGTGCTACCGCTGTACGCGATATTGCTCTTGATCTTGCTCGTCAGGGCAGCGACATAGCCGCTGTCCTTGCGTGGCGCGGTCGCTTTCGCGGCCGTGCCCGTTGTGCCGGCGCCTGCCGCACCCGTGATGCGACTCATTTCAGCAGCACGCGCCTTGTCGACGGCTTTTTTCTCTTCCGCCGCTTTTTTCGCCTTGGCAGCTTTTTCCGCCGCCGCTTTTTTGTCGGACAGTTCTTTCTCGGCTTTTTCTTCCGCCGCTTTTTCTTTTTCTTTGGCTTCCTTTGCTTTCTCCAGCTTGTCAGCCTTGTCTTTTTCTTTCTGCTTCTGTTTTTCCAGTTCGCGCTTTTCTTCCTCGCGTTCCTTCAATTCCTGCTTGCGGCGTTCTTCCGCTGCCGCTTTCTCTTCTTTCAGCTTGGCCTTTTTGCGTTCCAGGGCGATCTCCGCCTCGCGCAGGTCGACCTTCGGTTCGGGCGCTGCCACTGGCGGCGGTGGCGGCGGGGCCGGCTGCTCCACTTGCGGTTCCGGCGGCGGCGCCGGTGTCGGCTCCGGCTGCGTCGCCACGTCGGGCGGCGGCGCGGCCGTCTGCACCTGCATGTCCCACACTTCCGCTTCGACGGCGACAGGTTCCGTATTTTGCCAGTGTACGCCTACCCACAGGAAAAACAGCAGGCCAAGGTGCATCGCCAGCGCCAGGCCCAGCGAGGGCCAGCGGCTGCGTTCGCGCGGCACGCTGTAGGGCTTGCCGAGTACATGGTCGATTTGTTTGGTCTGCAAAGTCTGGTCTATCTAAAAACGGTCAAGTCTGGAAACAGGGTGCTGTGCTTACTTGGTGGCCAGGCCGACGCGGGTAATGCCCATCTTTTTCGCTTCAGAGATGAGCTGGATCACATCGTCGTACTTGCTTTCCTTGTCGCCCGCAATCATCACGGGATAGTCGGGATTGCTCTCGTGCAAGCCGCGCAGCTTGCGCAGCAGGGCGTCGCGGTTCGGTTCCGTTTCCGGCGACAGCTGTTCCTTGCCGATGACGCCGATCGACAGCGAACCATTCGGTTTCAGCACGATTTGAATATAGTCATCGGGCGGTTTGGCCGACCTTTCCGCGTTGGGCAAGTTCACCACGCTGGGATTGTTCGACGATGGCATCACCATGAAAATGATCAGCAGCACCAGCATCACGTCGATGTACGGCACGACGTTGATTTCGGACTTGAACTTGCGGCCACGGCCACCGCGCATGCCGCCGCTATTGAATGAGGAACCCATGGACGCTGCTCCCTCTTAGCGCGACTGGCGCTGCAAGATGTTGGAGAATTCCTCGACGAAGCTCTCGAAGCGGATCGCCAGGCGGTCGATGTCATGCGAAAAACGGTTGTAGGCGACGACGGCGGGAATCGCCGCGAACAGGCCGATGGCGGTGGCGATCAGCGCTTCGGCAATGCCGGGCGCGACGGCGGCCAGGGTGGCTTGCTGCACGTTGGCCAGGCCGCGGAAGGCGTTCATGATGCCCCACACGGTGCCCAGCAGGCCGATGTAGGGCGAGACGGAGCCGACGGAGGCGAGGAAGGCCAGGTGCGATTCGAGCACGTCCATTTCACGCTGGAAGGCGGCGCGCATGGCGCGGCGGGCGCCGTCGAGCACGGCGCCGACGTCCAGCGCTTCGCGCGAACCGTAGGAAGCCTTGCCCTTGATGAATTCGCCCATGCCGGCATCGAAGATGCGCGCCAGCGCGCCACTCTGGTCGCGGTTGCCGTTGGCACTTTGATGCAGCGCATGCAGGTTGCCGCCGGCCCAGAAGCTGCGTTCAAATTCGATGGTTTGTTTGCGCGCCTGGCGCACGGCAAACATCTTGCGGAAAATGTAGGTCCAGCTGGTCAGGGAAATCAGCAGCAGCAGGGCCATGATCAGTTGCACGATCAAATGGGCATTGGAGATGAGCGCGAGGAAAGAAAGATCTTGTGTAACGTTCATTGGCTGGCAGTCTGTTGGGTGAATTGTCCGGGGGTGGCGGGTAGGGCTCAGGCGGCGCGCATGCGGGCCGCCACTGCATCAGGCACGGCGCGCGGGCGCAGTGCCGAGTCGACGCAGCCGATCTTGACGCGGGCCGTGTTCAGCAGGCGGTCGCCGCACCAGGCTTGCTGCAGGAAAACGATGGAGGCGCGCCCCATTTTTTCTATGCTTAAGGTTAATCTTACCGTGTCATCGAGCCTGGCTGGCGCATGATAGTCGGCGTTGACGCTTTTGACAACGAACATCGCGTCATGCTGTTCCAGTAATGCCTGCTGGCCCACGTCGATGGCGCGCAGCCATTCGGTGCGCGCGCGTTCGAAGAATTTCAGGTAGTTTGCGTAATAGACGATGCCGCCGGCGTCGGTGTCTTCATAGTAGACACGTACGTTCCAGGTAAAGACTGAAGGCATGTTTATTGCGCCAGTAGTGAGATTGAGCAACATTTTACGCGATTTTTCTTCTTGTGACTGTGGGCGCTTGCTGGAAAGCCATGCAAAAGCTGCATATAAGTTGCACCGCAGCATTGTAAATCCAGGGTGCACAATGGCAAGCTTCGTAACATACGCTTACATGCCGCAGTCAGGTTTAAGTCAAGCTTAAGCGCCGCATTCATACTCCCAGGCGGCCCGTGGCGGTGCCCGGGTTGCGGTGGCGCGCGGCGATTATAGCTGTACGGTTGCATTCCTTGCTCAATTTGGGCACTTAACTTACAATTTGATTTCCATTACGTCTCACGTGACTGGCGAAAAGTCGGAGCGATCCCCACAATGTGGCGTTCGGCAAACCGGCGAAAGGTGGGCACCCACCGGGAAACGTGAGATTTTTCATCAGCCGTTCGCCTGGGTAGCCACTATGGAAAAGCACGAAGAGGCTGCCTGTCCAATGTTGTTATTCACTTAACGCCGGCTCCCCTCATTCGATCCAACCTGCCAGTACAAGCACCCTCATACTTGGAGTTTTTACATGTTTGCAAAAGATCATACCCTCGCCAACGTCGATCCTGAATTGTTCGCCGTCATTCAAAAAGAGAACACGCGCCAGCACGACCACATCGAACTGATCGCGTCGGAGAACTACACCTCGCCAGCCGTCATGGAAGCGCAAGGCTCGCAACTGACCAACAAGTATGCCGAAGGCTATCCGGGCAAGCGCTACTACGGCGGCTGCGAATTCGTCGACATCGCCGAACAACTGGCCATCGACCGCGTGAAAAAACTGTTCGGTGCCGAATGCGCGAACGTGCAGCCGAACTCCGGCTCGCAGGCGAACCAGGGCGTGTTCTTTGCCATGCTGAAACCAGGCGACCTGATCATGGGTATGTCGCTGGCCGAAGGCGGCCACCTGACCCACGGCATGCCGCTGAACATGTCCGGCAAATGGTTCGACGTGGTGTCGTATGGTTTGACGGCGGAAGAAGATATCGACTACGAGGCGATGGAACGCCTGGCCCGCGAACGCAAGCCTAAGCTGATCATCGCCGGCGCGTCGGCCTTCTCGAAAAAGATCGACTTCGAGCGTTTCGGCAAGATCGCCAAGGAAGTGGGCGCCTACTTCATGGTCGACATGGCCCACTACGCGGGCCTGATCGCCGCCGGCCTGTACCCGAACCCGGTGCCGTTCGCCGACTTCGTCACCTCGACCACGCACAAATCATTGCGCGGCCCGCGCGGCGGCATCATCCTGATGAAGGCTGAACACGAAAAAGCCATCAACTCGGCCATCTTCCCTGGCATCCAGGGCGGCCCGCTGATGCACGTGATCGCCGGCAAGGCCGTTGCCTTCAAGGAAGCGCTGAGCCCTGACTTCGTCGAATACCAGAAGCAAGTGATCAAGAACGCCGACGTGCTGGCGAAAACCCTGATCAAGCGCGGCCTGCGCATCGTGTCCGGCGGCACCGAGTCGCACGTCATGCTGGTCGACCTGCGCGCCAAGAACCTGACGGGCAAGGAAGCCGAAGCCATCCTCGGTTCCGCGCACATCACCTGCAACAAGAACGGCATCCCGAACGACCCGCAAAAACCCTTCGTCACCTCGGGCATCCGCCTGGGCAGCCCGGCGATGACGACGCGCGGTTTCAAGGAAGCGCAAGCGGAAGAAGTGGGCAACCTGATCGCCGACGTGCTGGATAATCCGCATGACGCCGCCACCATCGAGCGCGTCAAAGCGGCCGTGAAAGTACTGGCCGACGCGCACCCTGTGTACGCTGCATAATTATTTGTCCAGAATGTGTCATACGGAGTAAGATTCTGTCTGACACATTCCAGTCGTGCCCAAGGGCGCCCGGAGTGATTCGGGCGCCCTTTGTACAAGGGCGGCGATTTCCCGTAATTATTACTATAAAGTTGTAGCCAGCCCATGAAATGTCCATTTTGCCAGCATGGCGATACCCAGGTTCTCGATACGCGCGTATCGGAGGAAGGGGATGCCATTCGGCGCCGCCGCCGCTGCGGCAAATGCGACAAGCGTTTTACCACCTACGAACGCATTGAACTTATCATGCCGGCCGTCGTCAAAAAGAATGGCAGCCGGACGGAGTTCGCTGCGGATAAGTTGCGCGGCAGTTTGATGCTGGCCTTGCGCAAGCGTCCCGTCGCGGCCGCCTCTGTGGATACGGCCATCGCCTCCATCCAGGAAAAATTGCTGACCAGCGGCTTGCGCGAAGTCGATTCCGGCTATATCGGCGAACTGGTCATGCAAGAACTCAAGCGTCTCGACAAGATCGCCTACATCCGCTTCGCCTCCGTCTACAAGAATTTCGAAGACCTGGCCGAGTTCCAGGATGCGATTGCCGAAGTGGGGCAGGCGCGCAGCAAGCCCTGACGTTCACATTGTCGAACACGGGGCTGGTCGTGCGCCCTGTTTTCACCACGCCAGCGCTCGCCTGGCAAGCCGCCTGATCAATCCAGGCGCTTTTTCCCCCTTCTTTTTCTCCTTTTCGCGGCGACGTTTGCGCTGCCTCATACCTGCGTTTTTGCGCGCGCCTATCGTGTAGCTGGGCCGGGCGTTCGTGCGGCTCCAGTCCGGGTTTGATTCTGTCAGCAGGAGAAGCTCATGCATAGCGGCGCGCGTGGTCCCATGGATGGCAGCAGCCTCGTCGAGGTGCTGGTGTCGCTGCTGCTGTTGGCGCTGGGTCTGCTCGGTGCCAGCATCCTGCAACTGAGCTCCCTGCGCGCGCGCCATGAGTCGGCGCTATTGTCGGCTGGCGTGCAACTGGCCGCCGGCATGGCCGAGCGCATGCGGGCGAACAGCGTGCTCATGCATGGCCCCGATACGGGCAATCCCTACCTGAACGTGGCCTACGCGGCGGCGGACGGCGCCGACGCTGGCGGCGGTGCGCCGGACTGTTTCGGCGCTGCCGCCTGCGGCGCGGCGCAGCTGGCGCAGTTCGACATCGCCGAGTGGAAACAGCAGCTGCAATCGGCCTTGCCCGGCGCGCGCCTGCATATCTGCCGCGATGCTCCCGCGTGGGACGCTGCCGCCCAGGGCTTGCACTGGGCCTGCAGTGGCGGCAAGGGCGCGCCCATCGTCATCAAGCTGGGCTGGCGCGCCCGCCTGCCAGATGGCTCGCCCGCCGTGAATGCGGCAGGCGAGTTGCTGCCCAGGCTGGCATTCCAGCTGGGGGGAGGCGGTGCATGAATGGCATGCCTATCGCATGGCACCGGCAGCGCGGCATGAGCCTGGTCGAATTGCTGGTGGCCCTGTCGCTGGGTGCGCTGCTGATGCTGGCGGCCAGCACCATGCTGCTGGCGGCCAGCGGCAGCTATGGCGACCAGTCCGCCAGTGCGCGCCTGGACGACAACGGCCGCTATGCGCTCGATACCATCGCCCGGGCCGTGCGCCAGACGGCATATGTGAACTGGGACAGCAGCGCCGCGCCCGTTGCCCATGCGGCGCATGACAGCGCGAATATCGCCGGGCTCGACGCGCACAGCCTGGGCAAGAACAGCGAGGGCATCAGCGGCGCGCTACCCGGCGCCCTGCATGGCAGCGATGTGCTGGCCCTGCGCTATTACGGCGCCGGCAAGGAAGAGGGCGGCGACGGTTCCGTGCTCAATTGCGCCGGCTTTGGCGTGGGCGCCGCGCAAACGGAGGTGCAGCGGGGCTGGAGCATTTTCTACGTGGCGCAGGGCGCCGATGGCGAGGGCGAGCTGCGCTGCAAATATCGTGGCGCGAACGGCTGGGGCGCGGACGCCATCATCCGCGGTGTTGACGGTTTTCAGGTGCTGTATGGCCTCGATACGGATACGCCGCCCGACGGCGTGGCGAACCGCTATGTCAATGCCAGCGCGCTCGACGCCTACGATGCGGCGCTGTTGCTGGCGGGCGCGGATGCGGCCGCACGTCAGCGCGATTTTCACCGCCGCACGCACTGGAAGCGCGTGGCCAGCGTGCGCGTGGCGCTGCTGTTGCATGGCGAGGCGGGCCAGCTGGACAAGATAGCGGAACTGGGGCCGGCACAGTTCGACCTGTTCGGCAAGGCGTATGCCGAGGCGCACGGCGCCGGTGACACGGGCGTGCGCATCGCGCGCGCGTCCTTGCCCGCCGCAACGCGCTCCAGGCTGCGGCAACTGGTGCAGACGAGCATCATGCTGCGCAACGGGCCGACCTAGGCGGGCGGCGCGATGGCTGGCGCGGGTGTCCGCTGTTGCGAACCTTGGTGCGCAGCTCGTGTACGTCACGGTGGCGCCACCCTCGTGTATGTGCTGTGCCTGCTGGTGATCATCTTGCTGCTGGGCATATCGGCGGCGCAGATCGCCTTGCAGGGCGAAAAGGCGGCACGCGGCGAGCGCGACCGGCAGATCGCGTTTCAGGCGGCGGAGGAGGCATTGGTGGATGCGCAGGACGATATCGAAGGCTTGCCTGGCGCGCCGGGGCGTAGCAGCCTCTTCGCACCAGGCAGTGCGGCCGGGTTCGCGGACGGCTGTGGCGAGGGAGGCGCACTCGGCCTGTGCCTGCCCGCAGCCCCGGACGCGCCGGCGCTCTGGTTAAGTATGGACCTCGATGGCGCCGAAGGGGGGAGCCGCGCCGTGCCATATGGCCAGTTCACGGGCGCCGTCATGCAAACGGGGCAGGGTTTTCTGCCGTCGCGCCGGCCCCGTTACCTCATTGAATTGCTGCCGTTTCACCCACCCGGCGCGCAGGCCACGGCCGTGGCCGGCGGCCTGGCCACGGAAAGCTATGTGTACCGCATCACGGCCATCGGTTTTGGCGCGCAGGAAAGCACGCAAGTCGTGCTGCAAAGTTATTATCGAAAGCATGCGGCCGGAGCGGTGCCATGAGGGCGCCGTGGTCCGCTTTGTCGTCCGCGTTGCGGCACGCAGGCCGCGTCTGGCTGACGCTGCTGGTCTGTCTGGTTTTCCTGACTTGCGGCGGTGCCTTCGCTGCCGTCCCCACGGTGGAACTGGCGCGTGCCGACGCGGGGCTGCATGGCGCGCGCGTGCCGCCGAATCTGCTGCTCAACCTGTCCCTTACGCATGCGGCCGCTGCTGCCGCGCATGGGGGCGACTATGCGCCGCAGCGCGAGTACGCCGGTTACTTCCATGCGCGCATGTGCTACAGCTATCCGTATCGCAGCAAGGATGGCGCCATGCTGCCGGACTTGCGCGTAGCGACCGCTTACTTCTCCGTGCTGAAACCGGCCGATGCGCTGCACGGCTGCGGCGGCGACAGTTTCAGCGGCAACTTTCTCAACTGGGCCAGCACCAGCATGCTCGACATCGTGCGCTATGCCTTGACGGGCGGCGACCGCGTCATCGACGAAGTGCGCAAGACGGTGCTGCAGCGCGCCTGGCTGCCCGACGCCGACGGCCCCATCGATTTCTTTGCCCACCCCGCCTTTTTTCCGCGCAAGGTCTTGCAGGCCGACGTGGCGGCGGCGACGCCGTTTGCGCTGGCGCAACTGGCCATCGTTTCCTGTCGTAACCGCCTGCTGTTCGGCGATGCCAGCCTCGGCCAGTCTGCGGGCGGCAGTTGCGACGCGCCAGGCTTTGCTGCCACGCACGGCGTATTCCTCGCGCGCGTGTGCGTGTGTGACGCCGATGAGGGACCGCTGCGCGACGACTTGTGCCTGGCGTATGGCAAGAACTACAAGCCGGTGGGTGCCGTGCAGCGCCATGGCGGCAGGGTGCGCGTGGGCGTGTTTGGCCACTTGAACGGCATGCCCGCCAGCGCCGGCCCCGTGTATGGCGGCGTACTGCGCGCGCCGCTGGCCCACGTGGGCAGGCAGCGCTGGGCGGCGCCCGATTTTTTGCCGCAAGACAATGCCGACGCCGAGTGGAATCCCGCCACTGGCGTATATATAGCCCAAGCTGCGGGGCCTGGCAGCGGGGTGACCGCTTACATCAATGGCCTGGGCCGCAGCAAAGCGGGGTATCCGGGCGTGTATGCCAGGGCGGCGCCGCTGGCTGAATTGCTGTACGAATCGCTGCGCTACCTGCAGGGACGGCAAGCGAGCGCCGCGCCTGCCACAACCCCGCCCGCCACGGCCCCGCCTGCCATCGACGACGGCTTGCCGGTCGTGATTGCGTGGAGCGACCCGCAGACGGCCAGCTGCCAGCGCCACATCGTTGTCAGCCTGGGCGATGCGGGCATGGCGGGCGACCGTTACGTACCCGGCAATGTTCCGGCGACTCCCGCATCAAACGGCGACCGTGCACGCGCCGCGGATGGCTTTGCGCCACCGCCGTTCGATGCGATGGCCTGGACGCATGCGGTGGGCAGCCTGGAAAGCGGCGGCGCGCAGGGCAATCCCGCGCCACGGCCTGAACTGGCGGCATTGGAACTGTTGGGCTATGGGGCCGGTGGCGCCAGTTACCATGCGGCGGGCCTGGCCTACTGGTCGCATGTGCAGGCGCTGCGTCCTGGCGCCAAGAACGACGGCGTTGCAAAGGTCGAGCACTATGCGGGCGACTTGCGCCAGGGCGATCCGGCCGGCGTGCCCGCCGCCACTCCCTTATTGTTGGCGGCCAAATATGGCGGCTTTCTCGATGCGAACGGCGACGCCAACCCCTACAAGAGCGCGACGGGCAGCGCGTTGGAGGAATGGAGCCTCGATGGCCGCTGGCCTAGCCATTACCTGCCCGGCAGCGATCCGGCCGCCCTGATCGCGGGATTGCGCGCAGCTTTTGCGGCCGCCGACAAGGGCAGCTTGCCGGCGACGCTCGCAGGACCAGCCCTGATGGCGCTGGCCAGCGGCGTGGAAGAGGCATACTGGTTCCAGACGCAGATGCGCCTGGCCGATGGCAGCATGACCTTGTCGCGCACCGCGTTTGCCGTGGGTGCCGCTGGCGCACTGCTTCCTGGCAAGCCATGGTGGCGCGCCGGCGGCCAGGATAAGCTCGTGCCAGATGGAACGTCCATGGCCTTGCGTCCCGTCTACACGCTCGACGCCAAGGGCGCCCTGATGCCGCTGGCCTGGAAGCGCCTCGACGCAGCGCAGCGCGGCGCGTTCGACGGCGGCGATGGCCAAGCGGGCCAAGGAGAAGCGCGCCTGGCGTATCTGCTGGGCCAGCGCACGCACGAGGTGGGCCAGCCAGGCGGCTTCCTGCGGCGCCGTGCAGGCAACCTGGGCGCCGCGCCGCATGGCAATCTGCTGTACGTGGGTGCGCCGGGGCTGGGCATGCCGGGTGCCGGCTATGGCTTGCACCACAAGGTGTTGCTGCAGCGGCGCAGAATGCTGTACCTGGGCGCCAACGACGGCTTGCTGCATGCGTTCGATGCACGCACGGGCAGCGAAGTGTTTGCCTATCTGCCGCAAGCGTTGCTGCACCTTGCGCCAGCCGCTGCGAGCACTCACTACAGCCCCGGCCCGCTGCTCGACGGCGCCGCGGCCACGGCGGAAGTGCTGGTGCTGGGACGCTGGAAGACCGTGCTGGTGTCGGGCATGGGCGGCGGGGCGCAAGGCGTGTTTGCGCTCGATATCACCGATCCGGCGCGTTTCGCGCAAGACGGGGCGCTGTGGGAATTTACGGATCGTGACGATAAGTTCATGGGCAATGTGCGCGCGCCGCCCGTCTTTGCCCGTATCAACATGGGCGGCAAGGAGGGCGCGCCGGCCTATCGCGATGTTGCCATCGTCGCCAGCGGCTACAACAACCATGTGAACGATGGCAAAGACACGACGGCGCCCGCATCGGCCGCCGCCATCTTCCTGCTGGCGCTGGACAAGGCGCCCGGCACGCCCTGGGTGTCGGGAAGTAATTACTTCCGGCTCAAGGTGCCTGTGGCCAGCGGCGGAGGCCATGAAAGCGATGGGGATGCGGGCGCCGATGTCATCCCCCACGCGCTGGGCCCGCCCGCCATGGTGCCGGGCGGCGACGGTGCGCTGGAGTATATGTATGCGGGCGATTTGCAGGGCAACATCTGGCGTCTCGACATGGCTGGCGGGCCGCCGTGGAAGGATGGCCAGGGACGCAAGCTCGTGTTTGTTGCGCGCGATGCGCAGGGCCAGCGCCAGCCTGTGACGCAGCAGCTGAACGTGGCCTACGCGCCCGGTGGCGGCTATGTGCTGCTGTTCGGCACGGGCAAGCTGGTCGAAGCGGCCGATACCTGGCCTGCCGCCTTCCTGCCGCAGTCGTTTTATGCCGTGCACGACGATTTGCGGGCAAGCTCGCCCACGCGCAGCCGGGCCGACCTGGAGCAGCGCAGCCTGGGCGAGGCGGTGGGCGGCATGCGCGTCGACGGCGCCGAGCTGCGCTATACGGGCAGCGACGCCTTGCGCGGCTGGTACCTCGATTTTTTGAATACCGCGCAGACGGGCGAACGCAGCGTCAGCAGTCCCGTACTGGCCGCCGGCAAGGTGCTGTTCAATACCGTCCTGCCGGGACGCGATCCTTGCGCCAAACCGGCCACGCGCCTGTACGTGCTCGATGTGCTGAGCGGCTTTGCCGCCGATGGTGACGGTGTCGTGCAGGCGGGCGCGCAGACGGGGCGTTTGTTCGACGGCCTGGCGCGCGCGCCGCCACTGGCGTTGGAACTGAACAGCACGGTGGGCGCCGCGACGGCGGCAGGGCGAGCCGAAGGCCGCAAGGAACTGGCCGTGCTGCAACCGGGCTTGCCCGGTACGGCCAGCGGGGCGGGACTCAAGGTCGTCAGCGCACCGCTGCCGGCCCGGCGCCTCAGCTGGCGCGAAGTGGCGAACTGGCGCGAATTGCACGAGGCGGCCAAGAAGAAATAGGCGGGGTATGGTTGGCGTGCTGAAAGTTAAAGATGCAAAGGCCGGCGCATCGCATCGGCTGGCGCTTTTTTCAGAGGAGGGACGTCGCATGGGTGCGCTGGCAAGGCGGAATGGGTCCGCTGCAAACGGTGGTGGCCTCCCTGGCTTCAGCCTGATCGAACTGCTGGCCGCGCTGGCGATCATGAGCCTGCTGTTGGCGCTGGCCGTGCCCGCCTACCATGGACATGTCGTGCGCGCCAAGCGCGTGCAGGGGCAGGCGGCCCTGCTGCGGCTGATGCAGCAGCAGGAACGCTATTATTCGCAAAACAATCACTATCTGGCATTTTCCTCGGCCTCGCCGGCGCCGCCATTTCCGTGGTGGTCCGGCGACGGGCCGGCTGCCAGCGCGGCCGGCAGCGCGTATGAAATCGAGGCGCTGGCCTGTCCCGGCATGACGATCGGGCAATGCGTGCTGTTGCGTGCCATGCCGGGCACGTCCAAGGTCGATGCGCAGTTCAAGGATGCCGATTGCGGCGTCCTCTCCTTGAGCAGCACGGGTCAGCGCGGCAGCAGCGGCCCCGCCAGCCATTGCTGGCCCTAGGCCATGACTACGCGCAAGCGTCCACCCCGGACGGGGCATACCTTGCTCGAATTGCTGGCCGTGCTGGCGATGGCCGCGCTGTTGGCGGCCGCTGCCATGCCCGGCTTGCAGCACTTGCTGGCGCGCCAGCAGGTGCGCGCGGCGGCCACGGACTTGTTTTCGGCCATCGAGTTGACGCGGGCGCAGGCGATGGCGCGCGGACAGCGCGTGCTGCTGATGCCGGCCGGGCCCGGCGGCACGGACTGGGGCACGGGCTGGCTGGTATTCATCGACCGCAATGCCAACCTGGCGTTCGACGATGGCGACGAATTGCTGTTCCGCCAGGGACCGCTGCCGGCGGGCGTCACGGCCCAGTTCGCGTTTTCATCGGCCACGGCGCCGTTTTATATCGCCTACAATGGCGCAGGACGCAGTTGCAGCGCGACCAATAGCCTGGCGGCGCGCTGGGGGACGCTATCCCTGGCTTTGGGAAAGCAGGTGCGCCATATTAAAATCAACATGCTGGGCAGGGTGCGCGTGTGCGACCCGCAGCAGCAGGCGGCCAATTGCAGCGGCGTGGCCGACAGTTCCTAACCCGACTCACCTATCACTCACTATCAAAGAAGCCCGTGGAAATACTCAACGATATCGATGGCATGCGCCTGGCGCTGGAATGGGCGGCGCGCGGTTTATACACGACCTCGCCCAATCCCCGCATCGGCTGCGTGATCGTCCGGGATGGCCAGGTGATCGGCGCCGGCGTGACGCAGGTGGCGGGGCAGGATCATGCCGAGGTGCAAGCCTTGGCGAATGCGGCGGCGCGCGGCAACGACGTGCGCGGCGCCACCGCCTATGTCACGCTGGAGCCGTGCAACCACCATGGCCGCACGCCGCCCTGTTCCGATGCGCTCGTGCGCGCGGGGCTGGGGCGCGTCGTGGCCGCCATGACGGACCCGAATCCGCTGGTGGCGGGGCAGGGACTGGCCAAGCTGGAAGCGGCCGGCATCGCCGTCACCACGGGCGTGCTGGCCGACGAAGCATATGAAATGAATATCGGCTTCTTTTCGCGCATGCAGCGCGGCAAGCCGTGGGTGCGCATGAAAACGGCGGCCAGCCTGGACGGTATGACCGCCTTGCACAACGGGCAAAGCCAGTGGATCACGGGGCCGGAGGCGCGTGCCGACGGCCACGCGTGGCGTGCGCGCGCCTGTGCCATTCTGACGGGCATCGGCACGGTCAAGGCGGACGATCCGCAATTGAACGTGCGCGCCGTCGAAACGCCGCGCCAGCCGCGCCGCATCGTCGTCGACAGTCGGCTCGACATCAGCCTCGATGCGCGCATCTTGCAGGGCAGCGGCACGTGGATCGTGGCGGCCATCGCCAACCCGGAAAAGGAGGCGCAGTTGCGCGCCCTGGGCGCGGAAGTCATTCTGTTGCCGAACGCGGCCGGCAAGGTCGACCTGGCCGCGCTGATGCTGGAGCTGGGTCGCCGGCAATGCAATGAAGTCCACGTCGAGGCCGGCTCCAGGCTGAACGGCTCGCTGATCCGCGAAGGCTGCGTCGACGAGCTGCTGGTTTACCTGGCGCCCACCTTGCTGGGCGATGCGCAAGGCATGTTTGCCTTGCCGGCATTGACGGATCTCAAACAGCAGCGCACTTTGCAATTTCACCAGGTTCAGCAAGTGGGCGAGGATTTGCGTATCCTTGCAAGATTCGCCCAGCGCAATTAATACTTTCACACTTTTTATAGGGTATAGCTCCATGTTCACAGGAATTGTTGCCGCCATCGGCAAGATTGAAACCGTGCAAGCACTCGACGGCGGCCTCGATGCCGGCGTGCGCCTGACCATCCACGCGGGCGGCTTGCCGCTGGCCGACGTGGCCCTGGGCGATTCGATCGCCATCAATGGCGCCTGCATGACGGTGGTGGAAAAGTCGGACACGGGCTTTGCAGTCGATGTCTCGCGCGAAAGCCTCAATTGCACCGTGGGCCTCGATACCACCACGGAAGTGAACCTGGAAAAGGCGCTGACCCTGGCCGAGCGCCTGGGCGGCCACCTAGTCTCCGGCCACGTCGACGGCCTGGGCATCGTGCGCAAGTTCGAAGCCGTGGGCGAATCGTGGGAACTGGTGATCGAGGCGCCGCACGAGCTGGCGAAATACCTGGCCTTCAAGGGTTCCGTCGTCGTCAATGGCGTGTCGCTGACCGTCAACCGCGTGGAAGACCTGGGCGCGGGCGCCGTCAACGGCTGCCGCTTCTCGATCAACCTGATTCCGCACACCATCGCCATGACGACCCTGAAACACGTGACGGTCGATGGCAAGGTGAACCTGGAAATCGACCTCATCGCCCGCTATGTCGAGCGCATGCTGTCGCTGGACAAGGCTGGCGCCTGATATCAGAAGACAGCAACACAGCCTCCGTCTTGCCAAGCGTGTGTTGCTTTTCTATCAGACGCGCATACTATGAAGCTTTCCGCAGTGGAGGCTAGCCATGGACCCGATTTCGCGCGCAACCGTGCCCAATGCCATACCGGCCACGTTCCACGTGGGCGCAACGACACCTCTAGCGCCGCTGGCGCCTGCGCTGCCCGTGCCGTCTTCCAGTGCGGCGGCCCTTGCCATGCTGTCGTCGACCCAGGTCGACATCTCCCCGCTGGGCCAGTTCCTGTCCGGCGTGGCCTTGTCGCGCCGGCAACTGTTGGCCTTGCAGGGCGCCACGGACGAGGCCAAGGCGGCAAATACCCCGGTGAATGTCAATGACGACTTGCTGGCGCTGGCGCGGCAACTGACGGAATCGTTCGCCCAGCTGCAAACGAGCGGCATCGATGCCAGTCAGCTGGCGACGGCTGGCGACACCCCGGGCAGCCTGGCGCAGCGCTACGATTTGCTGTCGGGCGACGGCACCACGGATGCGGCGGCCGCGCTGGCGCAGGACGGCAGCTTGCTCACCCAGGCGGGCCTGGTCCGTATCGGCATCGATTTGCGCAATGAAGATGTCGACGCTGCAACTTTACAGGCCGCGTATGCGGCCGACAGCCATGCCACCCTGGATGCCCTGCAACAGGGAACGGATGTGCTGGCGCAAGTGGGTGCCGTGCTGGTCCAGCAACAGGGTGTGCCGCTGGCGGCCGTTGTCGAAGCCGATTTGACGGGAGCAGCATTGCCGGCCAGCGCCGCGCAGGCCACGGTTCAAGGGGCGCCGGCACAAACTGCTGCCATTGCACAACGGCAACTGGAACTGCAGCAGCAACTGGAAGCGGAAGAGCTGAACCTGGACTTGCAGGAGTTGCGGCAGCCGTCGCCGGCAGCCGTCACCATCGATGAGCAGGACTTGCTGCAGGCGCAGCGGGTAGACAGCCAGCGCGTGGATGCCCAGCGCATCGACAGGGAACGCATGAATACCGATCAGCAGGCGCAGCAGGAGGAAGCCGCGAGGGCGGCCCGGGCGGCATCCGACCGGACGCAGTCGTTGGCGCAAGCGGACGCCGGCCTGGCGACGGCGCAAGCCCAGCTGGCCCGGCAAAATGCGCAGGCGCAAGAGCTGGCCGCGCAAAACGCTGGCATGGCCGTGCCGCCGCCTTCCTCGCAAGACCCGTCCGTGGCGGCAGCCATCGCCGCCTATAACCTGAACAATGCAGCCCTGAATCCCGGCTTGATGAACCGGCCGTTGCCGGCCAGCGACTCGCGCCTGCCGCTGGTGGCGCCCGTCGCTGCTGTGGAGCCCGTCAAGCCCGTGCCTAAAATCTAGGGCAGCAGGGTAGCGTCCAGGGTAATGTTGGCTTTAAGTAACTTCGACACGGGACAGCCGGCCTTGGCCTTGCCCGTCAATTCATCGAATCTGGCCTGGTCGGCGCCCGGTATCTTGGCTTTCAGGGTCAAGTGGACGGCCGTGATGGCAAAGCCATCGTCCACCTTGTCGAGGGTGACTTCGGCCGTCGTTTCCATCTTTTCCGCCGTCAGGCCCGCTTCGCCGAGGATCAGCGACAGGGCCATGGTGAAGCAGCCCGCGTGGGCGGCGCCGATCAATTCTTCGGGATTGGTGCCGGACTTGCCTTCGAAGCGGCTGGCAAAGCCGTAGGGATATTCCTGCAAGGCGCCGCTGCGCGTGCTGATGGCGCCCTTGCCGTCCTTGATGCCGCCTGACCAGATGGCCGATCCGTTGGTTTTCATATTGCCGCTCCTGTGTGGGGTGTCCTTGCGAGTGGGGCGTCAGCGCCGTGGCGGTGACTGGCTGATCTTATGCTCTTCGCAAGGCCGGCGGCGCGCGTTTTGCCGCCGCCGTTTGCGCTGGATCGGGGAATCGGCGCTTTGTGGAGCAGCTTGCGGCGCCCGTGCCGCAAACCTGTCTTATTTCAGGTCTGCAAGCGCTAAATCCTTTAAAATAGCAGGTTATAAGAAAATTCCCGGAAATTCGCGGAGTATTCGCGCTCCATGTTTCAGTTTTTAGTTTCATTAACATAATAACGCCTGACAAAACCGTCGCGAGCGGAAGGGAGAGGTGGCTGAGAAGCGCAACCGTACGAAGGTACGGTGAGCATCGCAGGCTGCCTATACCGACGCGCAGCAGGTTTTGCCAGACGTCTTAAGAGGATGAATAATGTCTATATCCAGCACCGAAGAGATCGTCGCTGAATTGCGCGCCGGCCGCATGGTGATACTGGTCGATGAAGAAGACCGGGAAAATGAAGGCGATCTGGTGCTTGCCGCCGATTTCGTGACGCCTGAAGCCATCAATTTCATGATCACCCATGCGCGTGGCCTGGTCTGCCTGACCCTGACGGAAGAGCGTTGCGACGAGCTTAACCTGTCGATGATGACGTCGCGCAACGGCACCGCCTACGGCACGAACTTTACCGTCTCGATCGAAGCGGCCGAAGGCGTGACGACGGGCATTTCCGCCGCCGACCGCGCCAAGACCATCCAGGTAGCCGTGGCCAAGGGCACGCAGCCCAGCGATATCGTCCAGCCTGGCCATATCTTCCCGCTGAAAGCCCAAAAGGGCGGCGTGCTGATGCGCGCCGGCCATACGGAAGCCGGTTGCGACCTGACGGCCATGGCCGGCTTGACGCCCGCATCCGTGATTTGCGAAATCATGAAGGACGACGGCACCATGGCGCGCCTGCCGGACTTGCTGGTGTTTGCCGAGCAACATGGCCTGAAAATCGGCACGATTGCCGACCTGATCCATTACCGCAGCCAGACGGAATCCCTGGTCGAGCGCGTTGCCGAGCGCACCCTGCACACGGCGCACGGCGAATTCCGTTTGATCGCCTTCCGCGACAAGCCCAGCGCGTCGGCCCATCTGGCCCTCGTGCACGGCGACCTGGCGCCCGGCCTGGAAGCGCTGGTACGCGTGCATCAGCCCGTATCCCTGCTGGATGTGCTGGAGAGCGAAGCGACCACCCACTCGTGGACGGTGGCCGCCTCGATGGCTGCCATCAAGCAGTCCGAGCGGGGCGTGATGGTCTTGCTGAACTGCGGCGAGACGTCGGCCGAGCTGTTTGCCCAGTTCGCCGCGCTCGACACGCCACAAGCCAAGCCGAAAGGCCGCGCCGCCAGCATGGACCTGCGCAGCTACGGTATCGGCGCGCAAATCCTGCGCGACCTGGGCGTGAGCAAGATGCAATTGCTGGCCAGCCCCCGCAAGATGCCGTCGATGGCCGGTTTCGACCTGGAAGTGACGGGTTTTCAGTGCCATCCAGGCCAGGACGCCTAACTAAATATACTGCGCGTCGTGATTTGCGGCCTGCGATGCTCACTGTACTATCCGTACAGTTGCGCTTCTCGGATCAACGGGGGCGCCGAGCCTCACTGCCGCTCGCTACGATTTTGTCAGGCGTCGATGTGAGAGTAAACGATGGCGGCATGTGCATGTCGCCCTGAACCACCAGATTAAAGAGGCATATGATGAGCGTAGGAACATACGAAACCAATTTTGCCGGCGAAGGTTTGCGCGTCGGTATCGTCCAGGCACGATTCAATGAAATCGTCGGTGGTGGCTTGCTGTCGGCATGCCTGGAAGAGTTGAGCAAGCTGGGCGTGGCCGATGAAGATATCCTGCACGTGACCGTGCCGGGCGCCCTGGAAATCCCACTGATTCTGCAAAAAATGGCAGAAACCGAGCAATTCGACGCCCTAATCGCACTGGGCGCCGTGATTCGCGGTGAAACCTACCACTTCGAGCTCGTATCGAACGAATCGGGCGCGGGCATCACGCGCATCGGTCTCGATTACGGCATCCCCATCGCCAACGCAGTGTTGACGACCGAAAACGACGAGCAGGCGGAAGTGCGCATGCTGGTCAAGGGAGCCGAAGCGGCACGCGTGGCAGTGGAAATGGCCAATCTGGCGCAAGCGCTAGAAGAGTTGCAGGACACCGACGAAGATTAAGCACGTGTGATAAGAATGCCATGGCTGCGTTGCAAGGCCTCGCCGTACTTTCGTACTGTCTTCGGCCTCGCGCCTTGCCCTGACATCCTTCTCACGCGCGCTTGAATTGCGGCCGCGCTGCCTAAAAGCGCGCCGCAGTGTCTCGTCGGAATTTGTAGTGAACACGTATTTAAGAACAGGTAACAATCATGACTGAGAAAAATTTGCTCGCCAATCCCAGCAAAAACCGCACGCCGCGTCACCGCGCGCGCGAGTTTGCGCTGCAGGGCTTGTACCAGTGGCTGTTGAACAATGAAGACGCGACCACCGTCGTGAACAATATTCGCGCCGCGCATGGTTTCGACAAGGCCGATGGCGATCATTTCACGGTGCTGCTGTACGGCGCCATCAAGGATTCGCTGGCGCTGCGCGACAGCATGGCACCCTTGATCGACCGCAACATCGCGGAACTGTCGCCCATCGAACACGGCATCCTGCTGATCGGCGCATTCGAGCTGAAGAACAACATGGAAATCCCGTACCGCGTCGTCATCAACGAAGCGGTCGAGCTGGCCAAGTCGTTCGGCGGCATCGACGGCCACAAATATGTGAATGGCGTGCTCGACAAGCTGGCAGTGAAATTCCGCGAGGAAGAAGTCAACGCCAACAAGCGCAAGTAATATAGTAATAGGAGTAGATCCTGCGGCCAGCGCCGCAGGGCAATGAAAAAGCCACCGCACGCAAGTGCCGGTGGCTTTTTCATTGGATGCCCCGGTAAGGGCTTTTAAAGGGTCACAGGCCGGCGATCTCGTTGTGCGGCAGCACTTTGATGGTGATGCCGCTTTCCGCTGCCGGCGCCTTGGCTGGCGCTGGCGTGTTCGATGCCATCACTGGCGTCGTGGTCGGCACTCGCTGGCCGGCCGATACTTGTTTCAGACGGCGGTATTCGGCCAGCACGCGCGAGCCGTAGCCCGAGTCGGTGGCGAAGTTGGCGGCGCCCACGTAGGTTTTCAAGCCCGCTTCGACGGAACCGCCACGCGTGACGTAGTCTTTCAGGATCAGGGAGCCGACACGGATGTTGGCCACGGGATTGAGGGCTGCTTGCACGCCGCCCATTTCCTGGAAGCGTTCATGGTGTACTTTTGACATTACTTGCATCAAGCCTTGCGCGCCCACGGGGCTTTCGGCGAACGGGTTCAAGCCCGATTCGATGGCCATCACGGCCAGAATCAGCAGCGGGTCCAGCTTGATTTCGCGGGCCGTCAGGTAGGCCGTCGACACCAGCATATTGGTCGCATCGTTGGCCACGCGGTAGCGCTTGGAGAGCCAGTTGGTGACCCATTGCTGCTGCTTTTGCGTGCCCAGCAAGGCTTTTTCTTCCTTGCTCAGCGGTGCGTCCTTGGCGGCGGCCGTTTGCACGGAAGCAGGCGCTTCCATCAGTGCCGACAGGGCCGGTGCTTCAACGGCTTGTGCCACTGCCATGGGCAGCGGGAACAGGCTGTGCGTCAGTTGCTTGCCCAGGTCGGGGCGGAACATCAACAGGGCGATCAGTGCCAGGGCGGAAATGCCGAAGACTGTCAGTGTGTGTTGCGCAGTGGTCAATACGCCACGTGCCGAAATGGCCTGTGCGCGGGCGCGCAAACGCGCCAACGCTGGCTGGCCAGCCACGGTTGAAGCAGGCAATGCTGCTTCAGTGCTACGATGAGTCATAGAGTTCCCCGAAATGTCGCGTCAACAGGCAGTCCCTCCGCGGTCTCGCGGTGTTGTGGGTACTGCCAATGCCGTGCATCAGAAATATCATCGTTTCCGCCGCGTATGGATGCGTGCGAGAAACGCCGTCATTGCTTGCTTGAGCTGATCGGTCCCGTTTGGTATTGGATCAGTCGCAATACAACTTTTACCGGGGGTAAGGCAGACGCCTTTTGAAAACACTCCTTAAAATGTCATGTGGAGCCCCGACTCCGTGAATGAAAGAGAAACGCTAAAATCAAGCTCTGGGCCGGCGTGCTCTTTCAAGTTGGGCGAATTGTAGAAGCCGTTTTATATCAAGTCAATACTAACGAATCGATTCTTTATTACTTTTATGTCTTACTTTTTGTCTTGCATTGTGCCAAAAGCCAATAAAATCAATTACTTGGCATAGATCCTTCAGCAACGGCGTCCGACGTCAAAAAAAATTAAAAACACATGAAATATTCAGATTTGCGAGATTTTATTTCTCAACTGCAACAAATGGGTGAACTTAAGCCCATTTCGACCCCCATTTCACCGATTTTGGAGATGACGGAGGTTTGCGATCGCACCTTGCGCGCAGGCGGGCCGGCCTTGCTGTTCAATAATCCGACGGGACATACGATGCCGGTACTGGGCAATCTGTTCGGTACCACGCGCCGCGTGGCGCTGGGCATGGGCGCGCAAGATGTCAGCGAGTTGCGCAAGATCGGCCATGTGCTGGCGCGCCTGAAGGAGCCGGAGCCGCCGAAGGATTTCAAGGATTTGCTGGGTCTGGGTTCGTTGGTGAAATCCGTGTGGGACATGTCGCCGAAAGAGTTGCGCGGCGCGAAGTGCCAGGAAATCGTCTGGGAAGGCAACGACGTGGACCTGGCGCGCCTGCCCATCCAGCATTGCTGGCCCGGCGATATCGCGCCCCTGATCACCTGGGGCCTGGTGATCACCAAGGGCCCGAACAAGAAGCGGCAAAACCTGGGCATTTACCGCCAGCAGGTATTGGGACGCAATAAGGTCATCATGCGCTGGCTGGCGCACCGGGGCGGGGCGCTGGACTTCCGCGAGCATGCGATTCAAAGCAAGGGCAAGCCGTATCCGATTGCCGTGGCGCTGGGTGCCGATCCCGCCACCATATTAGGGGCAGTCACGCCGGTGCCTGACAACCTGTCCGAATACCAGTTTGCCGGCTTGCTGCGCGGCAGCCGCACGGAGCTGGTGAAAGCCATCGGCAGCGAGCTGCGCGTGCCCGCGTCGGCCGAAATCGTGCTCGAAGGCCATATCTACCCGGACGAAAACCATCCGAGCGGCTATGAACACGCGCTGGAAGGGCCGTATGGCGACCACACGGGCTATTATAATGAGCAGGACAGTTTCCCCGTGTTTACCATCGACCGCATCACCATGCGCCGCGACCCGATCTACCACTCCACGTATACAGGCAAACCGCCGGACGAGCCGGCCGTGCTGGGCCTGGCCCTGAACGAGGTGTTCGTGCCCCTGCTGCAAAAGCAATTCAGCGAAATCACGGACTTTTACCTGCCGCCCGAAGGCTGCAGCTACCGCATGGCCGTGGTGCAGATCAAGAAGCAGTACGCGGGCCACGCCAAGCGCGTGATGTTCGGCGTGTGGAGCTTCTTGCGCCAGTTTATGTATACCAAGTTCATCGTGGTGGTCGACGAAGACGTGAATATCCGCGACTGGAAAGAGGTCATCTGGGCCATCACGACGCGGGTCGATCCTATCCGCGACACGACGCTGGTCGACAACACGCCCATCGACTACCTGGACTTCGCTTCGCCGGTCAGCGGCCTGGGCAGCAAGATGGGCATCGATGCGACGAATAAATGGCCGGGCGAAACGACGCGCGAGTGGGGCACGACGATCGCCATGACGCCGGAAGTGAAGGCCAAGGTGGATGGCATCTGGCAGGAACTGGGCTTGTAGAGCGGCTGGGGTCAGACCCTCAACACCGCTAACACAAAGGTCATTGTCAATTCGACCGGGGGTCTGACCCCGGATTTCAGCTTGCTTCCCCAATCTTGCGCAGACCGGTTATAATTGTCCCTGGCGGGCCCCTGCGCATCGTGGCATGGCTAACCTGGTCAGGTCGGGAACGAAGCAGCCACGGCTATTAACCATGAGTGCCGCAGATCAGGCTCGCCTCCTTCGGGAAACAAACAGTAAAGCTGCCGTTGGCGGCTTTTTTGTTTTGCGGCGCTGTGTTTTGCCAGTCTGCATGCTTGCCTGATTTTCCAGAATGCCACTCTCCATGTTATACAATTGCTGCTTTGCCGCGTTTGCCATATTTGAATGTGGCCCGGCCATGAGGCTTGCGCCCGCCGCGCAGGATCACCCGCAAAATCGCATGGTAAAATCTCAGCATGTCCTATCAAGTCCTCGCCCGTAAATACCGCCCCAAGAATTTCGAGACGCTCGTCGGCCAGGAGCACGTCGTGCGCGCGCTCACGCATGCCTTGCACAGCGGCCGATTGCATCACGCCTATTTGTTCACGGGTACGCGCGGCGTCGGCAAGACGACCCTGTCGCGCATCCTGGCCAAGTCGCTCAATTGCATCGGCCCCGATGGCACGGGCGGCATCACGGCCCAGCCTTGCGGCGTGTGCGAAGCGTGCACGGCGATCGATGCGGGACGCTTTGTCGACTATATAGAGATGGATGCGGCGTCGAACCGCGGCGTCGATGAAATGGCGCAGTTGCTGGAACAAGCGGTCTACGCGCCAAGCAATGCGCGCTTCAAGGTCTATATGATCGATGAGGTGCACATGCTGACGAACCACGCGTTCAATTCCATGCTGAAAACGCTGGAAGAGCCGCCCGAGCACGTCAAGTTCATCCTGGCCACGACGGACCCGCAAAAGATTCCCGTGACCGTGCTGTCGCGCTGCCTGCAGTTCAACCTCAAGCAGATGCCGCCCGGCCACATCATCAGCCACCTGGACAATATCCTGGGGCAGGAGGGTATTGCCTTCGAACAGCCGGCCTTGCGCCTGCTGGCCCAGGGCGCCCACGGTTCCATGCGCGATGCGCTGTCGCTGACGGACCAGGCCATCGCGTATGCGGCCGGCGCAGTGACGCTCGATGCCGTGCAAGGCATGCTGGGCGCGCTTGACCAGTCCTACCTGGTGCGCCTGCTCGACGCGCTGGCGCAGCAGGACGGCGCAGATCTGTTGGCCGTGGCCGACGAGATGGCCTCGCGCAGCCTGTCGTATAACGGCGCGCTGCAAGACCTGGGCACCTTGCTGCACCGCATTGCGCTGGCGCAAACCGTGCCAACAGCCTTGCCGCAGGATTTGCCTGAATACGCGGACATCGTGCGTTTGGCTAGTGCGTTTGACGCGGAAGAAGTGCAGTTGTTTTACCAGATCGCCGTGCATGGCCGCAATGAACTGGGCCTGGCGCCCGACGAATATGCGGGCTTTACCATGACCTTGCTGCGCATGCTGGCATTTCGGCCCGGCATAGGCGGCGCCGATGGCGTGCCGGCTGCCGCGCCTGCCGCTGCAACGGGCAACCGTCCCGCTGCCGTGGCCGCCGCGCGCGCCGCGGCAGGGGCTTCTGCTCCCGCCGCCCGCGCTGCCACCAACAGCGTGGCCAGCCATGCAGCCGTGACCCCGCCCGCCGTCGTCGCCGCCGCTGCCGCCAGCATGGCGCGCAGCGAAGCGCCGCCGCCACGCGCAGCTGCTCCGGCACCTGTCCCAGCGCCAGCGCCTGCCCCAGCGCCGCCGCTGCCCGCCGCTGCCCCGTCAGCATCGGGCGCCCCCATCAGTTCCGCCCGTGCCGCCATCAATGCGGCGCTGGAAGCGGCCCGCGCCGCTTCGAAAGGCCGTCCGGGCAGCGCGCCATCGGCGCCATCGTCGGCGCCCAAGCCGGTTGCCCCCGCGCCGGCACCGGCTGCTGCCGTAGCCACGCCAGCACCGGCAGCGCCCGTCCAGGCTGCGCCACCACCACCCGCCGCCGCGAAAGCGCCGGCGCCGTGGGACGATGCGCCGCCAGTGGCCGTGATGGAGGCCCCGGTCCGCCAGACACCGCCACCACAGCAGGCGCCTGCCGACGACGATTTGCCGCCCTGGGTCACCGAATTTTCCGATGACAGCGCTTCGGTCGCCGTGTCGGCGCCAGCCGCGCAGAGCAACGAGCAACCCGCCGTCGTCATGCCGCAGCGTGCCGCCAAGCAAGCCGCGCCCAGCGGGCCGTATGTGATCACGCCCGTGCCGGGCCTGGACTGGGACGGCAACTGGCCGGCCGTCGCCGCCGTGCTGGCCTTGCGCGGCATAGCCCAGCAATTGGCCGTGCAGGCCGAGCTGATCGAATGCCTGCACGACGGTCACAGCACCACGTTCCGCCTGCGCGTGCCCATCGACACGTGGCGCAGTCCGGCCAACGTGGAAAAACTGGCGGCCGTGCTGACCGAGCGCTTCGGGCGCAAGGTCAATGTCGACACGGAACTGGGCGCCGTCTGGTATACGGCCAGCGCGGAAGCGCAGGCCCACCGCGAGGCGTGCCAGCTGCAAGCGGAAGAAACCATCGCAAGCGATCCCTTCGTGCTCGACATGAAGCGGGCATTCGACGCTTTTGTCGTGCCGGGGACGATTACCCCTGCACCGGCCGGCTCCGCCGCGCCGACCCTGCATTGATGATTAACAAACTCACAAACTGAATTGAACGGAGCATTCTCATGATGAAAAATCAACTGGCTGGCCTGATGAAGCAGGCGCAAGCAATGCAAGACAATATGAAAAAGGCCCAGGAACAACTGGCGCTGGTGGAAGTGGAAGGCCAGTCCGGCGCCGGCCTGGTGAAAATTGTCATGACGTGCAAGAACGACGTCAAGCGCGTGTCCATCGATCCGTCGCTGCTGGCCGACGACAAGGATATGCTGGAAGACCTGGTGGCTGCCGCCTTCAACGACGCCGTGCGCAAGGCGGAAGCGACGTCCGCGGAAAAAATGGCAGGCTTGACCGGCGGCATGAACTTGCCAGCCGGCTTCAAAATGCCATTCTGATGCACTACCGCATGCGCTCGATCTGTGGCACCGGGCAGGGTTGATCCATGTCCAAGTCGCTTGAATTCCTGACCGAGGCGCTGCGGCGCCTGCCCGGCGTCGGCCCCAAGTCGGCGCAGCGGATGGCATTTCATTTGTTGCAGCACGATAGGGAAGGCGCGGCCATGCTGTCGCGCGCCCTGTTCCAGGCCGTCGATGCCGTGCATCACTGCGGCCTGTGCAATACCTTTACCGAACATGAAGTGTGCGAGACTTGTCTCGACGAAGAGCGCGACAAGCGCTTGCTGTGCGTGGTGGAAACGCCTGCCGACCAGCTGATGATCGAGCAGACGCTCACCTACAAGGGCCTGTATTTCGTCCTCATGGGGCGACTCTCTCCGCTGGACGGCATCGGCCCGAAAGACATCCACCTCGAAAAATTGCTGGGCCGCGCCAACGATGGCGTGGTCGGTGAAGTGGTGCTGGCCACCAATTTTACGAATGAAGGCGAAGCGACGGCCCATTACATCAGCGAAATGCTGAAAGCGCGAGGCTTGCGCGTGAGCCGTTTGGCCCGCGGCGTGCCCGTGGGCGGCGAACTGGAATACGTCGACGCGGGCACGATCGCCCGCGCGATGCTCGACCGCAGGGCAACCTGACCATAACATGACAGAATCCTCCGCGACCACTGGTCCACTGCAAGGCATTAAAGTGCTGGAACTGGGCACCCTGATCGCGGGGCCGTTCTGCGCCCGCATGCTGGCCGAATTCGGCGCCGACGTGATCAAGATCGAATCGCCCGATGGTGGCGACCCCATCCGTACCTGGCGCGTGCTGAAGGACGGCACCTCCCTGTGGTGGTCGGTGCAGGCGCGCAACAAGAAAAGTCTGACGCTGAACCTGAAAGCGCCGGAAGGCCGGGCCATCGCGCGCCAGCTGGCCCTGGAAGCGGACATCATCATCGAGAATTACCGCCCCGGCGTGCTGGAAAAGTGGGATCTCGGCTATGAACAGCTGAAAAAAGAAAAGCCGTCCCTCATCATGGTGCGCCTGTCCGGCTTTGGCCAGACGGGCCCGATGAAGGATTTGCCCGGCTTCGGCGCCATCGGCGAATCCATGGGCGGCTTGCGCTATGTGTCCGGCTTTGCCGACCGTCCGCCGGTGCGCGTGGGCGTGTCGATTGGCGACTCGGTGGCGGCGCTGCACGGCGTGATCGGCGCCATGATGGCCCTGCGCCACCGCGACGTGACGGGCGGGCGCGAGCACGGGGAAGGGCAGATGGTCGATGTGGCGCTGTACGAATCCGTGTTCAACCTGATGGAATCGCTGGTGCCCGAATACGACCAGGCAGGCGTGGTGCGCGAGCGCACGGGCGGTTCCTTGCCCGGCATCGTACCCTCGAACACCTACACCACGGGCGACGGCGAAAACATCGTCATAGCAGGCAATGGCGACGCCATCTTCAAGCGCTTGATGCTGGCCATGGGCCGCATCGACTTGGCGGGCGACCCGCAGCTGGCGCGCAACGATGGCCGCGTGGCGCGCACGCAGGAAATCGACGACGCCATCGGCGCCTG
Organism: Janthinobacterium lyxosi; assembly: GCF_051380665.1. NCBI lineage: Bacteria > Pseudomonadati > Pseudomonadota > Betaproteobacteria > Burkholderiales > Oxalobacteraceae > Janthinobacterium > Janthinobacterium lyxosi. The sequence continues at coordinate 35,564 of NZ_JBNYXM010000035.1, forward strand.
GTGCGCCACCCACACGATCAACAGCGCGCTGGCCGTGCTGAAGGCGGTCGACGTGCCGTCCGGAAAAATTTACTCCGTGCGCGACATGCTGAGTGATCCGCAGTTTCTCGCCCGCAATATGTTTGAACAACACCATTTCGCGGACGGCACGCCCGTCAAATTGCCCGCCATCAGCCCGAAACTGTCCGTCACGCCGGGCAAGACCCAGTGGCTGGGACCGACCCTGGGCCAGCACAACGACGAGGTGCTGGCGTCGCTCGGCTATGATGCGACCGCCATCGCGCGGCTGAAGACCGATGGCGTGGTGTAAGTCACGCCCTGCTGACTCTTTTGATACCGATTTGATACCGATCATGCCTCAATTGTTCCGCCGCGCGCGCGCCGCGCTTGCCCTGGCGTCCGCCGCCATCCTCCTTTCCGCCTGTGCCAGCTTCCCTCACGACGCGCCGATTGCCGGCCTGCGCCTGATCGGCGAGCAGCGCATCGCGCTCAGGCACCCGTTCGAGGGCACCAGCGTGGGCGGCTTGTCCGGCATCGATTACGCGGCGGACAGCAACAGCTGGGTGATGGCAAGCGATGACCGCTCGGCAATCAACCCGGCCCGTTTCTATCGCGCCACCCTGGCCTACGACAGCAAGGCGTTTACGGGCGTGACCCTGAGCAGCGTGCATTTCTTCACGCAGCCCGACGGCAGCCGCTATCCGAACCTGGCGCATGCAAAGCTCGACAGTGACGACCAGGTGCCCGACATCGAAACCATCCGCGTCGATCCGCAGGACGGCAGCCTGTGGTACGGCAGCGAAGGCAACCGCAAGGTGGGCCTGCACCCGTTCGTGCGCCACGCAGACCGCGAAGGCAAGTATCTGGCCACCTTGCCCACGCCCGCCATGTTGAATGTCTCGAAGAACGAGACCGGCTCGCGTAACAACATGAGCTTCGAGGCACTGTCTTTCTCGTCGGATGGCAAGAGCCTGTGGCTGGGCATGGAAGCGGCCCTGTACCAGGATGGCCCGCTGGCCACGCCCGAGCACGGCTCCGTGGTGCGCATCACGCGCCTGGACCGCGCCGGCAAGGTGCTGCGCCAGTATGCGTATGCTATCGAGCCGGTGGCGTCGCGGCCCGCGCCGGGGCGCGAGGCGGACAATGGCGTGTCGGAAATCCTCGCCGTGAACGACCATCAAGTGCTGGTGGTGGAGCGGGCCGGCGTGGAAAACGCCGACGGCATTTATACCAACCACGTGCGCATCTACGCGATGGAAACGGAGGGCGCCACCGATATCCAGTCCATCGCGGCCCTGGCGGGCGCGGCCTATGTGCCGGCGCGCAAGCGATTGCTGCTGGACCTGGAAAAGATCGGTCTTGAAAGAGTCGACAATATCGAAGGCATCAGCTGGGGTCCGCGCCTGGAAAACGGCCGCCGCAGCCTGGTGATGATTTCCGACGACAATTTTAACGCGCAGCAAGTCACGCAAATCCTTGCCTTCGAAGTGCTCTAGTTTCCATGCTGGCCAGCCGGTCGGCCTGCCTGGACAGCATGGCCGTGATCGTGTCGTGCGGCGACGGATGGCCCAGGAAGTATCCCTGCGCCATGTCGCAGCCGTATTCTTCCAGCATCAGCAACTGCTCGTCCGTTTCCACGCCCTCGGCCACCACCACCATTTTCAAACCGTGCGCCATGGCGATGATGGCGCGCGTGATGGCCGCGTTTTCCGTATCCTGCGGCAAGCCGGCGATAAAGCTCTTGTCGATTTTCAAGGCCCGCACGTCGAAGCGTTTCAGGTAATTCATCGACGAGTAGCCCGTGCCGAAGTCGTCGATCGACAGGTACACGCCGATGCCGCGCAATTGCTCCAGGGTCACCATGGTGGCGCGCGCATCGTCCATCAACGTGCCCTCCGTTAATTCCAGTTCCAACAGGCGCGCATCCAGGCCCGTGTCGGCCAGGGCCGAGAGTACGATTTGCATCAGGTTTTCATCCTTGAATTGCTTCGCCGACAGGTTCACGGCCATGCGGATGGCGCGCCCCCCATCGCTTTGCCACGCCTTGGCCTGGTTGCAGGCCGTGCGCAGCACCCATTCGCCGATGGGCACGATGAGCCCCGTTTCTTCGGCCAGCGGGATGAATTCCGTGGGTGAAATGATGCCCCGCTCCGGATGGCGCCAGCGCACCAGCGCTTCCACGCCCACGATCTGCGTGCTGGGCACGTCGATCTGCGGCTGGTACAGCAAGTACAGCTCGTTGTTTTGCAAGGCCTTGCGCAGCCCCACTTCCATCTTCACGTGGCTCATGATTTCCATCGTCAGCGAGGAACTGTAAAGCTTGGCGTTGTTCTTGCCGCAATTCTTCGCGTGGTACATGGCCGTATCCGCATATTTGAGCAGCGAGTTGCAGTCCTCGCCATCTTCCGGATACAGCGAAATGCCGATGCTGGCCGTGACGAAAATCTCGTGTCCCTCGATCATGAAGGGCCGCCGCATGGCTTCCTTGACGCGGTGCGCCACGTTGAGCGCATCTTCCACCCGCTCCAGGTCGGGAATCAAAATCGTGAATTCGTCGCCGCCCAGGCGCGCCAGGTTGCTGCCGCCGGAGGTGGGCTCAAACTCGTGTTCGGCGCGCAGCACCAGGTCGCTGGGGCGGATGGTTTCGCGCAGGCGCTCGGACACCACCTTCAGCAGGTGGTCGCCCACGTCGTGGCCCAGGGTGTCGTTGATGCGCTTGAAGGCATCGAGGTCCATGAACAGCACGGCGAATTTCTTGTCGTGCTCTTTCGAGCGCACCAGTTCGCGTTCCAGGGTTTCCAGGAAGGCTTGCCGGTTGGGGATGCCCGTCAGGCTGTCGCAATAGGCGAGGCGGCGGATTTGCTCTTCCGTGCGCTTGCGCTCGCTGATGTCGCGCACCAGGCCCAGCACCTCGTCGGCCCCGGTTGCCACCAGGCGCGCTTCAAAATGGCGCGTGCTGTTTTCGTGCGTGAGCGTGTAGTCGACCGAGCCGATGTGCTGCGTGGCCAGCACGGCGTGCGCCTTGTCGAGCAGGCGCACGGCGATTTCGGGTGGCAGTACGTCGCCGATATGGCTGCCCACGCAGTCGCTGATGGAAAAGCCCGCGCTGGCGTCGTGCCCCTGTTCATAGTCGAGATAAAAGCCCTCGCGGTTCAGGCGAAAGAAGGTGTCGGGGATGGCGGCCAGCACGGCGCGGTTGTGCGCGTCGGCGATGCGCAGGCGGGCGATGGCGTCGCTGGCGCGCAGCACGTACAGCGCGCGATGGCCCAGGATGGGCCAGTTGATGGGCTTGGAAATGAAATCCGTGGCGCCCACCTCGTAGGCACGCGTGACCGCTTCCAGTTCGTCGTCGCCCGTGACCATGATGATGGGCACGGTGCCGCCCACTTCCTGGAGGCGGATTTCGCGGCATACGGCAAAGCCGTCCATGGCCGGCATGTCAACGTCGAGCATGACCAAGTCCGGGCCGCTGTGCTTGTAGCTGGCCAAGGCCTGCACGCCGTCTTCGGCCTCGATCACGTCCAGGCCCACTTGCGTGAGCATTTGCCGCATCAGCAGGCGCATCATGGGATCGTCGTCGGCCACCAGCACCAGGCCGTGGGGAAGGGAGAGGGGCGCTGTCATGTCAGTGTTCCTTCACGAGGATGGCGTTCAGCGATTCGCGTACGGCCAGGAAGGCTTGCTGCATCTGCAGCAGCAGGGGAGCTGCGCCCTCGGTGCTGCCGGCGCGGCCCAGTTTTTCCATTTCCTTGCATAGCTGCGCCAGGCCATCGGCGCCCACGTTGGCGCTACCCGACTTGAGGCTGTGGGCCACCTTGCGCAGCGCTTCGGCATCCGCGCCGGCAATCGCTACGCGCATGTCGATCAATTGGCGCGGCGTCTCGCCGACAAAGGCCTGGATGATGCGTTCGAGCAGCGCATCGCCATCCGTGCCGGACAGGGCGCGGATGTTTTCCAGCGCCTGCCGGTTCAGCGGCAGGCAGGACGTCGCGGAGGCGGGAGCCGGCGCCGGCTCGGGGGGCATCTCCTGCGGCGTTTGCGGCTCCGGCGCCTCGCTGTGGTGCACCGTGGCCGCGCGCGGCAAGGTGATCCAGCGCGCAATCGTGTGGCCCAGGTCTTGCTGCGTGAACGGTTTGCTCAGGTAATCGTCCATGCCGGCCGCCAGGCACGCCTCGCGGTCGCCCTGCAACGCATTGGCCGTGATGGCAACGATGGGCAGCACGTGCGCGTGGCCGCACTGCTGTTCATGGCGGCGGATTTCCGCCGTGGCGGCAAAGCCATCCATCACGGGCATCTGGCAATCCATCAGTATCAAATCGAAATCCTCGGCCTGCGCCGCTTGCAAGGCTTCTTCGCCGTTGCGCGCGCACACCACGTCCAGGCCCAGGCTGTCGAGCATGGCCAGCGCCACTTCCACGTTGACGCGATTGTCCTCGGCCAGCAGCACGCGGCGGCGCTGGCGCCGGCTCACCTGCCGCACCGCGTGTGGCGGATGGATGCGCATGCCCTCGCTGGCGCGCGGCGGCGTGACGATGCAGTCGAACAGGTCGCATTCGCGCGCCGGCTTGATCAGCTGGAAGGCCACGCCCGCCTCGCGCCGCTGCACCGGGTCGGCCGCCGCCTGCTCCGTGCTCAGCAGCAGAAGCTTGAGGTCGGTCAGCAGCGGGTCGCTCTTGATGTTGGCGGCCAGGGCCAGGCCGCTGGTGCGCGGCAATTCCATGTCGAGCAGGGCCACGCCATACGGTGTGCCCGCCTGCGCGGCCGCGCGCAGCTTGCCCAGGCAGTCGCTGGCCGTGCCGGCGCTGTCGCTGACGATGTGCCAGCTGGCCAGCTGCCGTTCCAGTACGGCGCGCGTGGCGGGTGTGTGGTCGACGATCAAGGCGCGTAACCCTCGCGTGGTTTTCAGGTTGAAGGACGGGTCGTCGCTGTCGACGCGCCGCTTATCGAAATTTACTTCGAACCAGAAGATCGATCCTTGCGTTAAAGCATTATCAACGCCGATAGTGCCGCCCATCAGCTCCACCAGCTGTTTCGAGATCGTCAGTCCCAGGCCCGTGCCGCCGTGCTTGCGCGTGGTCGAGCCATCCGCCTGCGAGAACGATTCGAAGATGCGCGTCTGCGCCTCGTTTGACACGCCGATGCCCGTATCGTGCACCTCGAAGCGCAAGCCCACGCTGGGCGTATCTTCGCTGCACACGGCCACTTTGACGGTGACCTTGCCCGTTTCCGTGAACTTGATGGCATTGCCCAGCAGATTGACGATGATCTGGCGCAAACGGTTCGGGTCGCCGCAGATGGCGATGGGAATGTCAAACGCGATATCGAATTCCAGGCTGATATTTTTGGCTTCCGCCTGCGGCGCGAACACGTGTTCTATATCGTCGAGCAATTCGCGGAAATTGAAGCGGATGTATTCCACGCTCAGCTTGCCCGCCTCGATCTTGGAAAAATCGAGGATGTCGTTGATGATCACCAGCAAATTCTGTCCCGAGCGCTGCACCATGCTCGTGTAGTGGCGCTGCTGCGCCGTCAGCGGGCTGGCCAGCAGCAGTTCCGTCATGCCCAGCACGCCATTCATGGGCGTGCGGATTTCATGGCTCATGGTGGCGAGGAAGGCGCTCTTCGCCTGGCTGGCCGCCTCGGCCGCATCCTTGGCCTTTTCCAGTTGCGCCGTGCGCACGCCCACCTGGCGTTCGAGTTGGTCGCGGTAATTGGCCAGGGTGCTGTCGCGGCTGTCGATCTGCGCCAGCATGTCGTTGAAACTGTCGATCAGCACGCCCAGCTCGTCGCTGCGCTGGTGCGCGATGCGGTGGCTGTAAGTCTGGCTGCTGGACACTTTTTGCGCTGTATCAATCAGCTTGGTGATCGGTTCGGCGATTACGCTCTTGAAACGCCGTGCGAGGAACACGGCTATCAGGAAGGACAGCACGGTGGCGCCGCCGATGGCGCCCACGTGGCGGCCGATGTCGCGCCACATGTGGTTCAGGTCGGCTTCGATCAGCACGGCGCCGATGATCTGTTGTGGCTCGCCTGGCCGGTAGACGGGACGGTACAAGCGCATGGCGGGCGCCAGGGTCGTGCCCGCGCCTTGCGTGACGGGCTGCACGGCCATGTCGGCCAGCAGGGCCGGCTCCATGTCTTCCGGCGTAGCCAGGCCGTCCGCGTGCTGCGGCGCGCGGTACAGGGCGAACAGGCGCCCGCCCCGGTCGAACAGGGCCGCCTGGGCGATCTCGTCGCGCGCGGCCAGCGATGCCAGCACCTGTTGCGCCTGCGCCTGGGCAGGCTTGCCCGCCAGCAAAGGCACCGCGCTGGCCGCACCGATCACGCCCGCCAGCGACAGCAGTTGCTTGCCTTCATCGTTCTTGTGGCTGAGCACGGACGTCAGGGCGAACGCCACGAACACCAGCAACAGCGCGCAGCCCGACGACAGCACTGAAATCATGGTCAGTTTCTGGCTGATGCTGGAGCGTTGGAAATTGAACATGGTTGCGGCGCTTCTCCGGTCGGCCCATTGACTGTTTTTTAATGCCTATTGGAAAATATAGACGTGAAGACACACCCCGATGTTGATGTGGGTCTAAGGGAAGAGAGGGGAGGGGAACTTATACGAGATGAAACAACGGAGGGCGGTTCCAAAGAACCACCACCGTAATTTTTTTAGTTCAAGACGCCGGACAAAACCGTCGCGAGCGGAAGGGAGAGACGGCCGAGAAGCGCAACCGTGCTTGAGCACGGTGAGCATCGCAAGCCGCCTATACCGACGCGCAGTAGGTTTGGTCCGGTGTCTTAACAGCAGCCACCGCGTTTGCCTGCTCCGCCATAGCGGGCTTCCTGGCGCTCGCGGAAGAACTCTTCATACGTCATCATCGGCTCGCCGGGATGGGTCATTTCCCGGTGCGCCACATAGGTGTCGTACTCGGGCAAGCCGCACATGAGCCGCATGCTTTGCCCCAGATACCGTCCAGCCTTGATGATTTCGTCGATCATCATTGCACCGTGGGCATGGCCTGGAACGGCGTTTCCTTGGTGCTTGGACGGCTGTCGGCGCGCGCCTTCATGATGGTGCGGATGCCGAAGAACAGCACGCTGATCACGACGATGACGAAGAAGGCGGCCAGGCCGGCGTCCAGGTAATCGTTGAAGATGATCTGCTGCATCTGCGCCACCGACTTGGCCGGCGCCAGCAATGTACCTTCATCGAGTGCCGCCGAGTATTTCCTGGCGTGCGCCAGGAAACCGACGCGCGGATTGGCATCGAAAATCTTTTGCCAGCCCGCCGTCAGGGTGCATAGCAGCAGCCAGATGGTCGGCGTGATGGTGACCCACGCATACCGGCCTTTTTTCATCTTGAACAGCACGCAAGTGCCGAGGATCAGCGCAATCGCCGCCAGCATCTGGTTGGCGATGCCGAACAGCGGCCACAAGGTGTTGATGCCGCCCAATGGATCGACCACGCCCTGGTACAGGAAGTAGCCCCAGGCCGCCACGCACAGGCCCGTGGCCAGCAGGTTGGCGATGACGTTTTCCGTCTGTTTCAGCGCTGGCACGAAGCTGCCCAGCAAGTCTTGCAGCATGAAGCGGCCCGCACGCGTGCCCGCATCCACGGCCGTCAGGATGAACAGCGCTTCGAACAGAATGGCGAAGTGGTACCAGAAAGCCATCATGGCCTTGCCGCCGATGGCGCCGGAGAGAATCTGCGCCATGCCGACCGCCAGGGTCGGTGCGCCGCCCGCGCGCGAGATGATGCTGTGCTCGCCAACGTCCTTGGCCGTTTGCGTCAGCATTTCCGGCGTCACGTAGAAGCCCCACTGCGAGATCGCTTGTGCGGCGGACTCTGCCGTGGTGCCGATCAGTGCGGCCGGGCTGTTCATGGCGAAATAGATGCCAGGCTCGATGGTCGAGGCGGCCACCAGGGCCATGATGGCAACAAACGATTCCATCAGCATGGCGCCATAGCCGATGAAGCGGGCGTGGCTTTCGTTTTCAATCATCTTCGGCGTGGTGCCAGAGGAAATCAGCGCGTGGAAACCGGAGACGGCGCCGCAAGCGATGGTGATGAACAGGAAGGGGAACAGATTGCCCGACCAGACCGGGCCGGAGCCGTCGATGAACTTGGTCATGGCCGGCATTTTCAGGTAAGGCGCGACGACGATGATGCCGATGGCCAAGCCCAGGATCGTGCCGATTTTCAGGAAAGTGGACAGGTAGTCACGCGGCGCCAGCAGCAGCCACACGGGCAGCACGGAAGCGATGAAACCGTAGCCGATCAGCATCCACGTCAATTCCGTGCCCGTGAACGTGAACATCGGACCCAGCACCGCGTGTTCCTGCACGTATTGACCGCCGATGATGGCTAGCATCAGCAGTACAAAGCCGATGATGGAGATTTCGCCGATGCGACCGACGCGGATGAAGCGCGAGTACACGCCCATGAACAGGGCGATGGGAATGGTCGCCATCACGGTGAAGCTGCCCCATGGGGAGCCGGTCAGCGCCTTGACGACGATCAATGCCAGCACGGCCAGGATGATGACCATGATCATGAAGCAACCCAGGAGGGCGATCATGCCGGGAATTTCGCCCAGTTCAGCCTTGATCAGGTCGCCCAGCGAGCGGCCATCGCGGCGCATGGAAATGAACAGCACGATGAAATCCTGCACGGCGCCGGCAAACACGACACCCGCGAGTATCCACAGCATGCCGGGCAAATAGCCCATCTGCGCGGCCAGCACGGGGCCGACCAGAGGGCCGGCGCCGGCAATCGCCGCGAAATGGTGGCCGAACAGCACGTATTTGTTAGTCGGCACGTGGTCGAGGCCATCGTTGTGCTTGAAGGCGGGCGTCATGCGGCGCGGATCCAGGCCCAGCACCTTGTCGGCGATGAACAGGCTGTAGAAACGGTAGGCGATCAGGTAGACGCAGACGGCGGCGATGACGATCCAGATCGCGCTGATCGGTTCGCCACGTTGCAGGGCGACGACGCCCAGGGACCCGGCGCCGGCCAGCGCAAGCGCTGCCCAGCCGAGCTGTTTGAAAATGCGGTTCATGCTTCCTCCAGAGATTGACGGGCGCTGTGCCGTGCGATGATGTGTGCTGCGGGTCCTGGTCGTCGCCAGTTTGATGTTACTTTTGGTGTATTTGCAGCTTATGGCAAGTATTCAGGAATCGTATAATTGCCGCAAGCGCACGACTACGCAGTAATGCTCAGTATTACTACGCAGGGCTATCGCGGCACCGCGACGTAAAATCACGCATTCCCACCAGCATCGACGCCGCCGGAGCGCGCAAGGCCATGAAACTCAGACAGAAAGTCATCTTCCTGGCCCTCACGCCGCTCATACTCGCCCTGTGCGCCATCGCATTTGCCGTGCGGCACCAGGCCATAACCCTGGCCGAGCAGCAGCGCGCCACCATCCAGCAAGCGTATCTGGCCAGCAAGGAAGCCGAACTCAAGCATTACGTGACCCTGGCCAGCCATTCCATCGCCTCCCTGTACCAGTCGGGGCGCAAGGATGCCGCCACGCAAGAGGAAGCCAAGCGCATCCTGTCCGCCCTCAGCTATGGCGACGATGGCTATTTCTTTATCTATGATTTGCAGGGCAAGTCGCTGATGCATCCGCGCCAGCCCGAATTGGTGGGGCAGAATCTGTGGGAGTTGCGCGACGCCGAGGGCAATCTGACCATCCAGCGCCTGATGCAGCGGGCGAAGAGCGGCGGCGGCTTTGAACGCTACAACTGGATCAAGCCGTCGACGAACAAGTCCGCGCCCAAGCTTGGCTATGTGATTTTGATGCCGGAATGGGGCTGGATGATGGGCACGGGCATCTACATGGATGATGTGGACCAGGCGCTGGCCAAGGTTGACGCCCAGCAGTCACGCAATATCCGCTCGACCATGGAGTTGATCGCCGCCATCGCCATCCTCGGCTCCCTGCTGGTGGCCGCCTGCGGCCTGGTGCTGAACCTGCGCGAACTGCGCGTGGCCGACGCCAAGCTGAAAGTGCTGGCGCAGCGGGTGGTCGAATCGCAGGAAGAAGAGCGGGCGCGGCTGTCGCGCGATTTGCATGACGGCATCAGCCAGTGGCTGGTCTCCATCAAGCTGCAGATCGAGGCGGGCATCGCGCGCCTGGGCGGCAATGCCGAACAGAAAGACAAGGCGCCCGCCACGTTCGAACGGGCGGCCGAGCAGCTGAACAAGGTTCTGGGCGAGGTGCGGCGCATTTCGCACAACCTGCGCCCGGCCATCCTCGACGACCTGGGACTGGCCGCCGCGCTCGACCACCTGGTGCACGAATTTAATGACAGCAGCAGTGCGCAAGCCAGCTTCACGGCCAGCCCGGCGGCGGCGGGCGAAGGCTTGCCCGACATGGTCAATACCGTGTTGTTCCGCATCGCCCAGGAAGCGCTGACCAATTGCGAGCGTCATGCCCACGCCCGCGGCGTGGAAGTAAGCCTGCACGAGGCGGGCAAGGCGGTGGAATTGCGCATCCAGGATAATGGCGGCGGCTTCGACTTCGACGGCATCGCCCTGCATCCGCAGCGCGGCATCGGCCTGCGCAACATGACGGAACGCATGGAAGCCATCGGCGGCAGCCTGCACATCACCTCGTCTCCGGCCGGCACCCTGGTGCTGGCGCGGCTCGCCCTTCCACCTACACACTAATTCACAGATACCGAGATATGACCGAGACGATCAACATCCTGCTGGTGGACGACCATCCCCTGGTGCGCGACGGCTTGCGCGCGCGCCTGGAGGCGGTGGCGCATTTCGACGTGGTGGCCGAGGCGGGCGGCGCCGATGAAGCCCTGGCCCAGGCGCGCCTGCACCAGGTGGACCTCGTGTTGATGGATATCAATATGCGCGGCATCAACGGCATCGAAGCGACGGCGCTGTTCAAGCAGGCGTTTCCGCAGATTGCCGTGCTGATCCTGTCCATGCACGACAAGCTGGAATATGTGTCGCATGCCATCGCCGCCGGTGCGCGCGGCTATGTGCTCAAAGATGCCCCAGGGAAAGATATTGTCTTCGCCATCGAGACGGTGATGTCCGGCGGCATTTATTACAGCGCGGCCCTGGCGCGGCAATTGTCGCGTCCGCAAGTGCACGATTCCTTTCTCACCACGCGCGAACAGCAAGTACTGCAGCACATCGCGGCGGGCCAGTCGAACAAGCAGATCGCCCGCGACCTGGACCTGAGCGTGCGCACGGTGGAGACGCACCGGCTCAACATCAAGCGCAAGCTGGGTATCGAAGGGCAGGCCGAATTGATCAAGTATGCGGTCGAGCATGCGCATGGCGGCAGCGCCTGAAGCATGCTGGCATCACGGCGATTTTTTCAAACCCGCATGACAGGCGGGTCTCCCGGGGGAATGTTTTTTTTGAATATTTATTGCCAAAATTAAACTGTTTCGTGGGTGAGATTCGGATAGAATGATTCTCGCTGTCGAAATGGCATCCCTGTCGGGCCAGGGTTGCCAATGCTGGTCAGTTTATTTACTATGGCGCCCTACCCACACTGAGATACCGATGTCAGCGTCTGAATCAAACCTGTTTCCGTTGGTGGGATTACAAGCAGTGGCCAATGCTCATAACGAGTGGGTCGCTGTTACCTTGCATGTACCGCAGGCCTCGACGGCGCCGCTGCTGGCGGCGCTGGCCGCCGCCGATGCGTATGCCTTCCTGGCGCCGCTCGACTGCATCATTCCCCTGGCCGACCCGCATGGCGTGGACGAGGCCGTGCTGGCGCAACTGGCCCCGCAACGCACTATTTTCCGTTTGCCGGCCCAGCTTGCCGGCGACAAGCAAATCCAGAAAAAATGCCAGCAATGGCGCGACGCCGGCTATCGCATTCTTCTCGATGGCGCGGATGCCGGTCCCGTCGCGGCGGCGCAGGTCGAAGCGCGCGCGCTGAGTTTTGACGCGGCGGGCGCACGCCCGGCCCTGCATCAGCTGCTGCCCTTGCCGGGGCCGCACCTGGCCTACAACATCGTCGACGCCGAGCAGTTTGCTGCCTCGCAAGCGCTGGGCGTGAGCTGGTTTGCCGGCGATTACGCCCTGCACCATGCGCGCCAGCAAAGCGAACCGGAAGACGCCACGTCGCGGCGCCGCCTGCTGGCGCTGCTGGGCTTGCTTGCCCGCGATGCCGACGCGAACGAGCTGGAAGTGCCCCTCAAGCAAGACCCATCGCTCAGCTATCATTTGTTGAAACTGGTCAATTCAGCCGCCTTCGGTTTCACGGCGCCGATTACCAGCTTCAGCCAGGCCATCACTTTGCTGGGCCGGCGCCAGCTGCAGCGCTGGCTGCAATTGCTGTTGTACGCGCGCCAGCAAGATGACGGCAAGATCCACGCGCTGCTGCCGCTGGCGGCCGTGCGCGCGGCGCAGATGGAAGCGCTGTGCCAGTTGCGCGGCGGCGACCGCGACGCGCAAGACCTGGCCTTCATGGCGGGTGTGTTTTCCCTGCTCGACGTCCTGCTGGGCATGCCCATGCAGGACATCATCGCCACCCTGAACCTGGCGCCCGAAGTCAGCGCCGCCTTGCTCGAACGCAATGGCGAGCTGGGCACCTTGCTGGCGCTGGTCGAAAGCACCACGCCGCCGCCCGAAGGTCTGCGCCGCGCCGGCATTGATGGAGAAACCTATTGGCGCAGTCTGCTGCAGGCCTACCAATGGGCCATCCAGGTCAGCCGGAACTTCTAGCATGACCCTGCTTCCGGTGTCGGATTTCCTTGGTAACAGCGCCGCCCTGTGCGATGCCGTCGTGCGTTTGCGTGGCCCCGCGCTGGTGGCTGAACTGGGCCGTATCGCCAGTGCCGTGATGGCCAGCCCGCATGGCCAGTTCCTGCCTGCGGCCAGCATGGACGCCGCTGTAGCGCCCGCGCTTTTCCCGTGCGATGCGTCCGCCTTGCTGCAGGAAATCAGTTTCGACGGCCATTGCTTCGGCCATTACAGCGTGGCGGGACGCAGCCTGTACAACGACGCCGACCGGCGCCACCTGGCCAGCCTGGCCTCGCTGACGGCCGGTGTGCTGCAGGTGCATTCGCTGGCACAACGCTCGACCCATGCTTTTGCGCAAGTCGAAGCCTTGTTGGCGCAGCAGACGCAAATCCTCGACCAGTTGCACGAATCCGTGCTGACGATGGACTTGACCGGCTACATCACCAGCTGGAACAAGGGCGCTGAGCGCCTGTTCGGCTACACTACGGTGGAAGCCGTGGGGCGCAACATTTTGTTCCTGTACGACGATGAAGACACGGGTTTCCACGACGCCTTCCTGGAGCAGGGAGGACGCCTGATGGAGGTGCGCCGCCGAAAGAAGTCAGGCGAGATCTTCTGGGCCAGCCTGTCCTTGTCGCCGCTGCAAGACATGGACGACAAGCCCATCGGACTCATCGCCTACCTGACGGACATCACGGAACGCAAGCTGGCCGAAGAGCGCCTGCACCACCTGGCGTATTACGACCCGCTGACCAGCCTGCCCAACCGCACCTTGCTGGCCAAGCTGGTCGACCAGGCCCTGAGCGTGGCGCAGCGCAACAAGATGCTTGGTTGCGTGCTGTTCATCGACCTGAACCGTTTTAAGCTGATCAACGACACCCTGGGCCGGCGCATCGGCGACGAATTGCTGCGCCAGGTCTCGCTGCGTTTCCGCAAGGTATTGCGCGACCAGGACCTGGTGGCGCGCCTGGGCGGCGACGAGTTCGCCGTCGGCCTGTTCGACATCGGCCAGCATTTCGAGGCCAGCATGGTGGCGCAAAAGCTGCTCGCTTCCCTGGTGCAGCCGTTCCTGATCGAAGGCCACGACTTGCGCGTGGGCGCCAGCATCGGCATCAGCGTGTATCCGCAAGACGGGCAGGACGCGGAAACCCTGCTGCGCCTGGCCGACATCGCCATGTACCGCGCCAAGCAGGACAGCGGCGGCGAAGCGGAAAGCGTGGCCTTCTACAGCCAGGACATGAATTTGGGCATGCAGGCGCGCATGCGCCTGGAAACAGGCTTGCGCCAGGCGTTATCGGAACAGCAATTGCTGCTGCACTACCAGCCGAAATACGCCTTGGGCAGCGGCCGCATCATCGGCGCCGAAGCCCTGGTGCGCTGGCATCACCCGCAGCACGGCATGATCCCGCCCGCCGAGTTTATTCCCCTGGCCGAATCGACGGGCCTGGTGGTGCAGGTGGGCGAATGGGTCCTGGAAGCGGCTTGCGCCCAGGCGCAGGCGTGGAAACTGGCCGGCCTGCCGTCGATCCGTCTGGCCGTCAACGTTTCCGCGCGCGAATTCACCTCGGCCCTGCCCGCCAGGGTGGCGGCTACCCTGGCCCGCTACGGCCTCGAAGCGGCCTGGCTGGAGCTGGAAATCACGGAAAGCACGCTGATGCACAACATCGAGCGCGTGATCGGCATCATGGACCGCATCACGGCGCTGGGCGTGGCCCTGTCGCTGGACGACTTCGGCACCGGCTACTCAAGCTTGTCCTACCTCAAGCGTTTCCCCATCGACACCTTAAAGATCGACCGATCGTTTACCACCGGCATCCCGACAGACGCCAGCGACTGCGCCATCGCCAGCACCATCATCAGCATTGCCCAGCAGCTGCACCATAAAGTGATCGCGGAAGGCGTGGAAACGGCGGAGCAACTGGCCTTCCTGAAGAGTTCTGGCTGTGACGAAGTGCAAGGCTATTTGTTCTCGCGCCCGCTACCGGCTGCGGAGTTTGAAAGAGCGCTGCGGGAAAACTGGGGCATGTAGGGCGTCTGCCTTGGTGTCTGCGCAGGTATAGCCCCCGGCCCTTGCCGATGGGGAAAAATAAGACCACGACAGTACTAGTCATTGGTAAGCCACTGACCTTTATGTATAATGCTGCCAGCAGGAAGCGTGGCCGAGTGGTTGAAGGCACTAGTCTTGAAAACTAGCGACGGGTTAAACTGTTCGTGAGTTCGAATCTCACCGCTTCCGCCAGAACTATGAAAATAAGCCCTTGATTATTAAGGGCTTATTTTTTTTCTCAAAATTTCACGATGCATAAATCTGATATTGGCCCTTGTCCCGAGGACTAGTTGCGGAAGCCATTTCCGCAACTTGAAGTATTGACCCGGCTAATTGTCAAGACCCGCTTGGTTATAAACGCGTTTAACAAATAAATCCGGCTTCTTTGCCTGCCACTCTTTGAGCGCCTGGATGGGTGTCTGGTGGTGTAAGGCGCGCTGCGGGATATTGT
>NZ_JBNYXM010000036.1:0-50301 GCF_051380665.1 Janthinobacterium lyxosi
TAATTTGCCAGGAAATGGAGAGTGTCATCGAGCATAGCCATACAGGTTAACAGCTGGTCCGGGCGTTTACAAGCCCCAAAATAAAAATGCCGTCCAGTCTTAACTGAACGGCATTACGCATCGGGCGCAGTTTTTTTATGTTGCATCAATCCTGCCGCATCAATCCTGCTCGTCGATGGGCGGCAGCAGGTCGTGCTCCTGGCCGTCGGCCAGCAGCAGCACGGTGCGGCCTTGCGCCGTTTCTTCCTCATCGCCATAGTCGTAACCGAGCGGTGCCGCCACTTCCTTCGAGGCGATGATGGTTTCCTCTTCGGTTTCGGCCGGGGGAGTCGCGGGCGCATCGGGATCGGCCGCCACTTCTGCTTCCGGCTGCGTCAGCAGCAGTGCCACTTCGGCCATGGCGCGGAACAGGGCCAGCGATAGCGAGGCGGCACCCGCCTGCATCGGGTAATTGCCGTGCACGCGCTGCGCGTGCAGCTGACGGTTCAGGCGGCAGCGCACCACGCGCAGACCTGCGCGCCGCACGGCGTCGGCAATCTCGGGCAGGGCCAGGCGCAAGTGGCGCAGCGCGGCTTCTTCATCGGCCGCCAGTTCCAGCAGCACGCCGTCGCCCGCCGGCTCCATCTGGATCACCACCCGGCCGATGCCGAGGATGATCAGTTCGACGCGCAGCGCCACCTTGCCGCGCCGCCTGGGCGGCGCATCCTCGTCCTCGTCGCTGGCCAGCACGCGCAGCAGCAGGCGTTGGCCGCCCCAGCCATACACGGCAAAGCGCCATGCTTCGCTGTCGACGCTCAAGGGGGGGCGGGTGCCTTCGCGCAGCAGGGCAGGTTGCTGCTCGGCCATGAACAGATTGCCCGGCACGCGCTGGCCGCGCGCCTGTTCCTGCAGGGCGGCGTATTGCTCGCCATACGTCTTGACCATCACGCGCCACGAGGCGGCCAGCTGCGCCGCGTCGGGCGGCTGCCAGACCAGCTGGCGCGTGAAGAACAGTTGATTGACTTGCATCGCGCTGCTGTCGCGCGGCATGGCGCCGCCCGTACCATCGGCATTCGGTTTGATAAGGGATGCCAGGCTGTCCTTGCCTTTTTGCGCCAGTTGCGCGGGCAGGGTGCCGGCGTCGGGCGCGGGCGCCATGTAGGGCCCGATGGGCACCAGCGGCTGCACCACGCCCGGTGTCATCGGCGTAGCAGGGCTGACGTCGAAGCGCTGGGTAATCAGGGGCAGGGGATTGCCTGCGGACACACGCTCTATCGCCATTGCTGCTCCTCCCGCATGGGATGAATAAAAAAAAGCCAACTGCTTGCGCAGTTGGCTCTGGTCGGCCTGACCTGAGCCAGGTCAGGACGCGCTTACTATTATTGCAGCAGGGACATGACCATCGAGGACATGCTGTTGCTTTGTTTCAGCATGGCGGTACCAGCTTGCAGCAGCATTTGCGAAGCGGTCATGTTCGAGCTTTCGGTCGCGAAGTCGGTGTCCATGATGCGGCCCGAAGCAGCTTGCGTGTTGGTGCTGACGTTGGCCAGATTGGTGGCAACGTGGTCCAGACGGTTACCAGCGGCGCCCAGTGCCGAACGGGTCGTGCCGACGGCATCGATGGCGGTTTGCAGTTTGTCGATGCTGGTCGAAGCAGAGCCGGCGGCCGTCAGTTCGCTGCCTTTCAGTGCCGACGCCGCGCCGAACGAGTTGTACTCGGCCGTAGCGCCACGCAGTGCGGTGTGCAGTGCGCTCAGTTCAGTCGTCAGGTCCAGGCCCATTTTTTCGCTGGTCGAGGCACCGATCTGGAAGCTGATGACGTCGCCGAACTTGCCGGCGGTGCCACCGGTCGACGAGGCCAGAGTTGCTTCGGCGTAAGCTTGCGTGGTGTTTTTCGTTTTCAGAGCGTCAGCGCGTGTTGCCAAGCCTGTTTCCAGGTTGGCTTTTGCTAATGCCAGGGCTGCGATGGTGCCGGCGGTTGGCGTCGCATTCGCGGTAACTGCCGTATCATACACTGCCTGCAGGCCGGTGGCGGCTGTCGTGATTGCAGTATCGGCATTGGTGTAGGCGGTGCTGGCCGTACCAAAGGCGCCGGTAGCGGCGGTTGCATCGGCTCCAGTAGCCTTGGCATTCAACAGCTTGGCGCCACCGAACGAGGTATTGCCGACGATGTTGGTCAGCTCTGCCGTCAGGGTGTCGAACTCGGCTTGCATGGCTTTTTTGTCGTCAGCGGTCGACGATGCATCAGCAGCTTGCGTGGCCAAGTCTTTCATGCGGACCAGGATGTTGACGGTTTCGCCCAGCGCGCCGTCGGCGGTCTGGATCATCGAGGTGGCGTTCTGGGTGTTGCGCATGGCCATGGCCATACCGCTGGTTTGTGCTTTCAGGCGGGTTGCAATTTGCAAGCCGGCAGCGTCATCCATTGCCGAATTGATGCGGTAGCCGGTGCTCAGGCGCGTCATCGAGGTCGACAGCGATTGTTGGGTTTTCGAGATTGACGATTGGGCGGACAGGGCCGCTGCATTGGTGTGAAGGCTCAGCATGAAAGATACTCCAGTTAGTTTGTTTGGTTCGGAGCAGCAGTTTTTGCGCTCTCCCTAGTACAAGACGACCGTTGCCGTGAATAAATTAAATGCATATGAGAATTTTTTTTAAATTATTTTTCAAGTCCGTGAACCTTGCTCGCATCCGCCATGGACAATCGAACTAATTGTTGCTGTGCAATCTCGTTTGCCGGATCGATGGCAAGCGCCTGCTGGTAGCTCTGCGCCGCTTCCGCCAGCAGGCCCAGTGCCTGTTGCGCGCTGGCCATGTTGCAGTATGCCTCGGAGAACGTGGTATCGAGCATGATTGCCTGCTGATAGCTGTCGATGGCCAGGGTATGTTGTCCTGCCGCCTGCCATGCATTGCCCAGATTGCCGTGTGCCTGAGCGTCATGCGGCGCCAGTTCCACCGCTGTTTGCAGTGTACCCAGCGCGTCTTTCCCTTGTACCTGCAGAGCCGTGCCGAGCACGCTCCAGGCAAAGCCCGAACGGGGGTAGCGCGTCACCACTGCACGTGACGCCGCTTCGAGTTCGACATACTGGCCAGCCTGGTATAGAGCAAAAATATGCTCTGCCTCCACCTCCGATGGCTGCTCATCCTCACTGGTCGCCTGTATCTGTGCGTGTAGCGATCGCAGCGCGTCGTTATCACCACCACGCGTCATCGCCGCCGTCAGTACATCGAGCGCATCTTTTGCCTTCCCGTTGCGATGAAGGGCTTGTGTGTAGGACACGCAAAACTCTACTTCGGCTGGCGCTGCGGCATGGGCGGCCGCCAGATACAACAGTGCTTCGGCTGGATAGCCCAGCTGGCCGGCCAGTAAACCCATATTATGGTTGGCGATGGCATGGGCTGGTTCTTTGTGCAGTATCGCCATATACAACGTTTCGGCTTCGACCAGGCGGTTGGCCTGATGGTGTTCGATGGCCAGCAGCAGAGCGGTATCCACTTTTACCTCATGTAGCGATTGCATGCTGGCCGCGCGCTTGCTGAGTGAACTTTGTGTCGGATCAGCGTCAAACGAGACAGCAGGCAAACCAGCGCACCAACGTTGCCAGATCTGTCGCAGTGCGTTATCAAGGCCGGCGGCGATCAGGGCTGGCTGACCTAGTGCTGACTTGCTCATGCGCATGCGCATGCCGCTGCGCAGTGCGGCCAGATGATCGAGCTGACTGGCAAGAGCGATGCCCTTCTGAATAAACTCGGTTTGGTTCTGTGCGATAAAATCGTGCAATTCAGCATGGCCAAGAATAGTGGCGCCAACGCGGCCAGGCAGTGTATCGCCGGTCATGGTCAGTGTAGGCACGCCCATCCATAAAGCGTGCGAGGTAGTGGTTCCGCCAGCGTAAGGAAAGGTATCAAGGCAGACATCAACGAGCCGATGCAGCGCCAGATAGTCATGCATTTTGGTTTGCAGATAAAAGCTTAGCCGGTCGCTGGCGATACCTTCCTTTATGAACGCCTGGCGCAGACTGTCACACACCTGATCGCTAGGCATGCCACCGAGGACCATTCTGGCTTCAGGTACCGCCTTGAGCAAGTTGGCCCAGTGTTCGATAACGGCCGGGCTGATTTTGTTTGGGCGGTTAAAGCTGCCAAAAGTGATATGACCGTTGTGCAGGCATGGCGCGATGCTGACTGCGGGGGCATTCTGTGCCGGCATAAATGGCGCGCTGGCCGGCAAACGCAGCAATTTTTCCGTGAATTGCGCGTCGAACATGCCCGGGGGGGAGTAATAACGGTCCGTCAGGTAGTAATCCATTGCCTGCAAGCCTGAAGTCATGGGGTAGCCCATCCATGTCAGTTGTAACGGGGCAGGCTTGCGTGCAAAAACTGGTAGCCGGTTAAATGCGGTGTGACCAGAAAGATCGATCAGGATATCGATGCCATCGTCTTCAATCTGTTGTGCCATTACAGTATCGGATAAATGCTGTACATCATGCCAGTGTGGCATGGTTTCACGCAATTGAGCGGTCACCACATCGTTAATGTTATTGTTGCAGTAGATCACCAGTTCAAGCGTATTGGCGTGTCGCAAATGCTCCAATATTGGCTCGAGGAAATTCATCACTGCGTGGCTGTTCAAATCGGCCGAGACAAATCCGATGCGCAATTGCCGGTCTGGATCACGCTGGTTGCCATGTTGTGCCCAACTGCTACGCCAAGGTGCTTCGAACTGCTGCGCAAATGCCTGATGGGCGCGAAATTGGCCCTCTGCATCAATACCCGCCTTGTGGCTTTGGACGAACAACTTACTGCTGTGGATTTCTGCGAGGTTGGGATTGATTTTCAGTATTTGTTCGCAAGTAACGAGTGCTTCCTCCAGTAGTCCCAATTTGTTTTGCATAGCGGCCAGATTGATATATGCCGGCAGCAAGGCGGGATTGAGTTTGATTGTATCCTTGAAAATGGCCATGGCAGCGTCGTACCAGCCTAAATGCATCAGACAACTACCTGCGTTCAAATGCGCCAGATCGAATTCCGGTTTGGCAAGTAATGCATGATGATAGCTTTGCATTGCCTCTTGGAAGCGGTTTTGTGTCTGTAGCAGGGAGCCAATATTGTTGTAGGCCACTGCATTACCTGGTGAAAGGCGCAACATCTGGCGATGGGCAGCGAGCGCCAGATCAAGCTGGCCTGTTTCCTGATACGCCAGTCCCAGGTAATTGTAGATGGCGTGATTGTCGCTGTCATCAATCAAGGCCTTCTGCCACAGGTCAATTGCCTCGGTGTGGCGGTTTGTCTTGGCCAGTAATTCACCATAGGCGCATATGGTGTCGCTTGTGGGCGCAAGCTCAATGGCTCGGAGGAAGGCAGCTTCCGCCTCCTTATACTGCTCCAATATTGCCAAGTTGGTCGCCAGTTCATCATGCAAGGATGCTACGTCAGGACGATTCGCCAACGCCTTGCGGCAGCGCGCTATGGCGGCGCTGGCCGCCGCTTTCTGTTGCTCAGTTGCGGAAGGCGTGTGAACAGCCAGTTGGACGAAGGATTTTGACATAAATAGACGCGGGAATTGATTAGCGGCAATTGTAACGGCTGACGCCACAGGGTGGAAATCTTTCGTGGCATGGCAGATGCTTCATTGCTCGTTTGGTAATGGGCATGCTAGAGGTCAACACGAAGCTAGTGGCCGCAGCGCACCACTTCAGCTCTGATTGCTTCGTGCTGCTTGATCTCTGGTTGCCGTATCTTGGAAGAGAATCGCACTGTCGCCGGAGAGGTTGCTGGCATGGAAAATAGTAGGAGGCTGTATTGGTAACGATTGTAACCGGTAACGATTACTCAGAAAGCTATCATGCTTGAAGCACACGATGGATTGTCAGGCTTCTGGTTTTTGATAATCAGGTTGAACTGACGGGCGCCGCAGGTTGAATCCATTTGCGATGTATCCAGCCGTGCAAGCCTGTGCTTTAGCTTATCTGTAAAAAAAGTGCTGTACCCATTACGAAAGCCGAACTGATGCGTGAGTGATTTTTGGTCAAGAATTCATCACCTACCCGCTGCGGACCATCGCCATATGGCCAGACGTAATCGTCGATGATGATCCAGCCGCCCGGCAGCACATGACCGCTCCAGGCTTCGACATCGGCGCGCGCCGCTTCATAACTATGGTTGCCATCGATGTGTAGCACTGCAATGTTTCCACAATATTCGGTCGTGCCGAAGCTTTCCGTACTCACCGCGCGCTGCGCGTCATAATGCAGCGCCGCCTCGGTCGATGGCAGGCGCATGTAATTGATATCGCCATTGCTGTAAGGTAGCAAATTCATTTCAAACACGCGCAGCGTTTCATCGATGTCAAAATACTGGACCGAGTCGTCAACCAGGCCGCCGGCATCGTTTTGCACCATGTATTCTCTTTTCCATGGATCGATGCACAAGGTCTTGCCGATTCCGTACAAGCGCGCCAGTCGGGACAGCACAAAAGCGGACTTGCCATACGCGCTGCCGATTTCGACAATGTCGCCAGGCACGCTGTAGCGGCCTATTTCACACAGGGCGCCGATCTTTTCATCGTCGCACATGCCTGGAATGATATTGGCATGGCGGAACAGGGCGCTCAGTTGCACTTCCGGCATGGCTGGTTTTGCGCTCACGCAGGAGGCCAGCGACAGCGTTTGAGTCAACAATTGATGGCCCAGTTTGCTGGCCGTGCGGTAGCCCGTCAGCTCTTCCTGGGCCGGCGAAGCATTAATGAGCCCAATGCCAGGCGCGATCAGGGGCAGGGACTTGTTCAGATAGGCCCAGGCAACGGGATTCGGTGTGTAGATGCCGCCGATATCGCGCTGCTTGATCAGTTCGCCCAAGGCTTGGTCAAAGCCGACTTCCGTAATATAGGGCAGTACCTCCCATTGGGAATATCGGGTTTTGCTCACATCGTAAGCCAGCGACGAAGAGCCGATCACGGCCTGCCCGTTGCGCTGACATTGTTCAAGATACTCCAGCGAGCGCACCATGCCTGCTGGAAAGATAAGGACGGGTTTTCCTGCGGGGGAGAACTGGCTCATGGAAGTTTTTCGTACTAAAGGATGAGGGGGAGGGACATGACTGGGCGGCATGCCGTCAGGCTGTCCGTATCAATTGCACAATCTGTTCGAGCTGCGCTGTACTCAGGCCAGGATACATGGGCAGGCAGATGACCTGACTGGCCATGCGCGATGCGTTTGGCAGATTGGCGCTGGCTGCCGAAGGCATGCCGCGGTACATCGGGAAATCACTGATGAGCGGATAGAAATAGCGTCGCGCGTAGATATGATTTTCACGTAAAGTCATGAAGAGCTGATCTCGACTGAGTGGAAATTCCGGTTTGACCAGGATCGGGAAATAGGCATGATTAGGCGTGACGTCGGGAGCGGGGCATATACAGTCTATGCCGCGCACATGCGCCAGCTCGGCCCGGTAACGAGTGTCGATTTCCATGCGCCGCGCCAAGGCCATATCGATAGTTTTGAGCTGCAGCAGGCCAAAGGCGGCATTGATTTCGCTCATCTTGCCATTGATGCCTGGGGCCACGACAGTCACTTCATCGACAAAACCGAAGTTTTTCAAATGGTCGATGCGCTGCTTGCTCTTTGCGTCGGGCGAAATGATCGCGCCTCCCTCAAAGGTGTTGAACACTTTGGTGGCGTGGAAGCTTAGTACGGACAGGTCGCCGTGATTGAGGATGCTGCTACCCGAATGTTTGACGCCAAAGGCATGGGCAGCATCGTAAATGACTTTCAAGCCATAATTGTCAGCAATTTTCTGGATGCGTTTGACGTCGCAGGGATGGCCGTAGCAATGCACAGGCATGATCGCTGTCGTTTGCGGAGTAATGGCGGCTTCGATCTTGGCGGGATCGAGGTTGAAAGTCTGCGGATCAATGTCAACAAAGACTGGCTTGATGCCATTCCATAGCAGCGAGTGGGCCGTAGCCACAAACGAGTACGGCGTGGTGATGACTTCGCCAGATATGCGCAAGGACTGCAGTGCGGTCATCAATGCCAAGGTGCCATTGGCGAACAGCGAAATGTACGGTATCCCTAAATAGCTGGCCAGCGCCTGTTCCAGTTGCTGGTGAAATTGACCGCCGTTGGTAAGTATCTTGCTATCCCATATCTGCTGCAGATATGGCAGGAATTCCTCAAGCGGCGGCAAGGTCGGCTGGGTGACGTAAATGGGCATGGCATCGGGTTTCATGCCTGCGCCGTTTCATGGGCGCATTGCCACGTCTGTGCGATTGCCCCGCCGTGTAATGGGTTGTGGTTGGCAATGGCACTCTGCAGTTCCGTGTCGATGTTCACTGCTTCAGGACTGATCGTGCTCATGGTATAGAGGGAAAATGTGCCAAAGAGAATTGTAACTGCTCCACAAGGAAATAGAAAATTTCCTTGTGGAATTTTTTTGCGACGTTCATTCCGCAACAACGATATCATGGCGGCTTGCCACTAGCAGGCAAAACGCGAGAATTTAGCATTGCGAATGCATACCGCAAGCGCACCTAAGCTGATAAGCTGACGTTGGCCTTCTTCGTGAATAGCAGTCCTATGAAGGCCTTCATGAATTTTAACTTACGTTTGACAAATATGTCCCAAAAGTCTGTTGTTAAAGTTGTGCTGACTGGTCACACAAGTGGCATTGGTCAGGCGCTAGCGTCCGAGTTGCTCGGACGAGGCATGCATGTTCTTGGCATTGCGCGGCGGACGAACGTCGATTTGGGGCGTCGCTTTACAACGCACCTCAGCCAGGTTGCGGTCGATCTGGCCGACAGCCGGGCCGTGCTGGAGTGGCTTGCGCTCGATCCCTTGCGCCCCTTTGTGCTCGACGCCACGACCCTTATATTAGTTAATAACGCCGGCATGGTGACGCCTCTCGGTGGTCTGGCCATGCAAGATCCTGAGGATATTTCGCGTGCTGTGCAATTGAATGTCGCAACCCCCATGATGATCTCGGCGGCATTCGCCCTAGCTGCAGCCTGTGCAGACCGTCGCATCATGCATATTTCAAGTGGTGCGGGTTCGGTGGCGATCGATGGGTGGAGCGTGTATGGTGGATCCAAAGCTGCTCTCGACCATCATGCGCGGACATTGTCGATGGACACCGCAGCATCAATCCGTATCGCAAGCGTTGCTCCGGGGGTCGTCGATACAGACATGCAAAACCAATTGCGTTCAACTGCTGCAGAGCGATTCCCATCCTTGCCGTATTTCACTTCGCTGAAACAGGGCGGCCATCTTGCTTCGCCGAATGCTGTCGCCAGCAAGCTTGTTGACCTTATGCTGAGTGAAGAATTCGGGCAATCGCCCGTGACACGCTTGCCCTGAACACAGCTCGTATTAGCCTGCCGTTTGTCAGGCAGGCAGCGTTGCTGCTGGTCCCATAAGAGGCGCAGGCATTAGCTTTCCAGGCGTTTCAGCGTTTTTGATCCTGTCTTCAGGCCACCATAATAATAATCATTGAATCCAGCAGCTTCCATTAACCTGAATACGGGTTGCATGTCATATTCCACGCGGTGCAAGGTAAATTGTCCCTCATCATATGAGGCGAATGCGGCGCGGGGGTCACCATCTCTCGGTTGGCCCACGGAGCCTGGATTGCAGTATGTTTTGCCGTCGAAAATATCTTGCCGCTGCACGTGCGTGTGCCCGGAGACGAAGGTGCTGCCTTCGACTTGGGCAAAATACTCGGCACTGGGTTTAAGGTATTCATCGACAGGGTCGCCCCAGCCGCCATGCACCATGCGTACGTCACCTGCCTGTAACTGTACTGGCAAGCAGCGCAACCACTGCAGGTTTTCTGCGCTTATGACGGTGCGTTGATAGGCGAGGCAGTCATTCACACTTTTTGAACGCGGACAGAAGCCGCCTCCGGCCATGTACCAGTCGTGGTTGCCCATCACGGTGGGAATTTCGCGCGCGCGCAGTACATCACAACACTCATTAATCTGCGTGTAGTAGCCTACGACATCGCCGGCACAATAGATTTCACTGATACCCAAGCGGTCTATTTCTGATAAAACCGCCTTTAGTGCCTCAAAATTACCATGGATATCAGAGATGAACGCCATCTTCATAACAAATATGCTCCTCTATATAGCGGACTGCGCGTCCGCGCCGGATGCTAGGTTGCGTGGGTGTATTGCCGTCCAGGAAAAAATCGACAGCCATGGCGCTTTCGTTGTAGCCGAATGCCGTTCGTATGGATGTAGATGATGATATGCGCGGGTTGATTTCTAATAATTTGATCCCGTCAGAGCAAATCCTGAACTGGAAGTTTGTCGGGCCAAGTGGAGAAAAATGCTGACACAGGCCGGTGAGAGCTTCCTCGAATTGATCGCTGGCGACCACTTCCGCCCGATCGGTAAAGCCGTCCTTGGACAGTTTGCGACGCAAGGTCATCTTGGCGGAAACTCCGCCATTTCCGTCGCAAAAAGCCGATGTGGTGTACTCCTCGTCATCCGTGCCAATAATAGGTTGTGCCATCAGCACTGATCCGATGTCATGCCGATGTTGCTCGAAGGTCGCTTCGTCATTGACCCGCACGATGCCCTTGGAGCCAAAGCCATGCCGCGGTTTCAGCAAGAAGGGCAAGCCGAATTGCTTTTTCAAGGTGTCGAACGAATTTTCCATGCTGCTGGCAATCGTCCATGGCAGGCCTGCAGTACCTAAATTTTCATAAAAGGCCCATTTGTCCTGGCATAACCGGACGAGATCAGGCCTGTTCAGCGCAGCCCTTGCCCCATTGCGTTCAATTTCAGGGATATGGTTTATCCAGTGATAAAGGTCTATCTCTATGCCAGGAATGACCAGGTCAATCTCGTGTTTATCAATAAGACTGCTCAGCCAATCGATATAGTGTGGTGCAGTCGTGAGCGGTGCCGGTTCAAATATGTCGCAAAAATTCGCTGCCACCGAATCAATGTGAATCGAACTGCCGATCAGAAGCAATGGCTGCTGGCTTGTACGCAAAGACCGTAAAATCCCATAGCCGACGATGCCGCTGGCACCAGAAACCAGTATTTTTTTCATTGTAGTCGCTTTCTGTGCTGCGCTTCCATTGTTATGCCAACAGCCAGTGCATGATTCGCTGTATCAGGAAGTGGATATTTTTGCGAGTATGCCGCAGGACAGTTCCGGATAGTCGATACCTACCTCGCAGAGTGCCTGAACTATGCTGTCGGGTAAGTTCAAAGAAATCATCTGGCTGGAAGTAAAGGGCTTCAGATAAATTCCCTCCAGCTTATCGACACGGCAGCCTGCTTGCTCGACATCACGCGTCAGACTGCGTGCGCTGTAATATCGTTTGTGGCCAAGCAGAAAATCGTTTTCACTCAACGCTTCCATGTCTGGAAGCATGCCGGCGAGATGTCCCAACCTTCGGTTGAGTGCTTCCGCGTTTGGTACCGCCACGAACATTTTTCCGTCTGGAGCCAGGAATTGCTTGTAACGGCTGATGATTTCCAGCGGATCATCAACATGCTCGAGAATGAATCCCATGACAATCAAATCAAACTTTTCATCAGTGGAAAATGTTTCAAAATATGTTTCGATGATTTCGGCGCGACAGTCGGGAAAATTCTCTCTGAAGTTTTGGATGACTGCCGCCGATCCCTCCAGAACCTGATGACGAGAAAATGATGTGGAAAATATGCTGCTCGTATAACCGTGCCCCAGCCCCAGTTCAAGCAAGGAGGTCGCACCATTGCTATGGGCCAAAATGCGTTGTGGATACCACGTCAGTAATATTTTGTTATCGAAGTAATAGATGTTGCTATCTTGATAGGCCGCAACGTGTTCATCGAGTTTTCTTTGCATGATATTTTTCAGAGTTGAGGGAGGGGGGGGCAGTCGTTGTCGCATTCCTTACCTGCCACTTTTTTAAAAGCGGTAGATTGATTTTCAGCGCTGGTGCATCACCCTCCCGGTCAGCAGGAAAGCCTGACTCGGACCTCATTGCGCAACATGGCACTTGTCTTTTTCGGCATTTACCTTTGGTGTGCTGGGCAAGCATGGCGAATTTATATCTTCGGCTGAGCGGTAATTCGGTTGTTCCCGGCGTTGACTAAGCGGGAATTGTAACTGCTGTTGCCGTGAAATAGAAATTTCATGCAGCTATTTTCAGGCCAGTAATGAGCTTATAGCAAGTCGTTTTCCTTGAGTAGCCCTGCAATTGCTGCAGTTGAGTTGTGCATCAGCACGTCAACGATAGACAGGCCGGGGACGTGCGCATGCTTGCCCTGATGATAATTGCTTGGACGGGTCTGCAGGAACTGCAGCAGGATGTCCTTTTGTGCGAAATGTTCCCGTTGGTAAAGGGGTATGCCGCCGATCGGATTGATATAGTTGCTGGCATCTTCACGAACGCAAATGTCGATGATGCGGCTCTCGCCGGACAAGGCATGGTTGCCGTAGATGCGGGAGGTGGGTTGTAGTTCCGTTTGCAGTGACAGATAGCGCATGACCTGCTGCAGACTGTTGAGTAAGAAGCGGTCGAGATGCAGCGATGGGAAATGCAGTATTTCATCGAGCATGCTCATCACATGGCGATGATATGGTGCCCGGACATACGCCTGGCTTAGCGAGCGCAGCAATTTTTCGCGCCAGCTGATCTCGCCAAGCAGTGAGATGTCGCAGATGTGGCGGTTCTGGCTGGCACCGAGCAATGGAACCGTAAACAGGTGTGGCTGACCATGTATCAGTATGCGATTGCGATTGATCCAGCCACCCCGAATATAGTTGACGTCGTCGAGCACGACAAATTTATCCACCGCTGCTATCAGCTGGAAATAGCCGAGATAGGGCAGGAAATATGGCTGCATGATGGCAAGGGATTTCATGCTTCTCTGTAAAGTACGCAATATGGGATCATGATTTCAAACAAGCTTGAAAAGGGAAGTACATGCTTTGCAGTGCCAGAGCTGCTTGTAGGGAAGCTCAATTGTCAGCCACTTGGTCAACTTCCATTTGTTCATTGACTCCGAATGATATCGCCGGCAAATCCACGCACCAGCGTTTCCACATGGTGCGCAAGGCAACTTCAAGGCCTCTGGATATCATTGCTGGCTGACCGTTGGCCGAGTTTTTCATTCGCTCACGCATTCCCGCACGTAAATCCGAGAAGAGGGTGGGTTGACTGGCGAATAATTGGCCTTTCTCGAGGAATTCGACTTCGCCAAATGCAATAAATTCATGAAGTCCTGCGTGAGAAAGGATGGTGGAAGTCGCGTATCCAGGCAAGGTTGCTCCGACCATTGTCAAAGTAGGCACGCCCATCCACATGGCGTTCAAGCCTGTGGTGCCACTGGTGTAAGGGTAGGTGTCGAGGCAGATGTCGACCTGGCTGTGCAGCGCTAGATAATCGGGGATGGAGACATGGCCGTGAAAGGTCAGACGCGCGGAAGCTATGCCTTCACTGGCAAACCAGGAACGTAGCATGTTACAGGTCTGTTTGTCTGGCATCGCTGCGAGCAGCATTCGTGCATCGGGCACCATGCGCAATAATTTTGACCAGCGGGCGATGGTTGCCCGATTCAGCTTGCCAGCACGGTTGAAGCTGCCATAGGTGATGTAGCCGTTTTCAAGTGCTGGGGAGGTGCTGATCGGAGGTGACTCCGGGGGGGGGAGAAAAGGCGCTGCAGCTGGCAGGCGCACCAACTTCTCGGTGAATTGATCATCGAGCTTGCCGGGCGGTGAATAATAGCGATCAGTCAAATAGTAATCCATCGCCTGCAAACCGGTCGTACCTGGATAGCCGATCCAGCTGACCTGCAGCGGTGCGGGTTTGCGTGCGAACGCTGGCAGGCGATTGAAGCCGGTATGGCCCGACAGGTCGATCAGGATGTCGATCGCGTCGCTGGTGATGAGCTGGGCCAGCTCCGCGTGGGTCAGCTTTTCGACCTGGCGCCAGATGCTGGCCAGGCCGTGCAAATGCCGGCTGACATGGTCATCGTGGAAGCTATTGGCGTAAATCACAAGCTCCAGGCGCGGCGACAACGCCAGGTGTTCCAGAATAGGGGTGATGAAATGCGCGACCGCATGGTTGTACAGATCGGCAGACACGAAGCCGATACGCAGGCGCCGCTCTGGGTCGCGCGTGTTGCCATGTTGCGGCCAGGAGGCGCGCAACGGCGCCTCGAAATGTTCGGCATACTTCAGGTGTTCGGCAAACAGGGTGGCCGCGTCGATGTCCTGGCTATGCGTCAGGAAGAACAGCAGGTTGCTGTGCAATTCATCCCAGTCCGGATTGATCTTCAGTGCCTTGCGGCAATGCATGATGGCTTGGTCGATGCGGCCCAGGCGGGTCAATGCGGCACTGATATTGACATACGCCCTGCGGTGATGCGGATCGAGTTTGGCCACGGTTTCAAAACTGTTGACGGCTTCGTTCAGGCGGCCCATCTCCATCAGGCAAGTGCCCAGGTTGACATGCGCGGCGGTCGATTTTGGTCCCAGCTTCACGGCGCGCCGGCAGCTTTCCAGCGCGGCTTCCCGCTGTCCCATATCGTTCAGGGCGGCGGCGATATTGCTGTGGCTCACAGGATTGTTCGGTGCCAGCAGGGCCACTTGCCGGAAGGACGCCAGGGCCGCCTCCAGTTGGCCGTCTTCCTGCAGGGCCATGCCGAGGTTGTTGAGGGCGTCGATATTATTGGGTTCCAACAGTAGCGCCGCCTGGTAGATGGCGATGGCTGGCTCCTTGCGCCGGGTTTCACGCAACAGGTCGGCGTAATGCAGCATGGGTGCGGCGAGCGAGGCGTCGAGCGCGATCGATTGCCGGTACGCGCTCTCGGCCTCGGCCGTTGCGCCGAGCGCATGCAAGCTGCGCCCCAGGCCATGGTAGTGTGCCGCGTTTGCCGTCGGCAGCGCCGTGGCGCTGCGATAGCTGGCCGCCGCCTGCGCATTGCGATCCAGTCGGAACAGCACATTGCCCATGCCGCCATGCGCCATGGCGTTTTCAGGATCCATTTCCAGCGCTGCCGCATAACTTTGCAGTGCCGCATCCGGACGGTTCAGGGCGACGTGCACGTCACCCAGCTTGCGATGAATGTCGGCTGCGCCCGGTTCCAGTGTCAGCGCCTGGCGATAGCTCGACTGCGCCGACTGAAATTGTTGCTGCTCCACCAAGACATCACCCTTGCCACGATGCGCCATGGCCAGCGCGGGATCGATGTCCAGCGCGCCGCCATAGCATTCCCCGGCTTCCTTCAGGTGCCCTTGCGCTTGCAGCACGTCGCCCAGGCGGCTGAGCGCTTCGGCAAAGGCTGGCGCCAGTTCCAGGGCGCGCATGAAATACGGCATGGCCAGGTCGGGATGGCCGCCATCCATATGGGCATTGCCCAGGTGCAGATGGGCTTCGGCGTCGTCGGGTGCCAGTTCCAGCGTCTTTTGCAGGGCCGGCAAGGCGTCCTTGCCCTGCAGCCGCAAGGCCATGCCCAGCACGCTCCAGGCCAGCGCCGACATGGGGTAGGCGTCCACCATGGCGCGTGTCGCCTCCTCCATCTGGAGCTGCTCACCGCTTTCATACAGGCGAACGATGTGATCGATTTCCTGTTGACTCGGCTGTTGAACGTCGCTCGGCGGCGATGTTGCGGGATCGGTAGCGTGCATGAGAGGAGGGGAGAGTGTATGCCACCTTCGATTGTAACGGTTGGCAGTGCTTTATAGAAACATCTTCTTCAAAAAGTTCAGTTTGAAAAAAATGGCATGGACATCTTGCGACGTCCACGCCATTCTACATACCAGCGTGCCAGGAATCAGCAGTTTACATATTCGGATAATTCGGTCCGCCGCCGCCTTCCGGCGTCACCCACACGATGTTCTGCGTCGGGTCCTTGATGTCGCAGGTCTTGCAGTGCACGCAGTTCTGCGCATTGATCTGCAGGCGTTCGGCGCCGTCGTCGTTCTTCACGAACTCGTACACGCCGGCGGGACAGTAACGCGCTTCCGGACCCGCATACATGGCCAGGTTGACGTCGACGGGAACGCTGGCGTTCTTCAACGTCAGGTGGATGGGCTGGTCTTCCGCGTGGTTCGTGTTCGAGATGAAGACGGACGACATCTTGTCGAAGGTCAGCTTGCCATCGGGTTTCGGATACACGATCTTTTTCGACTGGGCCGCCGGTTTCAGGCATTCGTGGTCGCCATGCGTGTGGTGCAGGGTCCATGGCGCCTTGCCGCGGAAGAGGATCTGGTCGATGCCCGTCATCAGGCTGCCCAGGTACAGGCCCTTTGACAGCCAAGGCTTGACGTTGCGCGCCACGTGCAGCTCTTCATGCAGCCAGGATTGTTCAAACGCGACAGGGTAGCTGGACAGTTCGTCGTGCTGGCGCTGTTCGCCCAGTGCGCCGAAGGCCGCGTCCGCCGCCAGCATGCCGCTCTTGATGGCGGCGTGGCTACCCTTGATGCGGCTCATGTTCAAAAAGCCCGCATCGCAGCCGATCAGCGCGCCGCCGGCAAACACCAGTTTCGGCAACGATTGCAGGCCGCCGGCCGTGATCGCGCGCGCGCCGTACGAGATGCGCTTGCCGCCTTCGAAGAACTTGCGGATTTCCGGATGCGTTTTATAGCGCTGGAATTCCTCGTATGGCGACAGGTAGGGGTTTTCGTAGTTCAGTCCCACCACATAGCCGACCATGACCTGGTTGTTTTCCAGGTGGTACAGGAAGGAGCCGCCATAGGTCTTCGCGTCCAGCGGCCAGCCGGTCGAGTGAATCACCAGGCCCGGCTGGTGCAGGGCAGGGTCGATTTCCCACAATTCCTTGATGCCGATGCCGTACGATTGCGGATCCTTGCCGGCGTTGAGGTCGTATTTGGCCATCAATTGCTTGCCCAGGTGGCCGCGCGCGCCTTCGGCGAACAGGGTGTACTTGGCGTGCAACTCCATGCCCAGCTGGAAGTCGGGACCCGCTTCGCCATCGCGCTTGACACCCATATTGCCGGTCGCCACGCCTTTCACGGAGCCGTCGTCGTTGTAGAGGATTTCCGCGGCAGGGAAGCCGGGGAAGATTTCCACGCCCAGGTTTTCCGCCTGCTGGCCCATCCAGCGCACCACATTGCCCAGCGAGACGATGTAGTTGCCATGGTTTTCAAAGCAGGCCGGCACGGCGAAGTTCGGTGTCTTGTACGCTTTGGTTTCCGTCAGGAACAGGATGCGGTCTTCCGTCACTGCCGTGTTCAGGGGCGCGCCCAGTTCTTTCCAGTTCGGTATCAGTTCGCTCAACGCTTTCGGGTCCATGATGGCGCCGGACAGGATATGCGCGCCCAGTTCGCCGCCTTTTTCCAGCACGCAGACGGACACTTCCTGGCTCTTTTCAGCGGCCAGCTGCTTCAGGCGGATGGCCGCCGCCAAGCCTGCGGGGCCGCCGCCGACGATCACCACGTCATACTCCATGGTGTCGCGCGGTCCGTACTGTTTAACTAAGTTATTAGGCTGTGTCATGGTCTCGATTGTTAGTCACTAAATGGGTGGGTGAGGAATCTTCGGATAAATTTAAGCACGAGTGTGCTTGTTTTTGGCGAGGATTGCAACTTTGGCGCTATTTTGCGTGACATTGCCCCTCGCCGCAATCTAAATCCGGCCATTTTGTGTAATGATGGCGTTTACCTTTGCTCAAGTGTGACGCAGGGTATTTTGCCCCTGTGCCCTTGGCACGGTGTAAAGTGTTATCTAAAACAAAACAGGAGTAGCTCGTGGGCATAGAAGTCAATTTCGAGGGCAAGATTGCCCTGATTACCGGCGCATCGAGCGGCCTCGGCGCGCGCTTTGCGAAAGTGCTGGCCCAGGCGGGCGCACAGGTCGTGCTGGCGTCGCGCCGCACCGAACGCCTGAAGGAATTGCGCGCCGAAATCGAAGCCGATGGCGGCGCCGCGCACGTGGTGTCGCTCGATGTGACCGACTTCGCCAGCATCAAGTCGGCCATCGCGCATGCGGAAACGGAAGCGGGCCCCATCGATATTCTCGTCAATAATTCCGGTGTCTCCACCACGCAACGCCTGGTCGACGTTACGCCCGAAGATTACTCGTTCGTGATGGACACCAACCTGCGCGGATCATTCTTCGTGGCCCAGCAGACGGCCAAGCGCATGATCGCGCGCGCCAAGGGCGACCCGAAGAAACAGCACCGCATCATCAATATCGCCTCGATGGCGGGCTTGCAGGTGCTGCCGCAGATCGGCGTGTACTGCATGAGCAAGGCGGGCATGGTGCACATGACGCGCGCCATGGCCGTAGAGTGGGGCAAGTATGGCATCAACACGAACGCCATCTGCCCCGGCTATATTTCCACCGAGATCAACGAAGATTATTTCGCCACCGAGCAGGGCAAGAAGCTGATCGAAATGCTGCCGAACAAGCGCCCGGGCAAGCCGGAAGACCTCGATGGCTTGCTGCTGCTGCTGGCGGGCGAGGATTCGCACTTCATCAACGGCGCGATTATTTCGGCCGATGGCGGCATGAGCACGTTTTAATACGCCAGCTTGCGCTGCAGCCCTAGCGCTGCAGCTGCAGTCCTACCAGCTTGTGCACCAGCTCGGACGACGTCGATGCGGCGAATTTTCGCATCAGCTTGGCGCGGTGCATTTCCACTGTGCGGGGGCTGAGGTCAATCTGGCGGGCAATGACCTTGCTGGTCTTGCCTTCCACTAGCAGCGCGGCTATCTCGCGCTCGCGCGGGGTCAACTGGGCCGTCACGGGGCGTTTCTCGCTGACATCCTCGAACGTCCAGATGCCGGCCCCCAGTGGCTGGCCCGGCAGCATGGCGTGGCCCGTTACATGGCACCAGAACAATTCGCCATTGCTGCGGCGCATGATGCGCTCGTCCGAATAGCGGCCTTTGGCATTCATGATGGGGATGATGCGGTCACCCGTGCGCAGGAATTCGTCGTGCGTGGGGTAGAGTACTTCGAACGACTGATCGTCCATCTGGGCGCGCGCATAGCCGAACATGGCTGCCAGCGCTTCGTTGCAGCTGCGCATGATACGGTTTTCCGACATGCACATGCCCACGGGCGCGTGCAGGAAGATGCTTTCATAGTCGATGGCTGACGCGGCGTTCATCTGATACGTATCACTCTCACAGGGGGATTGCTGGCACGGCGCCGGTAGTTCTACGGTATTGTACTTTCCACTCGCGTATTTTATGCTGAGTCGCTGCCTGAGTCATGGACTCAAGATCAAAGCTTAACAAAAGATAGAGGGACACCCATGAATAAAGTTTATCCTGACGCCGCCTCGGCGCTGGCCGGTATCGTCCAAGATGGCCAGACCATCGCCGTTGGCGGCTTTGGCCTGTGCGGCATTCCCGAAGCACTGATCAAAGCCTTGCGCGATTCGGGCGTGACGGGTCTGACGGCCATTTCCAACAACGCCGGCGTGGACGGCTTCGGCCTGGGCCAGCTGCTGACCACGCGCCAGATCAAGAAAATGATCGCTTCCTATGTGGGCGAAAACAAGGAATTCGCGCGCCAGTACCTGGCCGGCGAGCTGGAACTGGAATTCACGCCGCAAGGCACCCTGGCCGAGAAGCTGCGCGCCGGCGGCGCCGGTATTCCCGCCTTCTTCACCAAGACGGGCGTGGGCACCATCGTTGCCGACGGTAAGGAACTGCGCGAATTCGACGGCGAACAATACGTGATGGAGCGCAGCCTGGTGGCCGACGTATCGTTGGTGAAAGCCTACATGGCCGACCGCGCGGGCAATTTGGTTTACCGCAAGACGGCGCGCAATTTCAACCCGAACGTGGCCATGGCCGGCAAGATCACCATCGTCGAGGTGGAAAAACTGGTCGAAGTGGGCGAGATCGATCCGGACCAGGTGCATACGCCGAGCATCTTCGTGCACCGCATCGTGGTCAACGCGAACCCGGAAAAACGCATCGAGCAGCGCACCGTGCGCGCCGACTAAATAAAAGATTGGGAGATGATTATGGCTTGGACACGTGATGAAATGGCCGCGCGCGCGGCAAAGGAATTGCAGGATGGCTTTTATGTGAACCTGGGCATCGGCTTGCCGACCCTGGTGGCCAACTATGTGCCGGACAATATCGAAGTGTTCCTGCAGTCGGAAAACGGGCTATTGGGCATCGGCCCGTTCCCTGTCGATGCGGAAGTCGACGCCGACCTGATCAACGCTGGCAAGCAGACGGTGACGGCCTTGCCCGGTGCCGCCTACTTCAGCTCGGCTGACTCGTTTGGCATGATCCGCGGCGGCAAGATCAACCTGGCTATCCTGGGCGCCATGCAAGTGTCGGAAAAGGGCGACCTGGCGAACTGGATGATTCCAGGCAAGATGGTCAAGGGCATGGGCGGCGCGATGGATCTCGTCGCTGGCGTCAAACGCGTCGTCGTACTGATGGAGCACGTGGCCACGGCCAAGGACGGCACGACGTCGCATAAATTGCTGAAACAGTGCGACCTGCCGCTGACGGGCGTGGGCGTGGTGGACGTCATCATCAGCGACCTGGGCGTCATCGACGTGACGGAAAACGGCTTGAAGCTGGTGGAACTGGCGCCGGGCGTGACCAAGGAACAGGTGCAGGCAGCCACGGGTGCTGAGCTGGATGTTTCCGCCGTATAAACGGATTGTGGTCTGGAATAGAAGGGCGGACAGCGATGTCCGCCCTTTTTTCATGCGCCGGCCTTGCCGCGCAATGCATCCAGGCTGTAGGCGCCGGCGCCCGCAGCGGCGAAGTACAGGAAGGTGAAGCAGTACATGACGGCCATTTCGCCGCCGTTCAGGATCGGCAGGAAACCGCTTGGTGCATGCGCCATGAAGTAGGCGGCCGCCATCTGGCCCGACAGGATGAAGGCGACGGGGCGCGTGAACAGGCCGAGCAGCAGCAGGGTGCCGCCCACCAGCTCGATGACACCAGCCGCGCCCATCACGGACAACAGTTGCAGGCCATCGAACATGGCCACGTGCGGCGCGCCGAACAGTTTTGCGGTGCCATGTTGCAGGAAGAGAAAACCGAGGATGATGCGAAGCAGGCCCAGCAGGCGTGGGCTCCAGGTGGCGTAGAAGGCGGGCGAGAGGGACATGAGGTACTCCATTCAAAGTGTGGATGGTTCGGTGTCAGGCTTGCATTAACGCAATGTCATTATGCGCGAGCCTGGCGGCGAACAGGTGACAGCACTGTAATGCTTTTTGATTCATTGATCATCATGATAAATATTGATGCATGATTTACTGTGTGTTGATGATGCGATAAAACTCGCGCGCAATGCAAAAAGCCCCGCAGATTGCTCTGCGGGGCTTTTCAATGGAGAGTGCGGCTTACTTGACGATACTCACTGCCGGGGCAACATACGCGTCGTCCGTCGGGTGGGTGGGATGGGCCAGCTCGCTGTGCAGCTTGTCCATGTCCAGTTCTTTTTCCCATTTCGACACGACGATGGTGGCCACGCCGTTGCCGACGAAGTTGGTCAGCGCGCGGCATTCGCTCATGAAGCGGTCGATGCCCAGGATCAGCGCCATGCCGGCCACGGGAATCGTCGGCACCACGGCCAGGGTCGCGGCCAGAGTGATGAAGCCGGCGCCCGTGATGCCGGACGCGCCTTTCGAGGTCAGCATCGCCACGCCCAGGATGGTCAGTTCCTGCCAGATGGTCAGTTCCGTGTTGGTCGCTTGCGCTACGAACAGAGCGGCCATGGTCATGTAGATATTGGTGCCATCCAGGTTGAACGAGTAGCCGGTAGGCACGACCAGGCCGACCACCGGTTTCGAGCAGCCCAGGCGTTCAAGTTTCTTCATCAGGGCCGGCAGGGCCGATTCCGACGAGCTGGTGCCCAGCACGATCAGCAGTTCTTCCTTGATGTACAGCAAGAAGCGGCCGATGGAGAAGCCCGTGTACTTGGCGATCAGGCCCAGCACGACGAAGACGAACAGGAAGCAGGTCAGGTAGAACGAGCCCATCAGTTTGGCCAGCGGGATCAGCGAAGCCAGGCCGTATTTACCGATGGTAAAGGCCATCGCGCCGAACGCGCCGATGGGAGCGACTTTCATGATGATGTTGACCATGCCAAAGATGGCATGCGACAGGTCGTCGATCAGCTTGGTGACCGGACGGCCGCGCTCGCCCAGCAGGGACAACGAAAAGCCGAACAGGATGGCGATCAGCAGCACTTGCAGGATGTCGCCCTTGGCGAAGGCGTCAACGAAGGTCTTCGGGATAATGTTCATCAGGAAGTCGACGGTGGTCAAGCCTTCGGCGTGCGTGTATTGCGCGATCGACTTGGCGTCGAGGTGGGCCGGATCGGCGTTGAAGCCGGCGCCCGGTTTCAGGATATTGGCAACCAGCAAGCCGATGGCCAGCGCGAAGGTGGAGACCACTTCGAAGTACAGCAGCGCCTTGCCGCCTACTCTGCCGATTTTCTTGACGTCCTGCATGCCGGCAATGCCGGAGACCACGGTACAGAAGATCA
Source organism: Janthinobacterium lyxosi (assembly GCF_051380665.1). Taxonomy (NCBI): domain Bacteria; kingdom Pseudomonadati; phylum Pseudomonadota; class Betaproteobacteria; order Burkholderiales; family Oxalobacteraceae; genus Janthinobacterium; species Janthinobacterium lyxosi. Next base: position 22,419 of record NZ_JBNYXM010000036.1, read on the forward strand.
CCGGGGCGATGATCATCTTGATCAGTTTGATGAAGCCGTCGCCCAGCGGTTTCATGTCGACGGCGTTTGAGGGGTAGAACACCCCCAGCAGCACGCCTGCCACGATGGCGAACAGCACCTGTACATACAGGATTTTATAGAATGGTTTTTTCACGAGTGGTCTCCTCTTGCGGGTTGATGCTGCGATCATCCGCGCATTGCCAGGCCGGCTCAATTGTGGATAACCGCAGATATGCATTTTCGCTATATCGGGTATTGCGCCATGACTGGCGTGCTGCGGCGCAGCATTTCAGGCGTGCGCTTGGAGCATTGCCCGCGCTGCGCTACACTGCCGTAGCGTCGCGCGCGGGACACCCCATGACAGGCAGGAAGCGGTGCTCTTTTTATATCAAATAAGGAATGGCATGATCGAAACGAGCATCAAATCCGTCCAGTGCATCTCCCCCGCAGGCTTGCATACCATGTCGTACAAGGAATGGGGCGCGCCCGACAATCCGAACGTGCTCGTCTGCGCCCATGGCGTGACGCGCGTGGCGGACGACTTCGACAACCTGGCGCGCGCCATGGCCAGCGATTACCGCGTCATCTGCCCCGACGTGGTGGGGCGCGGGCGCTCGGGCTGGCTGGCCAATCCGCAGTTCTACCGCGTGCCGCAATATGTGAGCGACATGGTGACCCTGCTGGCGCGCGTGCTGGCCCATGGCGAGCGCCAGACGGTGGACTGGTTCGGCACGTCGATGGGCGGCTTGATCGGCCTGGGCCTGGCATCGTTGCCGAACAGCCCGATCAGCAAGCTGGTCTTGAACGATATCGGCCCGACCCTGGCGCCGGAAGCCTTGCAGCGCATCGGCGACTACATCGGCCAGGACTTGCGTTTCGAGACGTTCGAGCAGGGCGCCAAGTTTGTGCGCGATGTGTCCGCCAGCTTCGGCCCGCATACGGACGCGGAATGGCATAAACTGGCAGTCGATGTGTTGCGCCAGGATAAGGATGGCCATTGGCGCCGCCATTATGATATGGGACTGGCCATGCCGTTCCGCTCGGCTACGCCGGAATCGGCGGCCAGCGACGAAGCCATGCTGTGGGCCGCATATGATGCCGTGCGCTGCCCCACCTTGCTGGTGCGCGGTTCGGAGTCCGACCTGCTGTCGCACGCGACGGCGCAAAGTATGCTGAGCCGCGGCCCGAAGGCGCAGCTGGTGGAAATTGCCGGCGTGGGCCATGCGCCCACTTTTGTCCATGACGACCAGATCGTCATCGCGCGCAAGTTTTTGCTGGGCAAGTAAGTAGTGGTAAGTACTAACGCTGTACAGATTTTGAAACAACCGAAAGAAGAAGCATGGAAATTACACGACTGCACGTAGGCAAACGCCTCTCCGAAGTAGCGATACACAACAACACCATCTACCTGGCTGGCCAGATTGCCGAAGACACCACGCAAGACATCGTCGGCCAGACGCGCGAAGTGCTCGCTCACGTTGACCGCCTGCTGATGGAAGCGGGCAGCGACAAGACCTGCATCCTGTCGTGCCAGATCTATATCGCCGACATGAAAGACTTCCCTGGCATGAATGAAGTGTGGGATGACTGGGTCGCGTCCGGCCACACGCCGCCGCGCGCCACCGTGGAGGCGAAGCTGGCCAATCCGGCATGCCTGGTTGAAATCGTCATCATCGCTGCAGAGCGCTAGGTTATTCAGTTATTTAGTTTTTAAGTTGATAAGGCATCACATGGTTTCCATCTCGGCCCCGAATAGCGTCACATCGGAACAACTGGTAGAGGGCTTGAGTGCGCCGGACAGCGCGCGCGTGCTGGACGCGCTCGCGTATGCCACCGAAGCGTATGGCGACAAGCAGACCTTTGCCGGCCGCGCTGCGCTGGACTTCGCCATCGGCGTGGCCACCACCCTGGCTTTCCTGCGCAGCGATGCGGAAACGCGCATTGCCGGCCTGATGTTCGAGCTGACCATGCTGGAGCCCGATACGGCGGCCGATATCGAACCGCGCTTCGGCAAGCAGGTGTGCGACCTGGCGACAGGCGTGCGCCAGCTGATCCGCCTGCGCGCGCTGACCCAGGCGCAGCACGGCAGCGCTGCCGGTCGCGGCAAGAATGCGGCACAGCAAGCCGTGGCCCAGGTGGAAACCTTGCGCAAGATGCTGCTGGCGATGGCTTCCGACATGCGCGTCGTGCTGGTGCGCCTGGCCGCTTGCGTGACGACCTTGCGCTATTTCGCCGAATTAAAGCTGTTCAATGACATGACGCGCGAATATGGCAAGGAAACGCTGGATCTGTACGCGCCGCTGGCCAACCGCCTCGGTATCTGGCAACTGAAGTGGGAACTGGAAGATTTGTCTTTCCGCTTCATCGAACCGGAAGCGTATAAACGCATCGCCAAGATGTTGGAAGAAAAGCGCATGATGCGCGAGGGCTTTGTTTCCTCGGCGATCTTGCGCTTGCAGACGGAACTGGCTTCGGCAGGCATACAGGCGGAAGTATTTGGCCGCCCGAAACACATTTACAGCATCTGGAACAAGATGCGCGGCAAGGAACTCGATTTCACGGCCCTGTACGATGTGCGCGCCTTCCGCGTTATCGTCGCCGACGTGAAAACTTGCTACACGGTGCTGGGCGTGGTGCACAATATCTGGACCCCCATCCCGAAAGAATTCGACGATTACATTTCGCGGCCGAAACCCAATGGCTACCAGTCGCTGCACACGGTGGTGACGGCCGAGGATGGCCGCCCGCTGGAGGTGCAAATCCGCACGAATGAAATGCACAGCTTTGCCGAATACGGCGTGGCCGCGCACTGGCGCTACAAGGAAGAGGGCGGCTCGAACTTTGCCGGCCAAAAATACGACGAAAAGATCGCCTGGCTGCGCCAGCTGCTGGCCTGGAAAACCGAGGTGGCCGACGCCGTCGTGGGCCAGGAAGAAATCCAGCGTGAATGGGTGGAAAAGCTCAAGTCCGCCACGCTGGACGACCGCATCTTCGTCATGACGCCGCAGGCGCGGGTGCTGGAATTGCCCGTCGGCGCCACGCCCGTCGATTTTGCCTATCACCTGCATACGGACGTGGGCCACCGCTGCCGCGGCGCCAAGGTCGACGGCATCATGGTGCCCCTGAATACCCAGCTGAAAAACGGCCAGACCTGCGAAATCATCACGGCCAAGGGCGCGCCGGGTACGGCCGGGCCGTCGCGCGACTGGCTGGGCGCCGGTTACGCCGTCAGCACGCGCACGCGTTCCAAAATTCGCGCCTGGTTCCATGCCATCGACATGCAGGAAACCCTGGCCCACGGCCGCGCGCTGGTGGAGAAATCCTTGCAGCGCGAAGGCAAGACGGCCGTCAATCTGGAAGCGCTGGCGCAAAAGCTGGGCTTTGCGAAAGTTGACGAGCTGTTCCTGTCGGTCGGCAAGGATGAATTCAGCCTGCGCCATGTGGAGCAGGCGCTGCACGACAATGGCGAAGTGGCGGTGCCGGAAGACGCCGTGCTGGTCGGCAAGAGCCGCGCCTCCAGCGTGGAGCAGGGCGCCAAGTCTGGCGTGCTGGTGGTGGGCACGGAAGGCTTGATGACGGTGCTGGCCAAGTGCTGCAAACCGGCGCCGCCGGACAGCATCGTCGGCTTCGTCACGCGCGGCAAGGGCGTCTCGATCCACCGCGCCACTTGCAAGAATTTCGAGGAAATGCGCGCCAAGGCCCCAGAGCGCGTGATCTTTACCGAATGGGGCAGCACGGGCGGCCACGACACGGTGTATCCGGTCGACGTCTTCATTCTGGCCGGCGACCGCCAGGGCTTGCTGCGCGACATCTCCGAAATTTTTTCGCGCGAAAAGATCAACGTGATCGGCGTCAACACCCAAAGCACCAAGGGCCAGGCCCGCATGACCTTTACGGCCGAGATCAGCTCGACGGCGCAGTTATTAAAAGCGCTGAATGTGATCAAGGATGTGAGTGGGGTTCTAGAGGCTCGCCGGAGTTAGCATTGTTTCACCCCAGTACTTGCTGTGGGGTTCAATCAGTGTGTCTTGTCACCCGCATGCAAGCCCGCCATCGCCGCCGTCTCCGGCTGCAAGGTGATGTGATCGATGCCATGTTTGACCAACAGCATCTTCTTGATCGCGCGCAAGACCTTGGGCCAATGGTCGAGGTGCTCGATTTCCACGTGGCCGATCAGGGCCGGCTGGCCCGGCGACATGTCCCAGACGTGCAAATCGTGCACGGCAATCACGCCGTCGACCTGTTCCACGTCGGTGCCCACGGCGATATAGTCGATGTGCACGGGCACGCCTTCCATCAGGAAGTGATATGACTCGCGCAGTACGCCGAACGTGGATTTCAAAATCAGCAGGGACACCAGCACGGACAGCAACGGGTCGATCTGCATCCAGCCCGTAAAGTAAATCACGGCGCCGGCGATGATGGCGGCGACCGAACCGAGCAAATCGCCCATCACGTGCACGAGGGCGGCGCGCGTGTTGACGCTTTGCTTGTCTTTCGACAAGACCCACGCTACCACCACGTTGATCGCCAGGCCGATGAAGGCGACGATGAAGACCATGCCCCCCTTGACTGGTTGCGGGGCGGAAAAGCGCAGCACGGCTTCATAGCAGATCCAACCCACGACGCACAGCATGGCCAGGCCGTTGACGAAGGCCGCCAGCGCCTCGGCGCGGCCAAAGCCGAACGAGTGGCGCGGCGAAGGAGGGCGGCGTGCGATGAGCTGCGCCAGCAGGGCCAGGCCCAGCGCGGCCGCGTCCGTGACCATGTGGCCCGCGTCGGAAATCAGAGCCAGCGAATTGGACAGGAAGCCGGCCGCCACCTCGATGCCGGCAAACGACAGGGTCAGCCCCAGCGCCCACGCGAGGATGCTCTGGCTGCGCCCCTCGAACGAATGGGTGTGCTTGGCGTCGCCCTTCAGGTGGGCGTGCAAATGGGTGGCGTCGTGTTCGGTGTGCGTCGGCTGCATGGAATGCTTTGTGGAATGAAGTTGCCGTCAGTGTAATTGAAAAGCAACAAGCTAGTCGGCGCGTAAAAAAACCTGCAGGCTTGACGGCACTGCAGGTTTTTCCTGAAGCAAACAACCTTGCTGCGACAAGCTTACTGCGCCGCCGTCTCGCCAAACTTGCCTTCGCGGAAATCCTGCACGGCCTGGAACACTTCGGCCTGAGTATTCATGACAAACGGGCCGTACTGCGCGATGGGCTCGTTCAAGGGCTGGCCGGCGACGAGGATCACGCGGCCGCCTTGCGGCGCCTCGATGCGCACGCCGTCGCTGCCCGGCGTGTTGGCGAAGATCGCCATGCGCAGGGCGGGCACGGCCTTGCCGTCGACCTGCACTTCGCCACGGAAAGTGTACAGGAAAGCGTTATGGCCTGGCGGCAAGGGCTGCTCGAAGCTGCTGCCCGCCGGCAAGTCGATGTCCAGGTACAGCGGCTGTGTCAGCTCGCGCTGCACGGCGCCAGCCACGCCATGGCTTGCGCCGGCGATCACTTGCACGGCCACGCCCGCGTCCGTCTTATAGCGGGGGATTTCGCTGCTCGTGAAATCGCGGTACCACGGCGTGCGCATCTTGTCGCGCGCGGGCAAGTTCAGCCACAATTGAAAACCTTCCATCACGCCTTCTTCCTGCTCCGGCATTTCCGAGTGGATCACGCCGCTGCCGGCCGTCATCCATTGCACGCCGCCCGAAGTCAGCAAGCCTTCGTGGCCTGCGCTGTCCTTGTGGCGCATGCGCCCCGTGATCATGTACGAGACCGTTTCGAAACCGCGGTGCGGATGCTCGGGGAAGCCTGCGATATAGTCGTTCGGCTGGTCGCTGGCAAAGTTGTCGAGCATCAAGAACGGGTCGAGACGGCGCTGCAATTGCTGCGTCAGCACGCGGTTGATCTTCACGCCGGCGCCATCCATGACGGCCTGGCCGGCGATCACGCGCTCGACGGCGCGTGCTTGCGTGACGGTGGTGGTATCGCTCATTGTTCTCTCCTGTTTGGGGTCAGACCCGCCGGGTCTGACCCCAGCTTGGTACGTGCATTACACCAGGATCGCGTTGATCTCGGCATCGGCTTGTACCTGCGCCTTGGCCACGGCGTCCGGGCCCATGCCCATGCCTTCCGAGTACACGTATTGCACGTCGGTCAGGCCCAGGAAGCCAAACATGGTGTTCAGGTAAGGCACCTGGCTATCGTTGGCGCTGTCGCGGTGCAAGCCGCCGCGCGACAGGCCTACGTAGACTTTCTTGCCGGTCAGCAGGCCAACGGGGCCGTTTTCCGTGTACTTGAAGGTGACGTTGGCGCGGGCAATCGCGTCGAACCAGCTTTTCAGTTGCACGGTGATGCCGAAGTTGTACATCGGCGCACCGATGACGATCACATCCGCTGCTTGCACTTGCGCAATCAGCGCGTCGTCCAGGGCGATGCGGGCCGCTTGCTCCGGCGTGCGCTTGTCGGCCGGGGTGAACAGCGCTTGCAGGGTCGGCTCGTCGAGCACGGGGTGCGGCGCGGCGGCCAGGTCGCGGCGCGCCAGGGTGGCGCCAGGGTTGGCGGCTTGCACGCGGGCAACGATGGCGTCAGCCAAACGGGTCGAGGCGGAACCGGTGCTGCGGGCGCTGGAATTGATTTGCAGGATGTTCATCTTGTTTCTCCGTGTGAGGTGTCTTGCGATGGATGAACTATAGCAATTCCAAAAATGATGCGGAAGCCGTTAAAATGGATAACATTAATCCACTGGTGGAACAATCGAGTGTAAAGGTAAATATATGGATATCGATCCCGGAGATCTGCTGCTGTTTGCGCGCGTCGTCGAATGCGGCAGTTTCAGTCGCGCCGCCGTGCGCGTGGACTTGCCCAAGTCGACCCTGTCGCGGCGCATTTCGCTGCTGGAGGCGAAATTGGGCGAACGGCTGTTGCTGCGCACCACGCGCAAGCTGGCGCTGACGGAGTTTGGCGCCAGCCTGCTCGAGCATGCGCGCAAGGTGGTGGAAGAAACGGAGGCGGCCGGCGCCCTGGCGCAGCACCGCCAGGCGGGCCCCAGCGGCTTGCTGCGCATTTCCATGCCGGCCGATTTTGGCGATGCGCTGATGCGCCAGGTGCTGGCCGAGTTCGTGCGCCGCTATCCGGCCATTTCGCTGGAGCTGGACTTGTCGGCGCGCCGCGTGGATTTGCTGGAAGAAAATTTCGACCTGGCCATCCGCATGGGCAACTTGCCCGACGACGCCAGCCTGTCCGCGCGCCGCGTGGCCTTCAGCAGCCTGTCCCTGTATGCCTCGCCGCAATACACGAGCGTGCACGGCTTGCCCGAGCATCCCGACGATTTATACGGCCATGATCTGCTCAGCTTGCCACGCGCCGTGCATGGCCTCGTGCACTGGACTTTGATGCGCGGCAAGACGACGTGGGAGCGCGACTTGCCCGTGCGCTTGCTGGCGAACTCGCCGGAATTGCTGGTGCGCATGGCCTGCACGGGCGTGGGCATCGCGGCCAGCACGGACCGCTTTGCCAAGGCGTATGTGGCGACGGGGGAATTGGTGCGCGTGCTGCCGGAGTGGAGTTTTCCGCTGGTCACGGGCTGGGCCGTGTTTCCCGGCCGGCGTTTGATGCCGGCCAAGACGCGGGCGTTTCTCGACTTGATGGAAGAAATGTACCAAACAGACGCGCCTGTTTAGTAACGCCTGTCAAAACCTACTGCGCGTCGTGATCTATGGCCTGCGATGCTCACTGTACCTTCGTACAGTTGCGCTTCTCGGCCACAGCTCCCTTCCGCTCGCTACGGTTTTGTCAGGCGTTGACAGGTCAGGGAAGGCAGAGGAGCCTCGATCTACTTGGGCAGGTTGCCCATGACTTCGCCCAGTTGCACGGGACCGGCCGGTTGCCAGTTGGCATTGAAGTCCACGGTGCCTTTCGGGAACAGCATGACGACGGTGGAGCCGAGCAGGAAGCGGCCCAGCTCTTCGCCCTGTTTCAGCATCACATTGTCGTTGGCATAGCTCCAGTCGCGCACCTGGCCCGTGCGAGGCGGGTTGACGACGCCGTGCCAGACGGTGGCCATGCTGCCGACGATGGTGGCGCCCACCAGGGTCATGACGAAGGGGCCGTTGGCCGTGTCGAACACGCAGACGACGCGCTCGTTGCGGGCGAACAGGCCGGGAATGCCGCGCGCCGTGGTCGGGTTGACGGAGAACAATTCACCAGGAACATAAATCATGCGCGTCAAACGGCCGTCGCACGGCATGTGGATGCGGTGGTAGTCGCGCGGGCTCAGGTACAGGTTGGCGAAGCTGCCGTGTTCGAACTGGGCCGCCAGGGCCGCATCGCCGCCCACCAGGGCCGTAGTGCTGAAGTTGTGCCCCTTGGCCTGGAAGATCTGGTCCTTGTCGATCGTGCCGAACTGGCTGATGCGGCCATCGACCGGGCAGACGTAGTCGGCCTTGGCCAGCGGACGCGCATCGGGGCGCAGCGCGCGCGTGAAAAAGTCGTTGAAGCTGGCGTAGTGCGTGATGTCCGGGTCCAGTGCCTCATCCATGTTGACGTTGTAGCGGCCAACGAACCAGCGGATCAGGCGCGTGGTCATGGCGCCGCCCTTGGCGCCGGCGATCCGGCCGGCAAAATTGGTCAACGCTCCCTTGGGCAGCAGATATTGAGGCAAAACGGCAAGACGGTCAGACACGATGGGAAGCCTTTGACGGGGTGATGGGAATCGGCGAAAACGCATTATAGCGGCGATGTGGCGCGCAATGATATGTACCGTATGCAAGGGTGCGTATCACAGTCTGTCACCGAATTTAATTTGCCATAGGAAATATTTTCAGGAAACTGTGCCACTCGGAAAAAATTGCAGCACAATACAGCGGCCTGTTTTTTAGCTTTTAGCCATTTTTATTCAGCCAACTTTTTTCAGCCAGGTCATGATGCCACGCCGTTGCCTTCGCCTTACCGTTGTTTGTTCCGCTGTTTTGTTTGCCTGGAATGCCCAGGCCCAGCAATCCGAAACGCCAGCCGCCGCCGAGGCCGCCGCCGCGCCGCTGAAGGCAGAAAAGCCCATGCAAACGGTCGAGGTCAAGGGTAGCGGCTATGATCCGCGCCGTGACGATACGGCCAGCAAGATGGTCGTGGGCAGCGAAGAAATCCTCAAGTATGGCGACAGCAATGTCACCGACGTGCTCAAGCGCTTGCCCGGCATTACCGTTTCCGGCGCGGCAGGGCGCTCGGGCGGCGAAATCCGCATGCGTGGCCTGGGCAGCGGTTACACGCAGATATTGCTCAATGGCGAACGGGCACCGGCCGGCTTTTCGCTCGATACCCTGTCGCCCGACGTGATCGAGCGCATCGAGATTTTGCACGCGGCCAGCGCCGAGTACAGCACGCAGTCGATCGCCGGCACCATCAACGTGGTGCTGAAAAAGGCCGTCAAAACAGCGCAGCGCGAACTCAAGCTGGGCGTGCAGGGCAGCGACGTGAGCTTTTCACCCAGCGTGAATGTGCAGCTGTCCGACCGCGACGGCAATTTCTCGTATTCGCTGGCCGGCTCGCTGTTCCGCTACGACTACCACTATGATAATCCGGGAGTGGAACTGGGCTACGCGCCCGATGGCCGGCAAAACCTGCTGCGCCGCACCAACGGCACGGGCGATGGCCGCCCGGAAGGCATCAATCTGTCGCCGCGCCTGAACTGGGTGCTGGCCAACGGCGACAATGTGACGGCGCAATTCTTTTTCAATGGCGGGCGCTCGAACCACCGCAATTTCAGCCGCGCGGAAACAGAGCAGGGCTTGCGCCCTGACTACGACGCCAATACGGGCAGCTCCAGCAACCACAATGCCTTCGGCCGCAGCGACCTGACGTGGATGCACAAGCTGGCCGGCGGCGCCCGGCTGGAGCTGAAAGTTGGCGCCTCGGCCGCCCGCAATACGTCCGACAGCCTGCAGCAAGGCTTTATCGATGGCAGCGGCCTGGCCCTCGAGCGCAAGGTGGGCGTGAAGGCGACGGAAAACGGCGTCAGCTCCACCGGCAAGTATTCGACGCCCTTGTTGCCGGGCCACGCCCTGTCGATGGGCTGGGATGGCGCCTATACCGAGCGCGAGGAATCGCGCCGCCAGCGCGAAGCGGCCCTGGGCGCCTTGGGCGCGCGTCCGCCCGTCAACAGCGACGAAGGTTTCGACGCCACCATCCAGCGCCTGGCCCTGTACGTGCAGGACGACTGGGAAATCACGCCGCGCTGGTCCATGTACGCAGGCGTGCGTTGGGAGGGCATCGATACGCGCAGCGCCGGCGATACCTACGACGAAGTGCAGCAGCGCACCAGCGTGTGGAGCCCGCTGCTGCAAACCCTGTGGAAGTTGCCCGATACCAAGGGCGACCAGGTACGCCTGGCCCTGACGCGCACCTACAAGGCGCAACCCACGTCCAGCCTGATTCCGCGCCGCAATACCTCGACCAACAATAGCCAGACGGACCCTGACCGCGAAGGCAATCCGTATCTGAAACCGGAGCTGGCGCTGGGCATCGATGCCTCGTACGAGCACTACTGGGCCGAAGGCGCCTTGCTCAGCGCGCGCGCCTCGGCCCGCCGCATCGATGGCTATACGCGCCAGGGTTTGCTGTTTATCAATGAGCGCTGGGTGTCCACGCCCGTCAACGATGGCCGCGCGAATACGCAGACACTGGAACTGGAAGCGAAGTTCCCGCTGCGCGCCGTGCTGGCCGGACCCGTGCCGGCCATCGACTTGCGCGCCAGCGTCAGCCGCAACTGGTCGCAGGTGGAGCAGGTGCCGGGGCCGGATAACCGTCTCGACCAGCAAACGCCCGTCAGCGGCAATTTCGGCCTCGATTACAAGACGCCCGATGGCATGCTGACCACGGGTGGCAGCTTCAATTTCCGCAATGGCGGCCCCGTGCGCATCACCGAACGCCAGAGCGCCTACACGTCGCCGCGGCGCGACCTCGACATTTATGCGCTGTGGAAGTTTGATGCGAAGAATCAATTGCGCCTGGCCGTGTCGAACTTGCTGGCGCAAGACTTCGAAAGCACCACCACGTATGCGGACGCCAGCGGCACGATCGTGCGCAACAGCATTTCACCGAGTTCGCCGCAGGCGCGCGCGACCCTGGAAATGAAGTTCTGACGGGTCTGTTTTCGCGGTGAAACCCCGGCTGGCATTCCCGCTGGCCTATAATCTCGGCAATTGCGCGCACGGCCAGTCCGTGCGCGCCACCTTTTCATTTGCCAAGATTGCTTTCCCCATGACGTTTTCCTCCCTCGGCCTGATCGATCCCCTGGTCCGCAAACTTGACGAGCTCGGCTATGCCAAGCCCACGCCCGTGCAGGCGCAAGCGATTCCCGCCGTGCTGGCCGGGCGCGACCTGATGGCCGCCGCCCAGACGGGCACGGGCAAGACGGCCGGCTTTGCCTTGCCCCTGCTGCAGCGCCTGACTTTGGAAGGTGTGGTGGCGCCCCAGTGCGTGCGCGTGCTGGTGCTCGTCCCCACGCGCGAACTGGCCGAGCAAGTCTATGCCAGCTTCCGCAGCTATGGCGGCAACTTGCCGCTGCGCAGCTTTGTCGCCTACGGCGGTGTGCCCATCGAACCGCAGATCAGTAAATTGCGCAAGGGCCTCGACGTGCTGGTGGCCACGCCGGGCCGCTTGCTGGATTTGCAGACGCAGGGCGCCGTCAAGTTCGAGCAAGTGCAAACGCTGGTATTGGACGAGGCGGACCGCATGCTGGACCTGGGCTTCGAGCGCGAGCTGGATTTGTTGTTGATGACCATGCCCAAGCAGCGCCAGACCCTGCTGTTCTCGGCCACCTTCTCGGACGCCATCCGCGCCATGGCCAAGACCATGCTGAAAGACCCTGTCTCGGTGGAGGTGAGCGCGCGCAACAGCACAGTCAAGGCCGTCAAGCAATCGGTCATCGTGTGCGACAAGAAACGCAAGCCGGAACTGTTCCTGCACTTGCTGAAGAAAAAGCGCTGGGGCCAGGTCCTGGTCTTCGTCAAGACGCGCAAGGGAGTCGAGTTACTGGTGAATACCTTGCTGGAGCAGGGCGTGCGCGCCGATTCGATTCATGGCGACAAGACGCAGCCGAACCGCCTGCGCGCGCTGGCCCGTTTCAAATCTGCCGAGGTACAGGTGCTGGTGGCTACCGACGTGGCCGCCCGTGGCCTGGATATCGATCAATTGCCCGTCGTCGTCAATTTCGACTTGCCCTCCGTGGCGGAAGACTATATCCACCGCATCGGCCGCACTGGCCGCGCGGGCGCCTCGGGTGTAGCGATTTCCCTTGTCTGCGCCGATGAAGTGGAATTGCTGTCGGCCGTGGAAGCGCTGACCCGGCAAACCCTTAAACGCGGCGAAGAACCCGGTTTCGAGGCAGAACACCGCGTGCCGGGCACGTCCGCCGGGGGCACGATCCAGAAGAAGGTCGTCAAGGTGCTGGCGCCGAAGGCGGCCGAGCGGGCCAAGAAAAGGCGCTTCTACAAATAATCGGGGGGCGCAAGGCGCGCTGCATGGATATGGCATTTGTGCCATCATGCGCTATGACCTCGATACCTTTGTTCCCGCTCAATACGGTGCTGTATCCCGATGGCTATCTGCCCCTGCAGATCTTCGAGGTACGCTACCTGGACATGATACGTCGGTGCATCATGGGCGAGCAGCTGTTTGGCGTGGTGCAGCTGCTGGACGGCGCGGAAGTACGCAAGCCGGGCCAGCACGAAACCCTGGCACCCGTGGGCACCCTGGCGCGCGTCATCGACTGGGCCGCGCCCCTGTCGGGCTTGCTGCAAATCAAATGCATGGGCATGCAGCGTTTTCATATCCTTTCCAGCGAGCAGTTGAAGCACGGCTTGTGGATGGCGCAGATTGACACCTTGCCGCCCGATAAAACCATTCCCATCCCGCAAGAGCAGCAGAACGTGGCCGACGCGCTGGGCGCGCTGATACGCACTTTGCAGGAGCAAAAGATCCCGCCTGAGCAAATGCCCCTGCAGCCGCCGTACCGGCTCGACGAGTGCGGCTGGGTGGCGAACCGCTGGTGCGAGCTGCTGTCCCTGAGCGCCATGCAAAAGCAATTACTGCTGAGCCAGGACAATCCCGTGCTGCGCCTGGAACTGGTGCAGGATATGCTGACCGAAAACGGTCTGCTCGAGGAATAAGGCGCCAAGCCGCATGTATGCACATGGTTCCGTTGTGTAATTGCAATTTCAATTGAGAAATACTTTACGCTTTGCCGCCGCTGGCATAAGATAATGCCCCTGGGCAAGATTGCCCTGAGCAACATTCAAGAGTACACGATAATGGCAAAAGTAAGCGCGGAACAGATCAATGCGGCAATGGAAGCGATGGCGGGCGAAGGCCAGGCCATCACGGTGCGCGCCTTGCGCGAACGGCTGGGCAACGGCGCCTGCCTGGGCACCATCAGCAAGCTCTTGCTGCGCCGCAAGGCAGGCGCGCAGCGTCAGATCGCTGCCGCCGCCGAACTGTCGCCTGTGCTGCAGCAAGCCATCCTCGATTATGTAGGACAGGAATTAAGCGCCAGCCACAGCGCGCATGAAGCCGAGATGAACGACAATCAACAGGAATTGATGGACCTTGCCAGCGAGAACGAGCGCCAGCAAGAAATGCTCGACTTGCAGGCGGGTGAACTGGAAACTTTGCGCGAGGAACTCGAACGCGAGCGGCAAGTGGCCAACCAGGCCCGCACGGACCTGGCCAAGGCGCAGCTGCGCCTGGAAGGCTTGCCGCGTCTGGAAGAGGCGGCCGAGCAGGCGCGCATGGACCTGGCCAAGGCGCAATTCAAGCTCGAAGGCGTCCCCCGTCTGGAAGAAGCCGCCGAAGCGGCGCGCGCCGAATTGATCCAGGCCCAGCTGAAGCTGGAAAGCCTGACGCGCGTGGAAACGGAACTGGCGGCCGCCCGCCTGGAACTGGAAGCGGAACGCGAAGAGCTGGGCGAAACGCGCGCCGAGCTGGACGAAGAGCGCACCTTGCGCATCAAGGCGCAGCAGTTCATCGTCGATCCCATCTTCAAAACCCCGGTGTAGGAACACCTGACAAAACCTGCTGCGCGTCGGTATAGGTAGCCTGCGATGCTCGTCGTGCTTCAGCACGGCTGCGCTTCTCGGCCACCTCTCCCTTCCGCTCGCGACGGTTTTGTCAGGTGTCGATGCGCCGGTGGGGATGTGTTAGGCGTGCTGAAACGGGCCTTGCTGGCTTAAAATGGCGCACTGTCGCGCCATGTCGCGCGGCGCCTGATCGCAAAGAAGGTTTATGTCCGTAGAAAAAGAAGTGCCGCTCCCGCTTGCGGCCACCCCCATTTCGCCGCGCGCCTTGCCGCCCAGGCCGCCAGCCGAATTCAGTTCGCCCGAAGCGGCGCTTGCGCGCAAGCAGGCACGTGAAGACAAGGATGCGCAGGTGCGCGGCGTCACGTCCATCGATGCCATGCGCGAGGCCATCAAGCAGGCGGCGCGTGACTTGCCGGCCATCAGCGCCGTGCCGCGCCTGGGCATGCTGGACGCGGCCGCCTTCCGCGCGCGCGCCGCGCTGGGCCTGCCATTCCTGATGCGCGGGCTGGTGCAGCGCTGGCCCTTGTCCAAGCTGGAGCCAGACATCTTGTGCGCGCAGTTCAGCCACGTGCCCGTGCGCGCGCGGGTGGGCGACTACATCAACACGGCGTTTGCGGCCGACCGCGCCATGCAGGACATGTCGATGGGGCAATATCTAGACCTGGTGGCAGAGGGCAAGTACGCGTTGCCACCATACCTGGGCAACCTGGAATTGCGCGAATTGAACCGCCTGTGCCACTGGCCCACGTATTTCGACAAGATGGGCCCGCCACGCTTCTGGGTGGGGCCGGCTGGCACGGTAACGCCTTTGCATTGCGATTACGACGACAATATCTTCGCCCAGGTGTGGGGCCGCAAGCGCATTTTCCTGTCGCCGCCGCACCACGACGCCTTCCTGTACCCCAGCGAAGCGAACGCCATCCTGTTCGGTTCGCCCTTCGACCCGGAAACGCCCGATTTCGAACGTTTTCCCCTGGCGCGCCAGGCCACCATGATCGAATGCCTCGTCGAGCCGGGCGACATGCTGTATGTGCCCGCCGGCTGGTACCACCAGGTGCGCGCGCTGACGTTTTCCCTGTCGTCGAATCGCTGGGCCAGGGCCGTGCCGCTGGCCCTGCATGGGGATGTGGCGCTGCGGCGGAGCGCGCCGTAAAGCGTATCGCCGCGGCCCTCAGGGGGCTAGCGCAGGCCGCACCCCACCAGCAACAGCATCGGTCGCTCGCGCTCTTCCGCCAGGGCCGGCTGCTGCGCGACCTGTTCGTCCGTCGGCCCCCATTCTTCCACATGTTCCAGCTGGAAACCGGCGTGTAGCAACGCATTGATGGTCGTGCCGAGGGTGCGGTGCTGCTTGATCACGCCTGGCGCCAGCCAGTCCGACACGCGCGGGCCTTGCTGCTGGTAGCTGTCGACGGGCCAGCACTTGCGGCCTTGCGCATCCGTCAGCCAGCCGGGCCGGCGCGGCGCCATGAAGATCGGGTGCTCGATGGAAAACACCAGCTTGCCGCCAGGCATCAAGCCGTGGCGGATGGCGGCCAGCAAGGTATCGAAACCTTCGATGTAGTGGAACGTCAGTGAACTGTAAATCAGATCGTGACTGGCGGGCGGCAAGGCCAGTTGTTCCAGGTCTAGCCGGACATACTTGACCGCCGCATGGTTCCCCATGCCACGCGCCTGCGCCAGCATCTTTTCCGACACATCCACGCCCAGCACCCGCGCCGCGCCGGCGTCAGCCGCCCAGCGGCAGAACCAGCCATAGCCGCAACCCAGGTCCAGCACGCTTGTTCCCTTTACCTCGGGCAGCATGGCGCGCAGGGCCGGCCATTCGGGGGCGCTGTCGAGGCCGCCGATGGAGCGGGGCAGCTGGCTGTAGCCGGTAAAAAAGGCGTCGTTGTCGTAGATATTCTGTGTCATGTGTCTGCATCCTTAGGGGGTGTGCGCTTGGCGTGGCCGCTGCGTTGCGCCCGGTAAATGCCTGCGTGGCCGGAAAACAGATAGGCGACGACGCAGGCGATGGCTGCGTACACGCCGATCTCGGCGCCGAACAGTTCCATCGCCATCAGGGTCGAGGCGATGGGCGTGTTGGCCGCGCCTGCAAACACGGCGACAAAGCCGATGGCGGCCAGCAAGGTGACGGGCTGGTGCAGCAGCGGCCCCAGCGCGTTGCCCAGGGTCGCGCCGATGAAGAACAGGGGCGTCACTTCGCCGCCCTTGAAACCGGTGCCCAGCGAGACGATGGTAAACGCCATCTTGCCGAGAAAATCCCAGGCGGGCAGCGGTTCCTTCAGCGCGTCGACGATGGTGGGGATGCCCAGGCCGATGTACCGGTCCGTACCGATCATCCACACGGCGACGGCGACGACGAGGCCGCCTATCAGCGGGCGCAGCGGGGCATAGCTGATCCAGCGCTTCATCAGTCCGCTCAAGCCGTGCGTGGCTTGCGCAAATATGTTACCGGTCACGCCGAACAGCATGCCCGCGATCACCATGGCGCACAAGGTCCAGGCGGAAATGGCGGGGATTAGCGGCATGGCGTAATGCGTATGCTGGACGCCCCACAGCAGGCCCACCTGGTCGGCGATGACGGCGGCGGCCAGGCAAGGCAGCATGGCTTCATAGCGCAGGCGGCCGATGGCCAGCACCTCCAGGCCGAAGAGGGCGCCTGCCAGCGGCGTGCCGAAGACGGAGGCAAAGCCGGCGCTGATGCCGGCCATCAGGATGATGCGCCGGTCTTCATTGTTCAGGCGAAACATGCGGGTTAGCTGGTCGGCCAGCGCGCCACCCATCTGCACGGCCGTGCCTTCGCGCCCGACAGACGCGCCGAACAAATGCGAGACGACAGTGCCGCCCAGCACCAGCGGCGCCATGCGCAAGGGGACGATTTTTTTCGGGTCGTGGATTTCATCGATGAGCAGATTCGCACCGCCTTCGACACTGCTGCCGTAGCGCAAATACAGCCAGCCGACGGCAAAGCCCGCCACAGGTAGCAGCCAGATCAGCCAGGCGTGCGCCAGGCGCGTGCGCGTCGCCCAGTCCAGGGCGAACAGGAAAGCGGCCGAGGCCGACCCTGCCAGTGCGGCCACAACAAAGGCGAGCAGCAGCCATTTCAACAGATGGCGTAAGAGATCGGTGAGGGCGGCGAAGGTGGCGCGGGGGCGCTGCATCGGGCATCCAGTCAAGGCTGATGGGTGGGAGGTTTCTTACAGGCCCAGTTCGGCCACCAGCGTCTGGCCGATGGCCCGCTGCTCGGCCAGGATGGCGCGCAGGTGGTGGGGACGCGTCTTGACATTTGTCATGACCACGCGCAGCACATTGGTCGGGCCAGGATAGCGCGTCGATTCCAGTACCGTGCGCGACACAAAACTCTGGCCTTGCGCTTTTTGCCGGTTTTGCAGCTTGGCGTTGAGCGTGTTCAGTTGCTTGTTCAGTTCGGTCGCCGCGTCCACCTGGTCGCCGGCCAGCAAGCTTTCCATGCGCTGGCGCAAGTGCGCGGGCACGTAGCGGTAGGTCAGAATGAAGGTGTCGGAACGGGTGAGCAGTTCGAAGTCCTGCTGGTCGGCCAATAACTGCTGCAACTGGCCGGACAGGGTGGCCGCCTGCTGCAGCAAGCTCGTGTAGCCGGACACGCCCAGCACCTTGAACGAGGTCCACAGTTTCAAGGCGTCGAAGCGGCGCGAGCCTTCCAGTGACGTCTGGCCCAGGTCGCCCGAGTTGTCGCGCAAAATGTAGTTGGCGTTGTGTTTCAGCAAGTTCAGGCTGGCGCTATCCTTGAACAGCACCATGCTTTGCGCCATCGGCACCCACAGCAGTTTATGCCCGTCGATGACGACGGAGTCAGCCAGCGCGATGCCGTCGTACAGCGCGCGGTATTGTTCCGCGATCAGCAGGGCACCGCCCCAGGCTGCATCCACATGGAACCAGATGGATTCGCGCGCGGCAATGGCCGCCATGGCGGCCAGCGGGTCGATGGCGCCCGTCTCCGTCGTGCCGGCGATGCCGATCATGGCGACGACCTTGATCTTGCGCAATTTCAAGTCGGCAATGGTCGCTTCCAGCGCGGCGACATCGATGCGGTTGTCGCGGTCGACGGCCACCAGGTGCAAGGCGTTTTCACCGAGGCCCAGGGTCGCCAGCGCCTTTTTCACGGAATAATGGCTGCGGGCCGAGCCGATGACGGCCAGCCCCGCATGGCCGGATGCCTGCATGGCGGCAAACAGGCCCTGCTTGCGCGTGCCGGGTAATTGTTTTTCCAGCGCCACGGCCAGGGCCGTCAAGTTGCCCATGGTGCCGCCATTGACGACATTGCCCAGCGCGCCGCTGGTGGCGGCCATCGCCTGCGTGTAGACATGTCCGGGCTGCTGGTAGACTTGGCGGTGCAGCCAGCCGAGGATCTGCTTTTCGATCAGGGTCGAGACATACGCCGTCTCGATCTTGACCTGGTTCTGGTTCAGGGTGGCTGTAAACGCTTCGGCCAGCACGCTGATCCAGGGCAAGGCCTGCGTCATGTGGCCGATGTATTGCGGATGGTTCAGCTGGGCCGTATTGGCCAGCACGGTGGTGTCGAGTTCTTGCAGGAAATCCGCCACGGGCATGCCGTGCGCGGGCAGGCAAGTGTCGGACAGTTGCGTCAGCAGTTCCGCGTACGGCGTGTGCGGATACGGCGTGTCGCGTTCGGCGGCCAGCCAGCCGCCCAGCATGCCCAGCGCCTGCTGCAGGGGCGCGGGCGAGCGTTGCAGCGCATTGATGGAAAAATGCTGCTGCAGCAGCTGTTCGATAGGGGTATCGGTCATGGCGCGTTGTCTTCTCTACGGATTGCTGATGCCACGGTGACAAACGAATTGCGCCCAGGCGAAAGCGGGATTTTACCCGACTCCGCCTGGGCGCATCAGTTTGCTATTCCTGTCTGTGATCAGAAGTAATTGAGACCCAGCGCCGACTTGACTTCATCGGCCGTACGGGCCGCCACCTCGCGCGCCTTGAAGGTGCCTTCTTTCAGCATCTGGATGACTTGCCCCTTGTCCTTGGCAAACTCTTCGCGGCGGGCGCGGATCGGCGCCAGCATTTCCTGCAAGACCAGGTCCAGGCGCTTCTTGACGATGCTGTCGCCCAGGCCGCCACGCACGTAATGGGCTTTCATTTCGGCCAGCGCCGCTTTTTCCGGGTCAAACGCATCCAGGTAGGTAAACGCGATGTTGCCTTCCAGGTGGCCCGGGTCTTCCACGCGCAGGTGCAGCGGGTCGGTATAGACTTTTTTCACGGCGGCCGTGATTTCGGCCGAGGTGGCGCCCAGGTTGATGGTGTTGCCCAGCGACTTGCTCATCTTCGCCTTGCCGTCGATGCCGGGCAGGCGGCCGATGTCCGGCACCAGCGCCTTGCATTCCATCAATACTTCACGGTTGTACATGCGGTTGAAGCGGCGCACGATTTCATTCGTTTGTTCGATCATCGGAATCTGGTCTTCGCCCACGGGCACCACACCCGCCTTGAAGGCCGTGATGTCGGCCGCCTGGCTGGCCGGGTAGGTCAAAAAGCCGGCTGGAATGTCGCGTTCGAAGCCGCGCAAGCGGATTTCTTCCTTGACGGTGGGATTGCGCTCGAGGCGCGCCACGGTAACGATGTTCAGGTAGTAAAAGGTCAGCTCGGCCAATTCCGGGATTTGCGACTGGATGAACACCGTGGTTTTCGTCGGGTCGATGCCGACGGCCAGATAATCGAGCGCCACTTCGACCACATTGCGGTGCACCTTGTCGATGTCATCCATATTGTCCGTCAGCGCCTGCGCGTCGGCCAACATGATGAATTGCTTGTAGCTGTTCTGGTAGCGGACGCGGTCGCGCAGGCTGCCCACGTAGTGGCCCAGGTGCAAGGGGCCGGTCGGACGGTCGCCCGTCAGGATCACGGATTGCGAAGCGATGGCGGCGGCGGACAATGGCGCGGCCGGGGCGTTGTCGGTATCGGGAGTATCGGGAGTGTTAGGCAAGCTCATCAAGTTTCCTTTTGAGCCGCCTGCATCGGGGATGATCCAGGCTGGAGCCTGTTACGCCACCGATCGAGGCGGCGTGGATCAAATTCACATCACTATAGAGTGGCCGCGCGAAAGTGAGCGGGACCACCAATTCAAGCAGGCGTGTTGTGACGGGATAAATTTCATGGCGTTATGGTTGCAGTTCGTGCGCGTTCTGTCAAGTTGCGTGCCGATTTATCTGCTGCGCTGCGTCAGAGACGGGCCTACTGCAAAACTTGCTTTCCGGGTACTATTGCCGTTCGGCCACTTTTGCTTGGCATGAATCATTGGAGAACAGTATGCGCGTGTCGTCCCCCGCCCGGCTCACCGGCCTGGCCCTGGTTATCAGTTCCCTCTTTGCTGCACCCGTGCTGGCGCAAACACCGCCCATGACGCCCGATATCGGCGCCAAGCTGGTCATGCCCGACATGAATGACTACGTCAAGCGCGTGGTGATGATCCCCATGCGCGACGGCGTCAAGCTGTACACGGTGATCGTCGTGCCGAAAGACGCCAAACGGGCGCCGATCATGCTCACGCGCACGCCGTACAATGCGGCCCGTCGCGCCCAGCGCGCAACCAGCGCCAGCATGCTGGCCACCTTGCCGCAGGGCGACGATACCCTGGTGGAAAACGGTTATATCCGCGTGTTCCAGGACGTGCGCGGCAAGCATGGCTCGGAAGGCGATTACGTGATGACGCGCCCCGTGCGGGGGCCGCTGAACAATACCAAGGTCGATAACGTCACGGATGCGTGGGACACCATAGCCTGGCTCGTGAAAAACGTGCCGGAAAGCAATGGCAAGGTGGGCATGCTGGGTTCCTCGTACGAGGGACATACGGTGCTGATGGCCCTGGTCGACCCGCATCCGGCGCTGAAAGTGGCCATTCCCATGAGCGCCATGGTCGATGGCTGGCGCGGCGACGACTGGTTCCATAACGGCGCCTTCCGCATGCCGAGCTTGTCTTACCTGGCGTGGCAGACGAGCGTGCGCGGCAGCGGCGAGGCGCCCGTGACGGGCGTCTACGACGACTACGATGCGTATCTGCGCATCGGCTCGGCCGGCGATTACGCGAAGAAATTCGGCATCGACAAGCTGACGTACACGAAAAAGCTGTTCGAACACCCGGCCTACGACAGTTACTGGCAGGAACAGGCGCTCGATAAAATCCTGGCGAAGCGCCCGCTGATCGTGCCCACCATGCACGTGGTGGGGCAGTGGGACCAGGAAGACATCTATGGCCCCTATGCCAGCTACACGGCGATGGAAGGGCGCGACAAGCGCAACAATCTCAATTACCTGGCCATTGGCCCGTGGCGTCATAGCGGCGTCAACTATGACGGTTCCAGCCTGGGCGCCTTGAAGTTTGACGGCGACACGGCGCGCCAGTTCCGTGAAAAAGTCATGCAACCATTCCTCAATCAATACCTGAAGGATGGCGCGCCGGACGCGAACACGGCGCCCGTGGTGTCGTACCAGAGCGGCACGAACCAGTGGCAGCGCCTGCAGCAGTGGCCGCTGGCCTGCGACACCTGCGAGACCAAGTTGACGCCGGTCTACCTGCAGGATGGCTACAAGCTGGGCTTTGCGCCAGCGCAAACAGATGCGGCCGGCGGCGCGTTCGATGAATACGTGGCCGATCCTGCGAAACCCGTCCCCTTCGTCGCACGTCCCGTGCGCCTCATTGACGCCGACGTGTGGAAGCCATGGCTGGTCAGCGACCAGCGCGGCTATGCGGACCGCACGGACGTGCTCAGCTATGTTTCCGAACCGTTGAAGACGGCCGTGCGCATCGCCGGTGCGCCGATGGTGAACCTGTTCGCCGCCACCAGCGGCACGGATGCCGACTGGGTGGTGAAACTGATCGATGTGTATCCGGACGAAGTGCCGTCGCAGCCGGCCATGGGCGGGTATCAATTGGGTGTGGCGATGGATATCTTCCGTGGCCGCTACCGCGACAGCTTCGAGCACCCGACGGCCATTCCAGCGGGCAAGGTGGAACGCTACCGCTTCGCCTTGCCGAATGCGAATCACGTCTTCTTGCCCGGTCACCGCATCGCCGTGCAAGTGCAGTCGAGCTGGTTCCCCCTGTACGACCGCAACCCGCAAACCTTCGTGCCGAACATCTTCCTGGCCCAGCCTGGTGATTACAAGAAGGCCACGCAGCGCGTGTACCACGCGGCAGGCGCGGCCAGCGCAATCGAGTTGCCGATAGCGCCGCTCGACGCCCGCTAGCCGGCGCGCATGAGGATGGCGCCCGCCGCGATCAGGGCGATGGCCAGGTAGCGGCGGGGGCTGATTTTTTCGCGCAGGAACAGGGCCGCAATGGCGATGGCGAACAAAATCGACGTTTCGCGCAGGGCCGCGATGGCGGCCACGGGCGCCTGCGTCATGGCCCACAAGGCCAGGCCATATGAAGCCAGGGTGCCGAAGCCGCCAAAGGCGGCCAGGCGCCATTGCGTTTGCGCATAGGCAAGCAAGTCGGCGGGGCGGCGCAACGCCGTCCACAGCAGCAGTCCGGTGCCGTTCAAGACAAAAATCCACATGGTGTAGGCGGCCGGTGCGTCGGACAGGCGCACGCCGATGCCATCGATCAGGGTATAGCTGGCGATGACGCAGGCGTTGCCCAGCGCAAAGGCGGTGGCGCGTCCCGTGTTTTTCGGCGTGCTGCCGATGGCGGGCAGGCGCGCGGCGAAATACAGGCCGAAGATACCCGCGCAGATGCAGGCGACGGCGCCCATCTGCAGGGAAGACAGGCGCTCGCCGATCAGCGGCCAGCTGGCCAGCGCCACGAGGAGCGGCGCGCTGCCGCGCATCAGGGGGTAGGCATGGCTCATGTCGCCCGCCTTGTAGGCGGCCGCCAGCAGAGAGTAATAGGCCAGCTGCGCCACGGCCGAGGCGGCCAGGTAGGGCCAGCTGGCGGGCGCGGGAGCATCGACAAAGGGCAAGACTGCCAGCGAGATCAGGGCCGCGCCCACGGAGACGAGCACCGTGCTGAGAAAGCTATCCTTGCCCGACTTGACGATGGCGTTCCAGCTGGCGTGCAACAGGGCGGCAAATAAAACGACGGCGACGACCAGACCCGACATGTGTATGTCCTTAGCGCGGACGTATGCTGAGCGAGAGCAGTTCCTGGCGGTGATGGCGCTGGAAGGCGTCCATCACGGTGCCCGAGCGGCCCGCCTTGTCCAGCAGTTCGCGCAGGGTCGCCTGGTCTTCCGCCGTCAGCGTCTTGCGCGACAGGTAGACGCCGCTCATGCCCCACGGTAGCTCGGGCAGCGCTTCCAGGCGCAGGCGGTCGGCCAGGCCGTACACGCGCGCATCGTTCTGCGCCACGCCGGCCAGGATGGTGGGCGCCATGATGGTGGCATCGATGAAGCCGCTTTGCATCAGGCGCGCCACGGAGAGCGCATCGACTTCGTAGAACAGGCGTCCCTGGCTGCTCAGCTCCTTCGCCAGCGCCTGGTATGGTGCGCCATAGTCGTAGCCGCGCACCAGCGCCACGCGTAATTCGCGCCGCTCGAGCAATTCCTGCATGGTGTTGATGGGTCCGCGCGTGCCCTGTAGCGAGATCAGCAGGGGACGGCTGCCCATCATGGGGATGAACAGGCCATGCTGGTCGCGCCGCAAGGTGCTGCTGGCCGGGATCAGCAGGTCGGCCTTGCCCGTCTCGAACATCGCCTCCAGGCGCGCGCGGGGCACGGCCGTGAAGATGAAATTGCAGCCGAGCTTGGCACCCAGGCTGCGCAGCAAGTCAGGGTAGATGCCGCTGATCGTGGCGCCGTTGACCACCACGCTGGCGCCGATGGCCGAGACGGGCACCTGGATGTCGCGCGAGCATTGCGCGCCGGCCAGCGACGGCAGCGCCAGCATCAGCATGGCCACGGTTCGGCGCCAGGCGCTGGAATAAAATTCAGTCATACCCATCCTTGCTCACCATCGAATGCCGGGCGTCGGTAACGCGCGGTTGATTATCCCATTCTCGCCTATTTATTTCTCAAATGCAATATTATCCCGCCGACTACTTTGTGGTGGAAACCACAAGTCTTGCCTGGCGTTGCGCCTTGAAGTAGCGCCAGGCCACCAGGATGCCCAGGGTTTGCATGATGGCGCACAGATAGAAGGTGCTGCCGATGCGCCAGTCTTGCGGCGGCAAGTGGCTCACTTCGCTGAGGATCATGCTGCCGAGCAAGGGCATGATGATGATGCCGAGGCTGCTGATTGATTGCAGGGAACCCATCAGTTCTCCCTGCTCGCTGGCGGCGGACGCCTTCGAGATGATGCCTTGCAGGGCGGGGCCGGCGGCAAAGGCCAGCAGGTTGCACAAAATCAACGCATACATCATCCAGCCTTGCGTCGCCAGGCCGTACAGCAGGTAGGTGAGGGCGCCCGAGGCCATGCCCAGCAAGGACAGCCGCACTTCGCCAAAACGCTTGATCAAAATACCCAGCAAGCCCGCCTGCACCACGGCCGCGCACAGGCCCACGCAAAACAGGGCGATGCCGTTCTGGCGCGGCGTCCAGTCGAAGCGAAAGTGCGTGTACAACACCCAGGTGGTGTTGAGCATCATTTGCGCAAACGTCATCAGGCCGAAGGCCAGCACCAGGCCACGGATCTCCACGCGGCGCACCAGTTTCAGCAGGGCGGAAAACGGATTGATGCGCGCCAAAGTAAATGGCGCGCGCGGACCTGGCTGCAACGATTCGGGCACGAAGAAATAGCCGTAGATGAAATTGGCTGCCGACAGGCCCGCCGCCACGTAAAACGGCAGGTGCAGATTGATCTCGCCCAGCAGGCCGCCCAGCATGGGGCCGCAAATGAAGCCCAGGCCAAAGGCGGCGCCGATCTTGCCGAAGCTCTTGGCGCGGTTGTCCGGCGTGGAAATGTCGGAGGCATAGGCGGACGCGACCGACATGCTGGCCGACGACACGCCGCCGATGATGCGGCCGATGAACAAACAGGCCAGGTTCGGCGCCCAGCCCGTGGCAAGGAAATTGATGCCCATGCCGGCCATCGAGTACAGCAGCACGGGACGGCGTCCCACACGGTCGCTGATGGCGCCCAGCATGGGCATGAAGATGAACTGCAGCAAGCCGAAGACGGCCGCCATGATGCCGTACCAGAACGCTTGCGCCTCCTTGCCGTTGACAAAGTCGCCGATCAGGATGGGCAGCACGGGCACCACCAGGCCGATGCCTAGCATGTCGATGAAGACGCAGACGAGGATGAAATTGAGGTTGCCGGCGCGCGCGGGCGCGGCGGGGGAGGACGGGGAATGGCTGTCGTGGCTGGTTTTATCGGACATGCATGCTTTCGGCGCGTTGGCGTTGCGCCGGCGCGTTGCAGGTTTCTGCTGACGCGCGGCGCGATAGCTGAGGCTTGCATTATAGACAGCATGCGCGCTGCTGGCTATCGCCACCCATGCTAGAGCGTAATTCCCCATTCCGAGGCAAAGGCGGCGCGGAAATCCGTCAGCACGGCCAGGCGCTGTTCGGCCAGCGCGCGGCCCGCCGCCGTCTGCATCTTGCCGGGCAGCTTGTCGAGCTTGGTGACGATATGGTCGAGCGCGTACGCCTTGTCGTCCAGTGCGCGATGTTCGGCCAGCGGATCGCTGCCATGCGCCAGTGCGCTGTCCATGCGCGCCGCCGTATAGAACAGGCGTGCCAGTCCCACGGCGCCCAGCGCGTCGATGCGGTCGGCATCCTGCACGATTTGCGCTTCGATGGTGTGCGGCGGCAGATCGGCAGAAAAACTGTGCGTCTCGATGGCGTGGGCCACGCCGGCCAGCTTGTCCGCAGGAAAATCCAGTTCGGCCAGCTGGCGGCAAGCCAGGGCTGCCGCCTGGCGCGAGGCCAGGTGACGCTCGGGGTGGTTTTTCGGCAAGTTGACCAGGTCGTGCAGATAGCAGGCGGCCATCACGGTGAGGGCATCGGCTTGCGCATGGTCTTGCAGCAGGACGCTGGCATTGCGCCAGACGCGCTGCAGGTGGTTGATGTCGTGGGCGCTGTCGTGGCCCAGGCCGGCCGTGGCCAGTGCCAGCAGGCGTGGTTGCCATTGGGAAAGCAAAGAATGCATGGTGTAAAGTTGTAAAAAGCAGGGGCTGCCAGTGTGGCATAAAACGCCGCCGCATGTGGCCCGGAGCCTGGCGCCCCAGCGTGCCGCATTTGCCACATAAGTGCATTTTGGAAAAGCATCAGCCCGGTGAGCGCTCTTTTTTAGTGCATGTAAAATTTACATGGGTTAATATTGCCGCACGGAAATTAGAGACATAAGCTAATTGCTAGAAAGTATTTGCAAAAACATACAATTGGCAGCCATTTTATTGCATTCTGGATGGCTCGTCACGTCCAGGACCCGCGTGCAGCGTGTCTTGGCCTGCGCCCCAGGCGAGTTAACGAAAGGATTATCATGAACACCATTTCCAGCGACACTGGCGCAACCGTTGCCAAGGCTGCCGAATACCTGGCCTTTACCCTGGGCCAGGAAGAGTATGGCATCGACATCCAGAAAGTCAGCGAAATCCGCAGCTATGAAACGCCGACCCGCATCGCCAACGCACCCGAGTTCGTCAAGGGCGTGGTCAACTTGCGCGGCATCATCGTGCCAATCGTCGACATGCGCATCAAGTTCAACCTGGGCACGCCCAGCTATGACCAGTTCACCGTCGTCATCATCCTCAATATCGGCAACCGCGTGGTCGGCATGGTCGTGGACCGCGTGTCCGACGTCACTACCTTGCTGCCGGACCAGATAAAGCCGGCGCCGGACATGGGCCGCTCGATCAACACGGAATACGTGATCGGCCTGGGCACCATCGACGAGCGCATGCTGATCCTGGTCGATATCGACCAGCTGATGTCCAGCGCCGACATGGGCTTGATCGAGAAACTGGCGGCGTAATGCTGCAGTGAAGAGAATTTCCCTGCATATTGTCAAAAACTATTGACATTAAGTATTGCATATCGTTTCTGCAGGGAGCACGCTAGCGCATTTTACTGGCGCACGGTTCAACCGAACCGTGCGCCAGTTTACTTGGCGGGACAGATTTGGCGGTGTCCGCCATGCTGTCCCTGGCGCTGGCTGCAGGGCCTCTTCTGGATATTAGGATAGTTCACATGAATTTGTTAAGAAACGTCAGCATCGGGGTGCGTCTGGGATCGGGTTTTGCCGTCATTTTGCTGTTTTCCATACTCATCACCGGCATCAGTGTCTGGCGTCTGCATGACGTGGCCAGCGCCACGCGCGTCATGATGGAGCAGCCGCTGGCGAAGGAACGCCATATTTCCGACTGGTATGGCCGTATCGACAGCGCCGTGCGGCGCACCATCGCCATTGCCCGCAGCAGCGACACTTCGCTGAGCGGCTATTTTGCCGAAGAATCAAAAGTTTCGTCGTCCAGTTCGGCCGAGCTGCAAAAGAGGATCGAGGCACTGATCGACTTGCCCGCCGAAAAAGCCATGTTCGCGGGCTTGCTGGAACAGCGCAAGGTGTACATCAGTTCGCGCGACCAGGTCTACAAGCTGAAGGGCGAAGCGCAGGTCGACGCTGCCAATGAAGTGTTTGAAAAGACCTTCGTGCCGGCCGCCGCGAGATACCAGAAGATGGTGCAGGACTTGCTGGAATACCAGCGCGCCAGCATCGACACGACGGCGCGCGAGATCGACGCCGTCGCCAGTACCAGCCGCAATCTGCTGCTGGTGTTGGCCGCGCTGGCGCTGGCTTTTGGCGTCGTGTGCGCCTGGGTCTTGACGATGGGCATCGTTCGCCCCCTGCGCACGGCCGTGGAAATCGCCCGCAAGGTGGCCGATGGCGACTTGACGGCGCAGA